>JACJYZ010000002.1:666933-1000400 GCA_020635855.1 Flavobacteriales bacterium | reverse complement strand
CGGACAACTGAGCGTACCCGGTCATATGTACTTGGGAAGCAAGCTTACTATGAGCAGCTCCGCCTTCCGGCTTAGTGGTACCGGCACCATAGACAACAACAAAAATATCCTGATAAGTTCACCGGCACTTGAACTTCCGGCATCAACCGACCTTACCGTAACCGGTAATCTCAAAATCGATGCCGGTGGCCAGGTCACATCATCCGGCACATTACATGTAGGCAAATTGATCGCTACGGATGCCACCTCACATTGGACCAACAGTTCCAACAGCCACCTGTATACGGATGGCCCCATGTTTTCCGGAGGTACCCTCTACGCTTCAGCTGCGAACAACGGAATCCACTATACCTCATCATCCAAACAAGATATCATTGTACCTGCAGACGGTTACTACCACCTGATCATACAAGGCTCCAACAACAAACCCCTGCAGGGAAACGTGGTTGTTTATGGCAACCTGGAACTTACCGACGGTAACCTGAACCTTAAGGGTTATACGCTTGCAATACATGGCAACTTCACCCAAACAGGCGGTAGTTTCAACCCCAATAATGGCAAAGTTATCCTGGCGGGAAATCAACCACAGTCCATCACAACACTTGACAACAATCCGTTTTACGACCTTGAGGTGGCAGGCTCGGATACCAAAACCCTGCAATCTGATATTGTGGTCAAAAACAACCTGACCATTTCATCCGCGCTGGATGTTTCAACCAACAGCCGAAACATCGAACTTAAAGGAAACTGGATCAATACGGGCACATTCACATCTCGGCAGGGAACGGTATCATTCAGCAACAACATCGCACAAACCATTTCGGGTACACAACGCTTCTGCAATGTGGAATGCAACAACCGGTCCGGTGTATCGATCATTTCCGGAATGTCGGAGATCAAGGATTCCCTAAAACTTGCAAGGGGGGAATTTAACACGAATGATTCCCTGGGATTTTATTCTTCAGCCAACCGTACGGGCCGACTGGCCACCATGCCATCCAATGCAAGCCTGACAGGAAAGATCTTTTTTCAACGTTACATTGGGCCCGGAACAGCTGGTTTCCGGCACATTGGTTTCCCGGTAACCGGCGCTACGGTAAATGAGCTGAACGATGACCTTACATTAACAGGCATTGCGGGCACGGGCAACGGTTATGAATCATACTGGACCAGCATGTACTCATATGATGAAGACTACGCCACCAGTGGATCCATCGATTCGGGATGGACCGCCATACATAGTGTCCTGGATACGCTCTATCCGTTTACCGGCTACAGTCTTTGGGTGTACAAGACCAACTTACCATGCGTACTGAATGTGCAAGGTACCCCGATACAAGGAAATGTAAACATTCCTCTCACGTATGCATCCAATGGAAGCCCGTCAGAAAATGGATGGAACCTTGTTTCCAATCCGTACCCCAGCGCCATCAATTGGGACCACAGTGAAGTGGTATATAATGCAAGTGTGGGCAACGGAATATATGTGTGGAATGCCAATACACAGCAATACGCTTCGTATGTAAATCACATTTCCACCAACGGAGGAAGTGCAATCATTGCACCGGGACAGGGTTTTTATGTGCTAACAACAGGTGTGGCACCCACCCTCTCTATGACCGAAAATGTAAAGACCAATGCCACAGCAAACCTCATTGGCGGTCGGGTGCAGTCCACTCATACACAACTTCGCCTTGCATTGCAATACAACGGCCTCAGCGATGAAACGGTATTGTACTACCATCCTGAAGGTCATGTGGAGTGGGACTTTGCGTTGGATGCCGCCAAAATCCCAAGTATCAATGCAGAGGCTCCCTATCTAGCCAGCAATAGCGATCGGGGACCGCTTTCGATCAATGCCATCTCCCCACTGCAAGGACAAACCGAAGTACCTATTACCATTTCGGTAGCTACTTCCGGACGCTACCAGTTGAATGCGATTGAAGTACCGGAAGGCCAATATTTTCTTTGGGACAATGAACTAAAAAAGACCACCCCCATTGTCGTCGGAAAGTCCATTACACTGGATCTGAAATCCGGCGAATACGACAACCGGTACTCGATTATTTTAATACCTATCCAAAGCACAAAACCTTCAGAAGACGCTAACCTTGCCGCAGATGAAACAAAAGACGATACATACATCAGCAAACAACCGGTTTCGCAAACAACCCTTACCCTTCCCCTCCGGACTTGGGAATCTTCAGAAGGTTTATCAGTGGATTTAAGGGGATGGGACCAACCTGTGAACATCAGGATCGTGGACCTGACGGGTAGAACCATTTATACCCGGAACAACGTACAATCAGGCAACATTGTGAATTGCCGTTTCACGCCTATAACCTCGAACACCGCGGCCATTCTGGAAGTAACCGGCAAGGAACATACTCAGGCGGTATTGATTTATCTTTCCGGAAGGTAGCATTGCAAAAAAATTAGTACTTTTAGCCGCCTAAAAACCATAAGTGGGTTGCCATGAAAAAACTAATATCCGTAACTGCTTTCCTCTTCATGATGGGCCTGATTCCCGCCCTGGCTCAACCGCCGGTGGGTGGCCCTTCCGGTGACCCGGGACCCGCAGGTCCGGACAACGTACCCATTGATGGTGGCATAGGGTTGCTGATTGCCGCCGGACTTGTATATGGTGGTAAAAAAGCATACGACTATCGCAAGAATTAAAAGATCGCAATATTTCCATTCAAATATTTTCTAACCCCAGGAGTGCCCCCTCGCATCCGGCCTCACTCATTAACACTTTAACACAGCATGCGAAGAGACCAGCAAGTTTTCGACCTCATCCAGGAAGAATACAAAAGGCAGCTAGAAGGACTTGAACTGATCGCCTCAGAGAACTATGTCAGTCAACAGGTAATTGACGCCATGGGTTCCTGTTTAACCAACAAGTACGCCGAAGGCCTTCCCGGGAAACGCTACTATGGCGGTTGTGAAGTAGTTGACCAGGTGGAAAACCTGGCGATCAATAGGCTCACGGAATTGTTCGGAGCAGCATGGGCAAACGTGCAACCTCACTCCGGTGCACAAGCCAATGCCGCCGTTATGTTGGCGACACTGAAACCCGGTGACACCATCCTTGGTTTTGACCTTTCACACGGAGGCCACCTCACACACGGGTCACCCGTGAACTTCAGCGGCAAACTTTACCGTCCGACATTCTACGGGGTTGAAAAGGAAACCGGAACCATCAATTACGACAAGGTGGCTGAAACAGCACGCCAGGAAAAACCCAAACTGATCATTTGCGGTGCTTCAGCTTACTGCCGCGATTGGGACTATGCAAGATTACGTGCCATTGCAGATGAAGTGGGTGCCTTGTTGCTCGCCGACATTTCCCACCCGGCAGGATTAATCGCCTCGAAATTACTGAACAATCCTTTGCCTCATTGCCATATCATCACGTCCACCACACATAAGACCCTTCGCGGACCCCGCGGCGGTGTAATTATGATGGGACAGGATTTTGACAACCCCTATGGCTTGAAAACCCCGAAAGGTGAAATCCGAAAAATGTCTTCCCTATTGGATTCAGCGGTATTTCCGGGAACACAGGGCGGCCCCCTGGAACACGTAATCGCTGCCAAAGCCGTTGCCTTCGGTGAAGCTTTGTCAAATGATTACAAGTCATACTGCCAACAGGTAATCACCAATGCCCAGGCCATGGCAAAGGCATTTGTAGACAAAGGTTACCAGGTAATTTCTGGAGGCACCGACAATCACCTGATGTTGATTGACCTTCGTTCAAAAAATGTTACCGGTAAGGATGCAGAGAATGCGCTGGTACGCGCGGAAATCACCGTAAACAAGAACATGGTTCCGTTTGATGACAAATCACCCTTTGTTACATCCGGCATCCGCATTGGTGCTTCGGCCATCACCACACGTGGTTTCAAAGTAGAGCAAGCGCTTGAGGTGGTGGATCTGGTGGATGAGGTGGTAACCCACATCAATGACGAAGCCCGCATCAAAGCCGTGGCGGAAAAGGTGAAAAGCCTCACCCATTCATACCCGCTTTTTGCTTCAGAGGCAACGGCCAACGCCTGACAAAACTTTCAAAACATCTGAATGGGATCAAAGTTGCCAACCGGCTCTCAGTCGGCTGGCAACCCATTGATCAATGGGAAAGGTCAGAGCTGCCTCATGCAGATCCTGCCGGGGCACCCATCGGAAAGCCTGGGCACCATCGGTCTCATGAACAAAATCAAATGGTTTTCGGCTGGTCTCAAGTGTAGCTATATTTTCAAGATCAGCGAGATAGTAGATACTGATCAGTTGTTCGTTGTCACGAAAGGCAGAAGCTTGAAAGAAATCAGTGGTGTAATAATGCCCGGTCACCTTAGCCTCCAGGTCCATTTCTTCCCTGAATTCCCTAATCAGGGCATCATGCAATCCTTCCCCGAACTGCAAACCTCCGCCCGGGAATTTGGTCATTCGCATGCCCATCCGAAACTCATCGGTGAGCAGCACCTCATCGGATTCATTCCGAACAATACCGTACACACGAACATTGAAGATAGGTTTCACGAGAACCCCCGTTCTTTTTTCAGGTCTTCGTAGGCTTGATTCACCTGCTGGAACTTTTCCTGGGCCGCCTTTTGAAAATCTTTACCCAGGTGTTCCACTTTGTCGGGGTGGTACTTAACCGCCATCTTACGGTAGGCCTTTTTGATCTCCTCCACGCTTGCATCCGGGGTGATTTCCAATATCCGGTATGCAGCTTCCCTGTCTTTAACAAACATGGCCTTGATGGACTCAAAATCCTTGGCACTGATACCCAAATGATGTGCTATGTTTGAAATGGTTTCAACCTCCCTGGGATCCACATGTCCGTCCGCCAATGACACCCCGAACAGGAAATGCAGCAGTTGCAGGCGTACCGGATGAGCCATGTTATCACGGATCTGGGTGCATATCTCCTTCACCGGCAGGTCTTGTTTGAGAATCTCCCGGAACAGCAACATTCTTTCCTGGGTATGCTCCTTCCCGAATTGATGAACGAAGAATTTCCTGACGTAATCCAGTTCCGATTTCAGGACTTTGCCATCGCTCTTCATAACCGCTCCGGCAAGCACCAGCAGGCTGGCGCCGAAATCACCCGGATGTGTGGCACCAGGTCTTCCTCCACCACCTTTTGCCTGTTCACTGTCTGCAAGTGCCCCGAGAGCAAAACCGATGATGCCTCCGATGGGACCCATAAATGCCCATCCCAGGCCACCCCATAGCCATTTAGAATAATTTGTCATAGAATTTCAAAGGTAAAAACCAGGTGGGACCCCTCTTTAATTTTTGCCGCAAATTTTGCAATAATCCTCCTTGATACCGGGATTATCGAAGATCTGGAACGAGTGGTGTTGCCGGTCTATAAGCTCGCAGTACGCTTTCGGATCCATTTCATGAAGCTTGACCAGAGCCTGTCTCAGCTTGGGAGAATTCAAACGTTCCGGAACATATGTACACAGCGAAATAAAGGTTTGCAGCAGCCGCTCATCAACCTGTTCACGAACCACAAAAGGATCCAGCAATTTCAAGGCATACTCGTAATTCTTGCGTTGTTCAACAAATATCACGGCAAGTTTCAGGGCATTCTGCCAGGTGGCCTCGCGGATATTAAAAACCTCTTTAATCTTGTCGATGCTTTCCTCCACAATGGGTTGTCCTCCTTCCAAACTATCAAAAGTCTCAATCACTTTGAACCGGAACTCCAGGTTGAGTGCATCAATGTCATCTTTCTGAATATCGGATTTATAGAACTTATCAATCTCCTCCTGCATCTTCCGTACATGTGTTTCGTCGGAAATAGGGTCATTTTTAACTGCACACACCATCCGGTTAAAGGCGATATACAAATCTGCCGGCGAAAGCTTTGCTAACTCGCTGATCACACCGCATTCACTGGCATCCAGGGTATCCTTCACCTGCAGGTTTTCAAACCATATCTGGTTGTTGATAAGATGAGCGAACTCTTTTTGATGGGGGATTTCCGTAGCTGAGATGGCATCTTCCGTATAGCGTCCCATCATCATCTTTTGAATCATGAAATTCTGCAAGGCGGTAGCCAGTTTGGGATCATTGTTCTTCAATGCCTTTGCAAATTTACTGATCACATAAGGCTGCTCATTCTTCCCCTGGATGTTATACTCAATGGTCATCAGGATCTGGGCATATCGTTCTTCCTGAAGGATGGGTTCAAGGTTTTTGAGTAGCGAACGGTTGTCGCTTATCTCCTTGCTTGCCTGCTCCCGGGTCATTTTGGCCAGATATTCATAAGGACCGCCCTTCACCTGTTTCTTAAACTCGCTCCACGAATCACTGGTGATGATGGTACGTTTCACATGCCCTTTCTGCAATTTTTCCAGGGCACTTACAATGCTCTCGGCACGTTTCTGTTGCAACTTGGCATTCTTCAATGAATCACCTTCAATGGAGGAATACGCATATATTTCCAATTCCTTCACGATGAAATCAGGCTCATTGAGGGATGCGATGAATGCCTTGATATCCTCCGGTTTGTATTCAGCCTTGTTCTTGTCGAAAGGAATTTTAAAGTTCAGTACGGTTTTATCGGCAGCCAGCTTGTACACACCATCCGTTGCCACGAAAACCGTATCCGGAATCATGTGCAGGGGTGTTACCGATTCCACACCCGATTCAGCCATAAACTTGCGGGTGATATTGGCGCACACCATCTTGTCAATGATCACCATCAGATTAAGTTCTATATCCGGGTTATCAAAATTGGCTGGCAATGTAGCCAGCGGTACCCTGATCTTATTGGCTTTTCGATCTTTAATTTCATTGCGTTTATAAAGCTTGTTGGCATACATGCGTTTCAGCATAACCCCTTTGTTGACCTGATCATGATCAATGATGTTGTAAGGCTTGTCGCACGGATACTGTTCTTTCTGGACGATGTCCACGGCCAAGCCGTCTTTGGGGTGGCGAATCATCCGTTTGAACAGTTTCAGGTTGTCATATTCAAAGTAGATTGTACTTCCTTCAATGGATAGCCCTTTCTGAAGATCCTGCAAGTCCTGGAATTTCCCACAGGTTCTGCAAGAGCGTTCATCACCCGCTTTCAATCCGTACTTTTTTGTGGAATAAGGAAAACTCAATTCCTCCTTTTTGGCGGCCCCTTGATTCAACATGTCGTACGCCCCGAAAACCACCGACACATATACCCTTTTTCCTTCCTGATCAAGTGCTGCACCTGCGGATGCAAACACCAAACCTCCATCGGCAAGCACCTCTGCGTCGCGTTTGTTGGATATCCACTTCTGGACCACTTCATCCGCTACTTTATCGTAGGTAAAGGGGTCGCGGCCTTTGGCGATATTGGCTTTGGCAACCAGTTCCTTGGCATGATGTGAACCGCCGTAGTACTTCACCCGGCTACCGGTATCCTTCTTCTTACCACCACCCACCTCGGTCACAGCCTGTTCAATCTTGGCCATGAATTTAGAGTGATCCGCCGATGCCTTTTCTGCTATTTCCTGGCCCACAAGCGAATCCAGCCCCTGTTCCAGACGATACGCATTGATCTTTTGCACCAACAACATCTGGAGGGTTTTGGGCGAAAAATCTTCCGGATCTATATTGGAAAAAGGTTGTTGTAAGTTGTCTTCCTCCTGTGCATTGGCTTTACGAATACCACCTGCGACAAGCACCAGACTCAGTAAAAAAAAGCGGAAATGCAAAATACTCATTATAAACCCATTATCCTTGCAAGGTAACCCGCAAAGTAATGCAGTAAATTAACAAATAAAAATTTTATCAACAGATTTCTGTGTAACTGCATACACATGTCCTGCCCAACATCCTGAATGCATTCCCAGAGGAACAGACAATCATCGCTCTTTTGCGACCACTCAGATTCCCGAATCCAACTCTGTCAATTTTTAGCACAAACGGATGGCTCGGGGAATATCTCAGGAGGTTTCAAAAACGATTGGTTTTTGATTCCGAATGAAGTAAAACTCCTTCCATGACTGATATTGCAAAGAATGGGGGACTGGTGTATTCAAAGAAAAAAACACCACGCTCAGCTATTGTTATCATCAATTCGACGTAGCAACCACGGGGTATCCACAGGCATCCCGATCCGCTTTCTGTCTCCTGTTTTGATTTGGCATTAATGTTCGGAAAAGATAT
Source organism: Flavobacteriales bacterium (assembly GCA_020635855.1). Classification (NCBI taxonomy): domain Bacteria; kingdom Pseudomonadati; phylum Bacteroidota; class Flavobacteriia; order Flavobacteriales; species Flavobacteriales bacterium. Next base: position 992,237 of record JACJYZ010000002.1, on the reverse strand, counting down.
CTTTGCGCGCACATCCATTATACACCGCACATGCCTTCACTTAAGCGCCTTTTGATTACCATTTTGGCCGTCTCTCCCCTTGTGACTTTGGCACAGGAAGAGAGCGTCGATTTCAAAAAGACATTTCTGGAAGCCGAAAGGTTTATTGGGGTTTCCAATTATGAGAAGGCCTTGCCACTTTTCACCAGGTTGGCTGAAATGCAACCCGACAATGCCAACCTTTCTTTCAAGATCGGTGTGTGCCTTTTCAATTCATATTCGTTCAATTTTCCGGTGGATCAGGAGAAGTCAATTACCTATTTCAGGAAGGCCATTCAAAATACAACACACGAATACCGAACCGGGCACCCGAAAGAGACTCAGGCTCCGGTCGACAGCTATTTCTATTTGGCAGAAGCCTTTCATTTCCTGCACCAGATCGACAGCGCCGAATATTACTATTCGGCATTCAAGCAGCTGATTCAGGATTCTGACCCGGAGTTGATCAAAGAGGTGGATCATCGCCTGGATCAATGCAGAAATGCACGTGAGTTGATGGAGAATCCCCTGCCTGTGTTCATCACCAACCTCGGATCCCGTATCAACAGCGCTTACAATGATTATGCACCGGTGATTTCTGCAGATGAAACCACGTTGATCTTCACCTCCACCCGTGCAGGCAGTACAGGCGAGAAAGTCGGACTTGATGGTCAGTACTACGAAGACATTTACATTTCACACATTGAGGGTCGTGCCTGGTCCAACCCGGTAAGCATCGGAGGAACCATCAACACCCCTGACCACGAAGCCAGCATCAGCCTTTCACCCGACGGTAATACATTGTACCTATACAAAGCCAACGGGGACGATGGCAACATCTACCAATCCACCCGCATGGGTGATTCCTGGACAGAACCCGAAGAACTCAACGCACACATCAACTCGCCGGCTTACGAGTCACACGTAACCGTAACGGAAGACGGCCAAACCATGTATTTCTCAAGCGAACGCGTGGGTGGTCCGGGTGGCCTTGATCTGTATGTTTCTCACAAAGACAACAATGGCGACTGGGGATCTGCCACACTCATGCCAAGCAATGTGAACACGGAATATGACGAGGACAGCCCGTTCATTCATCCGGATGGAAAAGCCCTTTACTTCTCATCCAAAGGGCATAAGAGCATGGGCGGAATGGATATCTTCAAGACAGAACTTCAGGATGATGGCAGTTGGAGCGACCCGGAAAACATCGGCTACCCCATCAATACTGCTGCCGACAACATTTTCTATGTAACCAACCGTGCCGGAACCCACGCCTATTTCGCGTCCGTACGTGAAAACGGGTATGGCGGACTTGACCTTTATCGTATCGTTATTTCCGAAGATGAGTCAAACATGAATGAAGGCGGAGAGCCGAAAGCGGATGCAAGCAGTGAAGAAGAAGTTGAAGAGGAGGCTACTGAAGCGGAAGAATTGGTCGATGCTGCCAGTCCGGAAGAAACAACGGAGGTAACAACCACTACTCCGGAGAACAAAGACAACAAGGATGTGAAGAATACCAGTGGCACGGATGGCGCTGCTGTGACCAAAAATCCGGCAACCGGCACCACACCCGAAGCCAACAACAAACCGACCTCTGAAACCACCCCAGTAGCCACAACCAAACCCACCAAGCCTCAGGTACCTGAACAAGGTAAATGGGAGATTCTGTACTTTGAGTACAACATCGGCCTTCTGAATGTGGAGTCGGTGGAAAAAGTAAAAAGAATGCTTACCATCCTACGCCAGAAACAGGATGTCAAGATTGAAATATCCGGACATACAGACAGCGTTGGGGGTGACGATTACAACCTGCGCCTGTCCAAGACCCGCGCGCAATCGGTATATGATTACTTCCTCCGGAATGGCATCGATGCCAAACGCATGACCGTTGTCGGCAAGGGAGAAAAAGAACCGGCGGTACCCAACGATACCAAGGAAAATCAGGCGAAAAACAGACGTGTTGAAGTAAAGGTGGTTCAGTAAGAAGCACCTTCAATCACATGCCCGTGCATGTCCGTGTACGACCGCATGAGGTCTGCGGTCATGCACGAATGAACCGGAAGGAAAAACATCAGATCTCCGGGTTTGATTCGTTTCATGCGTGCGCCTGAAATCTTCACTTTCCCATGTTCCTGCGATAACCCGGAGATGTATTCATCACGCTGCACTTGCCCCCAACAACCATCAACCAGATCGGTCACCAGTCCGTAACATGGTTCACCGTGCCATTGGATCATTTCCTTGGAAAAATGCACACCGCCACCATAAATCAATACCTCTCCACGCTCCGGATAACATGCGATAACCGGACAAGCCATTGCCACCGCTACATCCTGGGCCGAACACGAACCGATTACCATTTGCATCACATCGTAGAAAACAAAATTACCGGGCCGTACTTCTTCCGCACCCGACCAATCCTTCGCTACGCTGCACCCCGGGGTATCACCCACCGATATGTGGAGACCATGAAACCCTTGCTCTGCCAAGAATAGACGCACGGTATGCAAAATCTGAAGGGTCTCATCAAACACCCGCTGTATGGCTTCCTCATGTCGTAACTGATATGTATGTCCGGCATGAGCCATCAATCCCTGAATCTCCATCACGGGGCACATTGCAATCTCCTGGCATAGGCGCAAGATACCCGGATGATCGGAGGCATCGATTCCGGCTCGGTTATATCCTGTATTCACCTTGATCCACATACCCACCCGGTGTTTCAGGTGCTCATGAAGAAACAAAACCGGCCCGGAAGCTTCCACAACCAGATTTAAGCGAATCCGCGCAGCCAGCGCATTGATTTTTTCAATTTCCAGGATGTTCACAGGGATGGCAACCGTAATATCATCCCAGCCATGATCAGCAAAGTACAAGGCCATGTCCAGCGAAGAAACGGTGATCTCCCTGGTGCCCTCATCCCTGAACCAGTTCCCAATTTCAGCCGATTGATGTGTTTTGAAATGCGGCCTGAACCGCACCTTGGCTGCCAGTGCCTTTGCGGTCATTGTACGGATATTGGCAATGGCCTTTCTTTTGTCTACAAGCAGCGTAGGTTGAATGATGTTTTGCATGCCGCGGATGGTTATGAAGTCAGAGCGAATGATACAGCATCTTGCGATGAGGAATCCCTACTTCATCAAAGATATCGCCAATGGGCCGGAATCCAAAGGGGCGGTACAAACCTTCCACTTCTGCCTGTGCATGCATATAAATCGGCTGCCCGAAGCTCTTCGCATAGGCCAATGTTGCTTCCACCAGGGCCTTTCCTATTCCCAATCTACGGAACGGATCCAGCACCGCATACCTTTCAAGCTTTACACCTTCGGATGTAGTTCTCACGCGGGCTGTTCCGGCGGGTTCTCCCTTCCACATGGCCAGGAAATGTTCACAACCGGCATCCAATCCGTCAAACTCTTCTTCTTCAGGACATGCCTGCCCTTCAATAAAAACAAGGGTACGGATGTATTCCGCAACTGGCCATCGCATTCCATCGTCCATTCGAAAACGGATGATTTCCGGTACTTGGATATGCGAAGCAGCGGACAAGGTTCAGAAGAGATAGCTGATCCCGCTTTCCAGTCCGAACGTAATATTCCGTGAGGCTGGCAATTCAGGATCCTTCCACCGGCCATTGTTGTCGGCATCCCGGATGGATATATCGCCATGACCGCCCAGGTAGAGGAATGCCTGGCCGTACAGTTTGAGGTACACCCCGGCAGTCATCAAAGCAGAGATATCAATGCTTTTCATGGATCCTGAAAAATCGATCTGATCACTTTTTTCTTTAAAGCTTCGCTGGAGTGTTACATCACGGTATTCCTGCCCATCGATCAGTTCCTTCGCATTGGCCAGAATTCCTATCTGAGGCCCGGCTGTTACCTGGAACACCACATGCCTCGTATTCCGGGAATTCCAACCCACCTGCAAAGGAACCTTGAGGTAGTCAAGTTTGAAATCGATCGAACGGTTCCTCACCTTCCCCTGAATGCTGTCGTAATGGGTGAAGCGAAATCGCTGCCCCTGCACGGAATAAAACAACCCGGCATGCAGAGACCAGGTGGTATCCACATAGGTAGTGATCATGCCACCCATGGCAACCCCAACGGTTTTGAGATATGTGGTTTCTCCATGTTGACTCACCAGTTTGTTGACTTCAGGCACCCGCTCGGTGAATACGGTTTTGTTGCGATAAGCCTTTCCCTCAAAAAGCGATTGCTGCACAATCACCCTGGGGCTGATCTCCATTCCGTTTGCGTACCGTCCATTGAAACGCTTGGTATACATACCCGCATACTTCACATCAGCAAGGTTACCATATCGCTTCACATGTTTCATGGTCACATACTGGTGGTAATGCAGGTAGTCGCCCAGGGAATTCCTGGCCTTGAAATGCCCCAGCACTTCCCCGCTTTTGGCACTGATGATATAATGGAGCGACTGGGTTCTGCGATAGTGGACGAGCTGCACAAAAGCCACCGTTGAATCTTCCTGCATAATGGCCTGTTCGATCCGGTCTTTGGCAACCACTTCTATTTTCTTGGGATATACATACCGGACTTCCTTGATGTCGTCCGACGAAAATGTGCGGAAATCCTTTTTATCAATCAACAAGGTTTTATCCCCGATCTCCGGATGGTTCTCTGTTTTGGGTCCGCGTTTGTCTTCATCAACAGGTGCTCCACGGTCGTGAAGGTATGCCTGCATTTGTTTTATGCCGATCACGACTTCACCGAGGGATGGAATATCGTCGGGCATCCGGATGGTGGCGATCCGGCGTTTATTCTCCGGCAAATAGATCTCCAGGCGCCTCACATCAAGTGAGGTAGGTGCATCCTCTTCAGGCAGTTCGGTGATGCTGAACTGCCTGGAACTCATTTGCAGAATGACATAGTTGGTGTCTTTGGCCTGAATGAATGCTTCGACCTTGATCATGTCCAGGAAAAGAACATCCTTGGCCGCCAGGTACCAGTAATCTTCCACCGCCTTTTTCAGGCTTTTGTTGATGGATCGGATGTCTAGTGATTTCTCATCTTCCATGGCCACCACAAGCCTCCGTCGCTGCAACTGTTCAACGTCCGATTTCTTACCGACTCCGAAGGGTTTGATCCCGATCGGCTGCATAACGGTCATGCCCGGTTGTTGTGCGTTCACAACGGTAACCTGACCCGCAATACAGATCAATCCCGGTATCAACCAATGAAAAATCCTGGATAGCCTCATATGCATGATATTGGGAAAGCAAAGGTAGAAATTAAGAAAGGGTTTTGAACAATATCCTACCTTCATCACATGAATATACTTTCACATCTGTATCTGGCAGGAGATGACGAGGGGTTGATGGTAGGCAATTTCATCGCCGACGCCGTGAAAGGAAAAAAACATGAGGAATATTCCGCACCCATTGCCAGGGGCATCCGGATGCACCGGTTTATTGACAGCTACACCGACCGGCATCCTGCAGTGCTGACCTGTAAAACATGGCTGTATAAAGAACATGGTAAATGCGCCGGAATCATTACCGACCTTTTTTTTGACTATTTATTGGCGAGCAAATGGCATGCGGCGGATGCAAAGGGCTTCCGGAAATACACCCACCACGCGTATGCCGTTCTGATGCGCCATTACCTGCATATGCCCGAGCAAATGCGCAGGATGCTGCCATATATGATCAAGGGCGACTGGCTATACAGGTACCGGAATACGGAAGGCATACGCCGTTCACTGGAAGGGCTCGAAAAACGCACGTCGTTCCCCTGGCCAATGGCAACATCGGTAGATCATTTGCTGGAAAATGAAAAGGCCTGGCACAAACAATACGAACTGTTTTTCCAGGCCCTGAAAAATGATCTTGTCAACGGGGGATTTCCCCACATACTTTCGATCTAGTCTTTGTACATGGCATTCACTTCTTCATTGGTAGGAAATGGCGTTCCCGTATCTCCCGCTTTCCTGGACCACCAAATGATTTTTCCATTTCCCTTACAGGCATAAGGGGCTACGGTATCACCGGCTGTTACTTCGAACCAGGCAAAACACCGCCAGGTCTTGTTCTCCTCCTGCACGCAGCACTTCAGGTCGATGGCTTCAGAGCATTTGTTGCGTAACAGTGCTTTATAGGTATCCGCAAAGGCATGACACTGACTGCAATCCTCATCTCCCCATTTGGAATCATATTGTTCTACGCAATCGGTCCAATCATCTTGTGTTGCAACCGTATCTTCTCCTTCGGTCATGTTCGGGAACAAGTAGATCCCAAACATCAGCACCGGTAACGTGAATATGAACTTCATGGTGTTGGCTATTTACAATGGTTGTTCTTCAGAATGATCTTGGCTTCCTTGTTTCCCAGCTTTTTGGAGCGGTTCCAATCCTGGCAGGCACCATCCGTATCCCCCGACTTTTTCTTTGCAAACCCACGGTTGTTATAGGCTTCCTGGTCTTCAGGGTCCAAATCAAGCACGCTGTTATAGTCGGCAATGGCCCCCTTGTAATCCTTTAGTTTCATTTTGGCAGCTGCACGATTATTAAATGCCCACTTGTGCTTCGGGTCCTGTTTCAACAGGTCATCAAAATCATGAATGGCTCCCTCATAATTACCCGACATGAGATAGGAATGTCCCCTTTGTTTGATGGCATTAAAAGCGGTCGGATCAATTTCAAGCACCTGATTGTACTTCTCGATCGCTGATTGATATTCCCCTTTGTTAAAGAGTTGATTGCCCTCGTTCATCAGGTCATTCACCTGCGAATCCTGTGCCATTGCCATCATCACAGGCAGGAGTGTCAGAATCCAAAACATGCGTGCGCGTTTCATCATTCAAAAGGTTTTGTGCGTTTGTATTTCTCATTCTGCGCCACCAGAATCATATGCTTCAATGCATCCATCACGACCGCAGCCTCTTCAGGAGAAAAGTCAAAGGCAAAGTTCACCCTGGCGTAAAACCGTTTTTCCTTGTCCTTATAGAACTTTCTGGTAACACAATCTTCTTCCCCATCCCGGCAATGCATGTTAATCGACCGTTCACTTTCATTGTAGGTTACTTGTGCCGTATCCATGTCATTCATAAAAAGCCAGTCTTCCCGATAAGGGGCTCCGTCTTTCTCATAAGTCACCACCAACTTGCCACCGGTCTTCATTTCCAGTTTACAATTGTCTTTCATTTTGGATTGAAGAAACTCAACCGTTTTTTCCATCGTAATGACTTCCTGTGCACGAGAAACAACACTCTGTAACACACCGAAGAACAGGATTAAATAGGTATATTTGTAAAAATGACAGGTCGACATTTCGTGAATCTTTTACCTTTGATGCATGCCTTATACTGAATTTTGGCACTTAAAGTTATTGATGGGTTACGGATGCGATATCAATGACAATATCCTGAAAGCTTTCACGCAAAAACCAAACCAAAGCGAACTTTTTTTGCTGGCATAAGCTTTGCCGTACCTTACAAATTATATGAACCCTGAACAATACCGATACAAACAGCCAATGCCCAAAGCACCTTCAGGGCACACCTTCAAGGGTGCCCTATCCGGTATAAAGGGATGGTTGTTTGTATTTCATTTGTTCTTTGTGGGTCCGGTTCTGGGACAAAACGTATTCGATATCCAGGGAACCGTTCGGGTAAAAAGCGGAAACCGGGGTGATGTAAAGATTACAGTTTCTAAAGATGGCGGATCTGCCAAATCAATCGGTCTTAGCGGAGGTGGTTTTTTTTCTGAGCCTTTGGACTTCAACCACACCTACATTTTCACATTTTCCAAACCCGGGTACGTCACCAAGAAAATCAGCGTAAATACCAAAGTACCTGCAGACCGGTTACAGGATGAATTCGAACCTTTCGATTTCATTATTGAACTCTTTGAACAAGTGGAAGGCGTGAACACCATCGTGTTCAATCAACCCGTCGGTAAAATCGAGTATTCGGCTGAAATGGACGACTTCGGCTATGATACAGACTATACAAAATCCATTCAATCCCAACTGGAAAAAGTTGAACAGGAACTCGAAGAAAAATTAAAGGAACAGGAACAAGCCAAGAAGGATGCGGCCAAACAGGCCAAAGCAGATGAAGCTGCCAAGAAAAAGGCAGAGGAAGAAGCCGCTAAAAAAGCTGCAGCAGAAGCTGAAGCCAAGCGAAAAGCCGAAGAGGAAGCTGCCAGAAAGGCTGCTGAAGAAGCGGAGGCAAAGCGAAAAGCGGAGGAGGATGCTGCGAAAAAAGCCGCTGAAGAGGCTGAAGCAAAACGGAAAACAGAAGAAGCCAAGAGAGCTGCCGAGGCAGAGGCAAAAAGAGCTGCTGAGGCTGAAGCAAAACGCAAGGCAGCTGAAGATGCAAAGAGAGCCGCTGACGCCGAGGCCAAACGAAAGGCAGACGAGGATGCCAAGAGAGCTGCTGATGCCGAAGCCAAACGAAAGGCGGACGAAGCAGCCAAGAGAGCCGCTGATGCCGAAGCCAAACGAAAGGCAGACGAAGATGCCAAGAAAGCCGCTGATGCTGAAGCCAAACGAAAGGCGGATGAAGCAGCCAAGAGAGCTGCTGATGCCGAAGCCAAACGAAAGGCGGATGAAGCAGCCAAGAGAGCCGCTGACGCCGAGGCCAAACGCAAGGCGGATGAAGATGCCAAGAGAGCCGCTGATGCTGAAGCCAAACGAAAGGCGGATGAAGATGCCAGGAGAGCCGCTGATGCCGAGGCCAAACGAAAGGCGGATGAAGCAGCCAAGAGAGCCGCTGATGCCGAGGCCAAACGAAAGGCGGACGAAGATGCCAGGAGAGCCGCTGATGCCGAGGCCAAACGAAAGGCAGATGAAGCAGCCAAGAGAGCCGCTGATGCCGAAGCCAAACGAAAGGCAGATGAGGATGCTGCCAGGCAGGTTGCAGACGCCCGGGCAGGCAAGCAAGCCAGGGAAGCAGAAGCAGCCAGATTAAAAGCAGAACAGGAAGAAAACGACCGGAAAGTACGTGCTGCTCAGGCTGCCGCCGAGGCCAGAAGAAAAGCTGCTGCGGACGCAAAGATGGCAGAAGCCAAACGTTTAAAGGACAATCCTCCGAAAATAAGCCTCACAAAAAAGATTGAGGCGGAAAAAAACAAAGATTACCCCGAAGGCAAAACGGAAGAGCTTATTGAAGAGAGAACCAGAACCATCAAAAAAGTAATCATCAGCCGGGAAGGGAATGTCACAATCTATAAACAAATCAATTACCAGTGGGGTGGCATCTTTTTCTTCAAGGATGATGAAAGCATCAGCAAAGACTTGTTCGAACGCGAAACTGCCGACTAAGGCTTTGCCGGTTCGGTTTGATCAAACCCATCTTCTTTCCACACCCATTTGAAATCACACACATCGAAATACCCCATCACGGTTCCTTTTTGAACACGAATGATGGTGGCCGATGAAGTGAACTCCAGTTTGGAATATTGCAAGGGTAAAGCCCAAGCTCCTTCCACCATACATCCCCATTTCCCACCACGCGAAACAAACACACAACCATTGCGAATCAATCCCGCCTCTTCGAATTCAACAGGTATGATTTCACGCCCCAGGCTATCGATAAAACCAACCATGCCTTTCTTTTCCACCCTTGCCATGCCTTCCGCAAATGAATACGCCCGGTCGTACTGGTAAGGCACCATCACCCGGAGCTTATGATTGAGGTATCCCCACTTCCCCCGCTTCTTCGCAGGAAGCAAACCACACTGGTAGTACCCGAGGTCTTCATAGTCACGCGGAACCACCACCCGACCGGCGGTATCAATCATGCCCCAGCCCTTTCCCTTTTTCGACTTCGCCTTTCCATGTTGAAAACCAGCCCAGTTGGCCACATCCACATCTGCCTCTGCTGTCACGGGGATCATCACCTCACCCTTCCGGTTCACATAGCCCAGATGCCCCTCCTGTACCACCAGGGCCCTGTTGTTGGAGAAGTTACCCACCAGGTCATATTCAGGTCGGAGCCTCCAATGTCCGGCAGGATCCATAACACCGAATTCATCCATGGATCTCACCCTGGCCAATCCATCATGAAACGGCTCCCCCCATTGCAGCTGACAAGGGATAACCAACTCACCGGAGGTATTCACATAGCCGGTTTTCCCATCTGAAACCACACGTGCCAGGCCTTCCGAAAAATCACCCGCCTGATCAAAAACAAAAGGTATGACAACTTTGCCTTTCCGATCGATGAAACCGTATGCATCCTCCTTCTGTGCCGCAGCCAAACCTTCTGAAAATTCATTCAACTGGTCATACTCCAAAGGAATAACCACCCTACCGGTACGCTCAACAAAGCCGTAATGCGTTCCATCATACACCAATGCATACCCATCTTTAAACGATTCAGCTTCCTCATACTGGAAGGAAACCACGGTATATCCATGCTTGTTGATGAATCCGACTTTGCCATGCCGTCCTGCCATGGCCAATCCTTCAGCAAAGTCAGCGACCCATTCAAACTGGCATGGCACAAGCACCTTGCCCGTGCTATCGGCATAGCCCCACTTTCCCTGACTTCGGATGGCAAACAGGGTTGTCTGAGACAATTCAAGCTCTTGTTCAACCTGATTGCGAAACGGATAGTCAGGATACATCTCCAGGAACTTTGCAATGGTTTCCGGCTTGTAATCAACCACATTCAGCTGGTAAAGGTTGTGCCAGGCGGCAGACACATTGGGATTCGACGGGTACTGTCGGATAAAGCCGTAATAATCCGATGCCTTTCCCGACTCGGTCTCCAATGCGAAAATCGTATTCTGGGCTTCCCTGACATAGGGGCTCTCCGGGAAATCACGAATGAACCCGACGTAAGCATCCACCGTTCCGCTTTCGGTATGCTCCTTGTATAACAATGCCTGGTAAATATCATTGGCCTCTTCTGCCTCCTGCGCATCCGGGTACCGATCCAGAAACCTGAACATGGCATCGGATGTATTCTGCGCCCTCGCCCTTGAAAATGCCACTGTATTTCTTCTCTTGACAGCCAAATCATATTGGGGAGCCCCCACGTAAAACTCCAGGAAATGATTGTAAATAGCCTCATCTCCAGCCTGGACAGCCCGGATAAACGCCGCCCCGTATATATTCTGCTTCACACTGTCAATCCGTGCCGAATCCAACAGGTCCCGCCATTTCTCGCGTTTGGAGGGTTTCAATATCGCATAGGCCTGTTCACTCATGGTGACGTACCAGAATGAACTGTCCAGGTCATGAAACGGATTGTCGTTTCTCAGATAAATACATGCCAGACCATAGCCCGCTGCCGCCTGGTTGCGGCTCAGTCCTTTCTTAAATGTATGCCTGGCCTTGAAATAATTATATACCTGAAGTGACTCAAACCCCTGGCGCGTACTGCACGAAACCACAAACAACATGCATACAAGCAACACCATACCAACCCCGCCTTGTCCTATCCCATGGATGGACAACAGGATTCTTTTCAGTTTCCTGTGCATGGATTTATGTTTGATTTCTGAACACATGTTGCTGTTGCACAAAAGTATAATGAATTTCAGGAAGGAAAAATCGGCCATGAATTCATTGGCCTGAACCATTCCGGAAGTACCCCGTATAAGAATATGCCATTAATTTGCGGATCGGGGCAGGTCTGCAGTGCCTTGCTTTTCAACTGCCAGGAGGATGGCTTCAATCAGACATACATATCGTTGTTTAGGGCTCATCATTGTGCTTTGCATGATGAGTTGCCAGGGTCACCGTTCCGACGGCATGGCCGATGGCGATGAGGGCGTTATGGGTTTACAACGCATTAAGGCGCGGGGTAAACTGATTGCGCTGACGGAGACCAGCTCCACCAGCTATTTCATTTATAAGGGTCGGCCGATGGGCTTTGAATACGAACTCCTTCATAGCTTCGCCAATCACCTGGGGGTTGATCTTGAGATCAGGGTGATTGAAAATTTTGATGACATCTTCACCCAACTGCTCACAGGGGAAGCAGACGTTGTAGCAGCCAACCTCACCATCACCAAGGAAAGAAAGAAAATTGTTGATTTCACCGAGTATCACTTATTGACCCGACAGGTGCTTGTTCAACACAAGCCGGTGGGATGGGAAAAGATGAAACAGACAGAGATCGACAAACACCTGATTCGAAATCCACTGGATCTGGCAGGCAAAACCATAGAAGTCAGAAAATCATCCAGCTTCTATCAACGCCTGCTGAACCTATCGGATGAAATCGGCGGCAAGATCAACATTGTGGAAAGTCCGGGCGAACTGTCCCAGGAAGAGCTCATCAGACTTGTAGCCTTGGGTGAAATAGACATGACCGTTGCTGATGAGAACGTGGCGCTCATCAACAACACCTACTATCCCGACATCGATGTAGCCACCCCCATTTCCTTTCCCCAACGAATCGCCTGGGCCGTATCCAAAAGCTCCCCCATGTTGTTGCAGGAACTCAACCGGTGGCTCCATCAAACCAAGCGCAAACCAGCCTACTACACCCTGTACCGCAAATATTTTCTGAGTCCCAAGGCCTCGTCCGAACGCATGAACAGTGAATACTCTTCCCTGTCGGGAGGGAAAATCTCCGCTTTCGATGACGACATACGGAAATTCAGTCAACGCATTGATTGGGACTGGCGGCTTCTGGCAGCACAGATCTACCAGGAATCACACTTCAACCCGGAAGCACGCTCATGGGCAGGCGCATATGGCCTTACCCAGCTGATGCCGGGCACAGCCAGGCAGATGGGATTTGATACCATCACCACCGCGTCTCAAAGCATAGAGGCAGGCGTAAAACTCATCGAAAAACTCGACAACTACTGGCAGACATATGTGGAAGACAAAGACGAACGCATCAAATTCATCCTGGCATCCTACAACGTCGGACTCGGCCATGTGGTGGATGCCAGACAATTGGCCATCAAGAACCATTACAATCCGAATGTATGGTTCGGGCAGGTCGACAAATTCCTTATACTAAAATCGCAACCCAAATACTTCAAGGATCCTGTAGTCAAATACGGCTACTGCCGGGGTGACGAACCTGTCAAATATGTGCAAGACATCCTGAACCGATATGAACACTACTGTAACAACATCGGTCAGACAGAACCGGAGATTCATTCGCACAACTTTGCACAAACACCCCGTTAGCGAAGAATGTCCGGCTGCTCTTTGTCAATGGTTATCGGTCAATGATCGGAGGTTATTTGACACGACCAAAGGGAGCTATTTACCGCAAAGCATATTTACAGCGCAGCGAATTTACGTGACCGAAGGGAACTATTGACCATTGACAAACAACCATCCTCCATTTCTTCCCATTCACACATTTGAATGCACCATTCGGCAAAATCAACCCTGCGTTTCTGCCAGAAACCTATACTTTTGAATGCGATTTACATTGATGAACAAGAAAGCCCTACTTCTACTCGCCCTTTTCACCCTCATCGGATTTTCACTGATTGGGGTACTTGTCATGTACATTTTTCATCCATCCAAATTGGAATTGATCCTGGATCACGGCATGCCATGGCATCTGCAAATTCTGATCGGACTGGCATATGGCACACTCACGGGATGGACGGCAAGGTCATTGATCGCCAGTGATTTCATGACACCGGTACGTGAAAAATACGCGGGCCTGCTAGGCAACATCAGCCTCAGCCCTGTGGAGATCATTTTTATTTCACTCTGTGCCGGCATAGGTGAGGAAATGTTGTTCAGGGCGGCATTGCAACCCCTTTTGGGACTGTGGTTCACCAGCATCCTGTTCGTGGCACTTCACGGATACCTGTCGCCCAATGACCTGCGCCTCTCCGCCTACGGCGTAGCCCTCACAGTGGTGATCGCCGGCATCGGCGTATTGTTCATCACCTGTGGCATCATCACGGCCATGGTATCCCATGCGATGATTGACATCATTCTGCTCTTCATGATGGATGACGAAGCGGACACACCCCGGCATTCAACGGAATAATCAAGAAAGATCATGAGGCATCGCTCACGCGCAACTTCCTTCCCACATGCAGGACGGTGTTGCGCCGGATGCCGTTGAGTTCGCACAACCTGCTGATGGACATCCCGTATCGCTTGGCAATGTTGTAGAGACAATCGCCCCTTCTGATCACATGGTACGTCACACCGGTGGGATACGCACTGTAGTACCATCCGTGATAGTGCAACACCACCGAATCACTGATCAGTTTGTTTTCCCGTAACGATATCACATGGGCGGGATTGATGGGTTTGCCCTTATAGCGCATTTCAAAATGAAGATGACTGCCGGTAGAATGCCCTGAACTTCCGCCCAGACCGATTACCTGTCCCGCATGAACGGTATCACCTTCGGACACCTTGAAACGATGCAGGTGCCCATAAAAAGTCTCCAAGCCATTGTAGTGACGGATAACCACGAGCCTGCCGAACCCACCGTCGGTATGTGCTATTCTTACCACACCATCAAATGCGGCATGTACCGGGTCCCACACATGCAGATCGATATCGACCCCATTGTGGTTCCGACCATCGCGGTATCCGTACTTCGAGGTGAGGGTGCCCACAATGGGAGGAACAAACTGCTGGCTATCGGTCAATAGCACGATGCTTACCGTGGTATCATGTTTCGACAACTCATCCGGGTAAGGGTGTGTTTCCTTTGTATCCCAGTTATGATATATATGATCGGCAGGATAGGGTTCCGGCTCAGAAGCACCGACTGTCAATCGCTTTGAAAAATGGGAAAGACTGGCCAGAATGGTGGGGCTTATGTAAGATTGATCCAGCAATGAATCCACGAGGTGAATCATATCCGCTTCATCGAGGCTGCTAAGACGCAGCAACAGTTCCTTGTGCTGGTTGCGGACTGTGGTATCTGCAGCCCATACTTCCACCGAGTCCTTTCCCTCACCCCATTCAGATCCGGGATGATTTCCTGCCAAGGTAGCACCAGGTGCAAGAATCACAAGGGCTACAAACAGCCCCAACCTAATATATCTCATGGGTAGTGTCATATCAGAGGCAGAACAGCAACTGATTTTATATGAAGGAACCCAAAAATAGGGATTGCATCAGTTGTTTCCTATATATGTCCTCAAAACCAACGACCTGTTTTAGATCAATGGCCCGATTCCCTCTACGAAGATGAAATTTAACTATATTTGAAGAACCGCATGGAACAGGGGAACATCATCAAGACAGGCAAGGGGAAAGCAACGATGCTGAAGAATGGCATCATCCTCGTTGAAACCGATGACAACCTGGTGCTGGAGGTTGAAGATGCGAAGGAATTCACCTCAGCCGTTGAAAAACTGGCAAAAGGCAACAAATGCCTGCTCATTACCAACCCGGGCAAGAACACCACCGCCGGTCCTGAAGTCAGAAAATATGCCGCCTCGGAAGAAGCCAACCGGCACATCAGGGCAAGGGCCATCATCACCCAATCGTTCGCGCAGGAATTGATGGCCAATTTCTTCCTGAGGTTCAATGCACAGATCATTCCCACCAAATTATTTCACCACAGGGAAAAGGCCATCAAATGGCTACTCGGATTATCGGATAAAAAGCCACAAGTATCGTTGCAAAAGTCTAAAAAATGAAAGGCACCGAAAGCACCATCCAAACCCCGTTCGGCACGATCAGCCAGTCTGGTAACCTGTTGATCGCAGACCTGAAGCCGGATCAGTATCTGAACCTTGAAGCCACACGCAACATCCTGGATGCCCTTGACCGCCTGGCCGAAGGCAAACGCTTTCCACTTTTATCGGTTGTCGGAAAAAACACGATTGCCGACCCTGAATCAAGGCAGTATGTTGCAGATACGGTTAGAAAGGATGCCATTTCAAAACATGCTGCGGTCGTAACCACATTCGGTCAGCAACTGATAGGAAACTTCTTTGTGGCCTTTAACAAACCCATCGTTCCGACAAAGATATTCAGCAACCGGGAGTCTGCATTGGAATGGCTGCAAACGGAAGACTAAAGCTTACCCTTCCGAAATCCATTTGGTGAAAGTATCCACCGGTCTTCGTTGACTTTCGGGCCATGCCTCGTTCGGGTACCCCAGATACAGAAACCCCAGGCAACGATCACGTTCACCGAGTTCCAGGAAAGCCTTCATTTCCTCTGTATAGGTCAAACCACCCGAGCTCCAATAACTTCCGATGCCATATGCCGTGGCCATCAGCATGATGTTCTGAACCGCACAGGCAACTGCTTCCACCTCCTCTATCTCAGGTATCTTCTCTTCCGGCTGGCGTTGCATGCATATCGCTATCACAACCGTGGCCCGCAAGGGACGATCTCTCAGCTGCTCCCATTTGGCCTTCACAAACCTGGAACCTTCATTCAGTCTTTCATAGGTTTGTGCCTGAACCCCAGACAGCCTTTTCACACCGTCACCCTCAAACACGATGAATCGCCAGGGTTGTGTCATTCCATGCGTGGGCGCCCATCGGGCTACATCCAGCAGTTTTTCAACAATCTCACGATG
Organism: Flavobacteriales bacterium; assembly: GCA_020635855.1. Lineage (NCBI taxonomy): Bacteria > Pseudomonadati > Bacteroidota > Flavobacteriia > Flavobacteriales > Flavobacteriales bacterium. The sequence continues at coordinate 975,756 of JACJYZ010000002.1, read as the reverse complement.
CACCTTTCTGGAGGAAAAACTTTCCGGCTTGATGGTTCTCCGTTCTCTGATCAGGCTGCTGATCTCACTCAAATTGAATTTCATACTCGTACTTGCTTCCATTTGATGCTACAACCCAGGCTGGGAACCTGGGCATCACTTACCGGTTTTCCGGCCAACATACAATCCACCGCATGCCTGAGATCCGCAGCATCCGATACCACGTCGTTACCCGGTCTGGAACCATCCATGCGGCCCCGATACACGCAGCGGAGTTCATGATCGAATATGCTGAAATCCGGCGTACAAACAGCTTGGTAGGCCCGTGCCACCTCCTGGGTTTCATCAAACAGATAAGGAAAGGGAAAATCCATCGATTGCGCAAGGCCGCGCATCTTGTCAGGGGCATCTTCAGGATAATGTACCACATCATTGGAACTGATGGCAATACATTGCACCCCTTTGCCGAGATAATCACGACCGAATTCCACCAGTGCTGGCAAGACATGTTTCACGTAAGGGCAATGGTTGCAAATGAACATCACAACCGTGGCCTTATCACCCCGCAATTCTTTCAACCCTACATTTTGACCGGACCTAACATCCGGCAATGTAAAATCGGGTGCTTCAAATCCCAACGGAATCTGGGTGGTCTCTGCTGCCGGCATGATCAGGATTGTTCAAGCACGGCATCAATGCCCCTGTCAACCAATGCCTCACACATGGGCTTCAGCTTTCGCTTCTCGCCTTCCTTGACGGTAGCCTGGCCTTTGTGATGAATCAGTATCGCGCATTGTTCCGCCTGAACAGGATCATGGTTACAAACCTCAACCAGCGACTCGATGACCCAATCGAATGTATTCACATCATCATTGAATACAACCAACCTCGGGCCGGTCAGGGTTTCTTCCAACAACCCAACATCTTCAAGTGTTTCGGTTCTTTGTGCCATAACAATTTGAATGTTTCCATACAAAGTTAACTAATTTTGAGGTGGATATCCGATTCCGATGAAACACATCCCCACATCCTCATCAACACCTGTTGCCTTGCTAACCGATTTTGGAACAGGCGACTGGTATGTGGGCGTGATGAAGTCGTGCATGCTAAAGAAAGTTCCGGGTCTTACCTTCATCGATATCAATCATTCCATCCCTCCTCAGGATATCCGGGCCGCCGGCTTCGTCTTCTGGAATGCGTTCCCTTACCTTCCCTCCGGATGTATTGCACTGCTGGTGGTGGATCCCGGGGTGGGAAGCAACCGCAGAATACTCATCTCCAGGATCGGCGAGGTTACCGTTGTTTACCCCGACAACGGCATCTTGAATTTTGTCCTGGCAGAACAGGAAAATGCAAAGCACTTTGTCGCACCCACCTCCTACCCTGTGCCCCATGGCCCCACATTTCACGGACGCGATGTGTTTGCGCCCACCGTATGCCGCATCCTCCTGGAGCCGGACGTATCCGATTGGGCCGAACCAACCGACCTCCCAACCCCCATCAATCCTTTTGCAACCGGTGAACAGGGTCAGGTGATTTATGTCGATCATTTCGGCAACCTCATCACCAACCTAAGGCTCAAATCTGCACCCGCAAGAAACCTGGGCATAGGCAACCAGATCATCCCCTTTGCTTCCACCTTTGCGGAGGTCCCGGAAGGCACCCCACTCGCTTATATCGGAAGCAGCGGACTGGTGGAAATAGCCATCAGAAACGGGCATGCGGCAAATACATTCGCATCCCTCAACAACAACCAACCACCAATAGGAATGGAATGTGTAATATTGTCATCATGATACGGCAGCATTGCAAACCCATCTTTCTTGCGATCGCCCTGATCGCATGCACCCAATCACTGATCGCGCAAAACGACCCCAAGGAGATCATCCGCAAAGCGGAAGATAAACTCAAGGGAACCACCAGTCAGGCCGAAATGACCATGACCGTAGTGAGGCCCAAGTGGGACCGGACCATCTCCCTGAAGACATGGTCGAAAGGTCAGGAACTGGCCATGATCCTGATCACAGGACCGGCCAGGGACAAAGGCACCGCCTTCCTCAAAAAAGGCAAAGAGGTATGGAACTGGCAACCCACCATCGAACGCATCATCAAACTCCCCCCATCCATGATGATGCAATCCTGGATGGGCAGTGACTTCACCAACGATGACCTGGTGAAAGAATCGTCTACCATTCACGATTACAACCACGCCCTTGGCAAAGACACGGTCATTGCAGACAGGAAATGCTGGACCATCGTTCTTACACCCAAAGAAGATGCTCCGGTGGTTTGGGGCAAGGTGGTCATGTGGGTTGACCAGAAAGATTACATGCAGATGAGGGCGGCCTTTTATGATGAAGATGGATTTCTTGTAAACACCATGCAGGCTTCCGACATCGGTGACCTCGGTGGCAAAGTTTTACCCCGCACCATGGAAATGACACCCGTTGACAAACCGGGAAACAAAACAATCATTCACTACCAATCCCTGGTGTTCGATCAACCCATCGACGACAACTTCTTTACGGTGGGTCAGCTTAAAAGTCTTCGCTGAACATGGTCCGGAAGCTGGCATGGAGAAACCTCTGGCGGAATCGCAGAAGATCCGTCATCACCCTTGTTTCCGTTGCCCTTGCTGTAATCCTTTCTTCGCTCATGATGAGCATCAAGAACGGTGTTTATGCCAACATGATCGAATCGCTCATGGGTTCGTTCACCGGCTACATTCAACTGCATGCGAAAGGGTATTGGGAGGAAAAAAATCTGGATGAAAGCCTTGAACTCACCGATTCACTAAAGGCAAGCCTTAACAACCGCAACGAACTGAACGGTTTCCTTCCACGCATTGAAACCGGTGTGTTGGCAGCCTCCGGGAACCAAACCAAGTTTTCCATGCTGGTGGGAATGGATCCGGAAGCAGAAGACCGGAATGCACACCTGAGCGAACGCGTTTCAACCGGCTCATACCTTACGCCCGACGACAAGGCCGTGCTTGTTGGTGCCGGACTGGCCGAATACCTCAAACTGGATGCAGGCGACACCATCGTACTGCTCAGCCAGGGCTACCACGGTTCCAATGCAGCTGGCAAGTATCCGGTCAAAGGCATCATTCATTTCGGTTCCCCTGAACTCAGCAAACAACTGGTGATCCTGCCGCTGAAGGAAGCACAATGGCTGCTCGATATGCCGGAACGCATGACCTCCCTCATCCTTATCCCCAAAAAACCCGGCCATGCGGATGTGATCGCCAGCCATCTCAATGAATCAGCCGGACCGGGTTATGAAGTCCTTTCCTGGCAAACCATGAACCCTTCCCTGGTGCGCATGATGGCCACTGACAAAGTGGAAGGCTATGTGTTCATGTCGGTGCTGTACCTGATCATTTCATTCGGACTTTTCGGAACCATGCTCATGATGCTGGCCGAACGCCGCCATGAATTCGGGGTGCTGGTGGCCATGGGCATGCGCCGGGGTATGCTGGCGCGAATGGTATGGATTGAACTGTGCATGCTGTCGCTGCTGGGTGCCGTGATAGGCATCGCCGGCGCCTTTCCCGTGTGCGCCTGGTTTCACTACCACCCGATCTCCCTTGGCGATCAGCTCAAAGACATGGTGGAAGAATACGGTATGGAGGCGGTTATGCAGGCCAGCATGAACCCGCTGATTTTCGCAGGTCAGGCGGTTGTGGTATTGATCGTTGCCACCATCATCGCCTGTTATCCGCTGGTCAAGCTGCAATGGCTGAATGCCATCAAATCGATGCGGGCATGAGGATGATCATTCGCATATCGTGGCTGAATGTATGGCGGCAAAGGGTACGCAGCCTGGTGGTGATCACCGCCATTTCACTCGGCCTGTGGGCAGGACTGTTCATTTCCGCATTCGTGAGGGGCATGATGGAGCAGAAGATCCAGAACGTGATTGACCTGGAGCTTGCCGATGTACAGGCCCACAAACCCGGATTCCGCGACGAATACCTGTCGGACATGACGCTCCCGGATGCAGCTCAGATTTCTGCAAAACTTCGGGATGATAAAAGGGTGCGGGCCGTTACCGAGCGCGTACTGGTGAACGCCATGGTGGCCAGCAGCAACCACTCCGGCGGCGCAAGGGTCATGGGCGTTGACCGTGAAGACGAAATGAAGGTGTCTATCGCCGGCGCTCACATGAAAGCAGGTTCATTCCTTGAAGGTGAACACCGCAATCCCATTGTGATCAGCGCCCGAACCGCCGAGAAATACAAAGTAGACCTGCGATCCAAACTGGTACTCACCTTCCAGGATGTGAACCGCGAAATGACCCACGTGGCGTTCAGGGTGTGCGGCATCTACGACAGCGGCAATCCCATGTTTGACGAAGCACACATCTACGTGAACAAATCCGATCTGCAAAACCATTTGTCCATCGGAAACAACATCCACGAGATAGCCGCCATCATGTACGACCACAACCAGGCCGAATCCCTGGCCGCCTCCTATGCCGCCGAATTTCCCGGTAGCGAGATCATGGCCTGGCTGGATCTTTCACCCGGCATGCGGTTCATGATCACCGCCATGGACACCTACATGTACATGATCGTGGGCATCATCCTGCTGGCGTTGCTCTTCAGCATCGTGAACACCATGCTGATGGCGGTACTGGAACGGGCCCGGGAACTGGGCATGCTGATGGCCGTGGGAATGACCCGCACCCGTGTGTTCCTGATGATCATGCTGGAAACCATCTTCCTGGGCATGGCCGGAGGTCCCGCCGGGCTGCTGCTGGCGTGGAGCACCATCAGCTGGTTCGGCCGACATGGCCTCAACCTGGGTTCCGGTGCCGCGTATGGCGACTTCGGGTTCTCCAACATCATCTACCCTGCCCTTGATACCCACAGCTACATGGAAGTAACATTCATGGTGCTGACCATGTCTGTTCTCGCTGCGATATATCCCGCATGGAAAGCCTTACAATTGAATCCGATCGAAGCCATCCGCCAAACCTGACAACCATGGAAATCATCACCACCCAACACCTCACCAAAACATACGACGAAGGTCCCGTGCCTGTACACGCGGTCAACGACGTATCGCTCAGCATCAGCGAAGGCGAATTCACGGCCATCGTGGGCCCGTCCGGCAGCGGCAAAACAACGTTGCTCAACCTGCTGGGAGGGTTGGACAAAGCCACATCCGGGTCCGTGATCATCGGCGGAACGCAACTTGAGAATCTCTCGGAAAACGAACTGATCCGGTTCCGGCTGAACAACATCGGCTTCGTGTTCCAGGCTTACAACCTGATACCCGTACTCACCGCCAGGGAGAATGCAGAGTTCACCATGCTGTTGCAAAACCGGCCGAAGAAAGAACGCCAGGAACGGGTGGACGTGCTCCTGAAGGAAGTCGGACTCGAAGACCAGGGTTACAAAGTACCCGGTGCCCTGTCAGGCGGACAGCAACAACGCGTGGCAGTAGCCAGGGCATTGGCCCCGAAACCTCGCTTCGTGCTGGCGGATGAACCCACCGCCAACCTCGACAGCCATTCGGCGGAAAACCTGCTGAACATCATGGCGCGACTGAACAAGGAAGAAAAAACCACCTTTATTTTCTCCACACACGACCAACGCGTGATCGACCAGGCCAGACGGGTGATCACCCTGGTGGATGGGAAAGTGGTGTCAGATGAAGTGAGATAGCATAACAGCAAGAGCAAGAGCAAGAGTAAGAGCAACAGTGAAACCCTGGCATATGATAATGAGCAAGCGATTCGTGTACGTACTCACACTGGTTTGCTGCATGGGTATAGCCCGGGCGGATGACAGCGTACCCGATTTCGAGTGGCAGCTCAACGGATATGTAAAAGACCTGGTCACCACGAGCTTTCTTCATCCCGCCAACGGACTACCCACCGACAACCTGATCCACAACCGCATCAACTTCAAAGGCTACTGGAAATCCAAACTTACCGGTGCACTTGAAATTCGCAACCGGCTGTTCACAGGATACTCGGTAAAGAACTTCCAGGGATTTGTCGATTATGTTGACAACGAGCTGCCGAACACCGTGGACATGTCGGCCACGCTGGACAAGTCACCGGATGTGATCGCACAGTCCAGGATCGACAGGCTGTATATCGACTGGCGCAGGAACAAGTTCGAACTCACCGCCGGCAGACAGCGCATCAACTGGGGCATTGCGCTGGCATGGAATCCGAACGACATATTCAACGCCTATTCCTTCTTCGATTTTGACTACGAGGAACGGCCCGGCAGCGATGCCATCCGGGTTCAATACCAATACGGTACGTCATCAGGACTGGAGGCTGCCGTGCGAACATGGGTCAAGGGTGACGGTCCCGCAGCCGCCTGCCGGTGGAAGTTCAACCTCAAAGGATACGATTTCCAGGTGATCACCGGCACGATCAACCAATACGCGGTATGGGGAGGCGGTTGGGCAGGCAACATCAAAACTTCCGGCTTCAAGGGAGAATTCAGCTTTTTTCACCCCCTGGTAAGCGACACCGTTCACACATTTTCCGCATCCGCCACGTGCATGTGGGACTATACCCTTCCCAAGGGCCAATACATCACCCTGGGCGTATTGTACCAGAACCAAGGCCTCTCCGGCGCAAGCAACCTGAACCTGCTCAACTTCAATGTATCCGCACAAAGCCTCTCCCCCTTCCAGTTCACGGCGATGGGGCAGATGATGTTTCCGGTAACACCCCTCATCAATGCCGGCGGAGCCCTGATGTACAGTCCGGCCGGAAACACACTCTTCCTCAATCCCACCTTTTCATGGTCGGTAAAAGAGAACATCGACCTCAGCCTGGTGGGACAATGGCTGTATGTAAAATGGAATGAAAAATACCGGTCCGGAGCCAAATATATGTTCCTCCGAATGAAGTGGAATTTTTAGAGAAATCGCCCGGAAATTAAGGCAGTTCAAGGTCAGCTCCCTATCTTTGCGCCGCGTCCTAACCCAATCTGAATGCAACTGCTCAATAGGCTGATCACCGGTACATTGATATTGGGGATCATTTTCTTGTCAGCTTCCATCGTATCTCCCTCGGAATCGGTCATCGAAGAATCTGTGGTGATACACGCGCCCGCACCTGTGGTGTTCGAGCAGGTGAATGTACTTCGCAGTTGGGAGAATTGGTCGGAATGGAAAAACCTGGACACGGCGGTCTTTGATCGCGGGTACAGCGGACAGGCACGCGGCGTGGGATGCACCCATGAATGGGCCAGCTCAGACCCGCGCGTTGGGCACGGCAGAACAGAGATCACCGAAAGTGAACCTTACGAATGGTTGAAGATGGATATCCGCATGGGACCTGTCAGCGGTGAATCCACCTGGCATTTTCAGAGCGACGTAGACAGCGTATTTGTATCATGGAAGACCAGGGTTCCACTGAACTTCACCCAGCGCATCTGGCCGGGATGGTTCCTGACGGATGCTTCTGAACCGTACTTCATCGCAAGCCTGAAAAACCTGAAGGCTTACACTGAATCGCTGCGTTAATCGGCCAGGTGCACAAACCGCGACCGCACCTGCTTACCATTCTTTTCCATCACCGCCACATACAAACCGGAAGACATACCTGTTAAAGACAATTCCGTACTTCCCTTCACGAGCATGCGATCCGTTACGCATCTTCCCACCGCGGAATAAATCCGCAGAGACACGCCATCCTCCTGGGTATACAGCGTCAGATGGTCATCGGCGGGATTGGGATATACGGATACGCCCCAACCGTTGTCCAGGGATTGAACATAGGTAGAAGACTCAACGACCTCCAGCACATGCGGGTCATCAAAACGATACTTGCCGTCATTGTCAACCGCTTTGGCAAGCACGACTTCATAGCCGGTTGTATCGGGCACCCAATTCATGGAATAGGGCGCGGTGCTGTCGGCGCCGAGCAGGCGGTAACCGGCGAAGAATTCCACATAGGCTACAGCGCCGTCGGGATCGGATGCGGAGGCGCTGATCGTTACCGGCTGCCCTTTTACCACCTGCGTCATGGTTGCGGGAGCGGTGAGGGAAACCACGGGTTCGTTGCCGCACTTGCCGGTGAGCACACACAGGGCGTCGTACTTGGGTGCGTTTGACAGGTTGTTCGGATCGCTCAGGTAGTTGATATCCTCGGTGGCACCCCAGCATCCGTAGCGACTCACATTTCCGGCCAGCACAAAATAATTGGCCAGGTCATTGGTGCCCACGGGGGCATTCCCGTTGGCCGTTGCGGAGAACCAGTTATCTGCGTAATTGTGGATCACGGCAGTTTTCACTTCCGGGATGCGGTTGGCGGTGATGCGGTTGGCCAGGTTGGATGTATTGCCGCCGCCGTTGTCCGGACCTCCCTCGTACTGCAGGTGCACCAGTCCCCACTGATCGGCCAGTTCGGCCAGCGTCTTGATGGCATCCACATTGGCGTCGCTGTTGGACGACATCAGGCTCACGATCTGCTGCGGGGTATCGGATGAACCGAAACCGCCGTCGTTGAAATAGGGCGCGGATGCAATGCCATAGATGTAGTTTTTTGGTGGGCCGTAGGTGGTGTTGATCCAGTCGAGCACATCGGTATACCAGGGCAGCCATCCGCCGATCTGCCATGCGAACACGGGCCGGATGCGGGCGCGGGCGGATACCTTATCGCACATCACCTGTTCGAAGATCTCCCCGAAACGGATCACGCGTTTGGCGGTACGTCTTGCCCTGCGGCGGTCATCATATTGCGTGCTGTTGCGGATGTCGGCATCTTCGGGTGCATTCAGCACCGCATCGTAGTTGTATTGGTATTGCGGAAAACTTCCGTTCCACACTTCGTTGCTGTACTCGATGTAGATATTCACATCGGGCCTGAGCCGGTCTTTCATCAGGTTGGCCAGTGCGGTCACATACGCATCATCGGCGGCAACGGGGATGTTGATCCAGATGTCGCGGCCGAAATAGTTGGACAGTGCGATGACGTATTCCCAGGGCATGGCGTTGTTGTAACGTGGATCCGACATCTGCTGGCGTTGAGACCAGGTGGTGGTGGCCGGGTAGGTCGGGTTGTTGGCGGATACGTTGGTTTTTAGGTAGTCCATGAACCGGATGCACTGGAAGGGACTGAGTGCATTCAGGAATGCGGTGCGAAAATACTGCGGACTCCAATGCGGAATACCGGGCCGCGTCAGCCGGATGTTTTTGAGGCCGGGGCCGTTGCCGGAATTGGTTTGACTGAAGTTCACCATCAGGAAACCGTAGTTGCCGAGGGTGCCCTGGCTGGAGCCACCGCCGGGCGGAAAGGATATGTCCAGCTCGGTCATATTGGTGTTGGCATCGTGGGTCTGGTTCAGGAACTGGATGGGGGCATCGCTCCAGGAGGACAAGGTGGCGGTACCTACAAAAGACAGGTGATAAGTTCCGCTCACATCCACATTGAAACGTGCGGGATCATCGGTGGGCGGGTTCCATGCGCCAAATGGCCGGTGGTCAAAAAACAGCAAGCGGAAATCTTCCGTGGGCCATCCCTGTGCATCGGTGGTGGCGTTGCCTCCGTTGGCGATGCTTTCCCACGCGTTTGCGGTGGGTGTGACGCTGGGCAGTTCGAGGGCAAATCCCCCTGCGGATCCGAGTCCTACGCCCATTTTCCCCGGAAATGGCTGCGCAAGCGCGCTGCCTCCCAGGAATACCAGGAGAAGTAAATAGGGTTTCAATGGTTACGGGTTTGGTTACTCAACCAATATAACCAAATATTTGGAAGAGGACCAGAATTTCTGCACGTCGGTGATCACCAGCTTATCCACCTTTCCGTCGCCTTCCCATTTGTAAGTGCCTTCCGGGTGGTTGGTGATGAGTTTGGCGGTTTTCACATAGAGCGGGATCTCGGGAAGATCGCGCACATCCACCTTTCTGAAATAGTCGCGGTTGAAATCCGACACCAGTTTTTCCATGCGGCCCAGCCCGATGAATCCACCTTCTTTGGTGAGCACACCGTTTTCTTTAAGTTCCTTGTAGGTGCCGTAAGCATACCACGCTGTATTGATCTCGGTATCCTTGTCGGCCAGGTCCTGGATGCGGTTGTTGTATTCCTTGAACAGATTCTCCAGCTGGTCATTTACGCGGAACAGTTCCTGCTGAAGCTTGGCGATCTCCGCATCTTTGTGCTGCAGCTGTTCCACCAGCATATCAATGCGTTTGTTGAGTTCGGCAATGTTGAGTTTTGATTTCTTGAGGGAAGCGTTGAGGGAGTTGAGCTTCTCTTTGTTCTTCAGCATCAGGTCCTGGATCAGCTGGATATCCTGTACGATCTGTTCCTGTTGTGACAGCTGGAGTTCAGGATCCTTTCCCTTTCCTGTCAGCACCTGTTCCTTCTCCTTGATAGTAGACAGGTTCATTTCAATTTCATTCATGGCCCCGAAATACTCATTCAGGGTAGAGTCTTTCGCCTCACCTTCGCGGATCAGTTCGAGGTTTCTCATTTTCAGGGCTTCCATTTCCGGGTTCACGGCGTCGCCGGATTCATCGGCACATGATGCAAGTCCCACAGCTATGATTGCAAAGAAAAAGATCCGTTTCATGTAAGCGAGGTTTTCAGGTTTGGTGTTACGAAATTAAGAAATCCATTTCCAGTCTGTTCAACTTTTGGTAAAATGACGGCACATTCTTCACGATGCACTGTTTTCCTTCCTCCCTGTCAGACGCAACAGGAACCTTTCCGCGCCTTTCATCACCTGGTAAGAAAACCAGTCGAAAGCCATGGTTACCCAACGGAAACGCGTCTTTGTTGAAAGTCTTATTTCCACCGATCGATGTTCCAGCAAATCCAGAAAATGATCTTTCCAATCCAACGCCAGTTGCTGGCTTTGCATTTCCACATTCAGCTCCAGGCTGCCAAGATCACTCAGGTTATTGAGGTTATAGGAACCGATGGTAAGCCAGTAATCGTCGGCCATGGCCACCTTGCCATGTACCATGCCGGGCTGGTATTCATACACGCGTATGCCATATTTGAACATCCACCTGTAGAGATACCTTGAAGCTCCTTTCATGAAAGGAATGTCCGATTCGGAGGCCATCAGGAACCGAACATCGGCACCCCTTGCGGCAGCATCCTGGATGCGCTTTTTGATTTTGCGTCCCGGAAGAAAATAGCTGGCGATGATGTACACGTTGTGGCGGGCCATGGTCACGGCTTCCAGGTATGACCTGGAAATCTCCGATCGGCCCCACAACCAGTCGTTGCGACGTATCCTAACCTCCGCCCGGGGATTTGCCACCAACCAGTTATCTCCTTTCATCCGGCGCAGTGTCAGGTGTTTTTTGGCGAACAAGGCTTCACAAAAGGCATGTGCATCCTGTGCGATGCCTCCTTTCACCAGCACGGCATAATCAAGCCAGGGAGCCGCACCCAGGCCCATGTATTTATCGGCCACATTGATGCCTCCCACAAGGAGTATTTCGTGGTCGGCCACCACCACTTTATGGTGAAGCCTCCTGCCCGATTGCCAGCGTTTACCGAAGCGCCACCGCCCGAACTCCCTGAAATGAATCCCTGCAGCTGCCGCCCGGTGGCCGAATTTTCGCTGGAAATCGGAAGACCCGAACGCATCCACCACCACATACACATTCACACCCCGGTAGGCGGCTTTTTCCAGTGCGGTGAAGATCAGGTTGCCGGTTTGATCCCCGGCAAAAATGTAGTACTGAACATGCAGCACGCGGCGTGCTTCCGAGATGATCTGCTGAAGCGCCGCAAAATAATCCGGACCGTCGCTGATGACCCGGATATGAGATGAATCCGTCAATGCAGAACAGCGGTTGTTCCCGAAGTATGGCGTACCAACATCAGGATCGGATCAGGCGGAAGGCGTGGTTCCATTGGTTGCGGGTGATGCCCGGGATGCACCACAGCATGCACAGGGGCTCGATGGCACGGGCCGCTTCAACGGCACCCATGTCTGCCGGATCGTGGCCGAACTGTTCCAGGAGTTGTGACACCTGTTGCTTGGCTTTGTCATCATTTCCACAAATGAACATGGTGGGCTTTCCTTCCGGGAAAGAAGGGTTCACCATAAAAGCATTGCCGATGCAACTGAAGGCTTTAACAAACCGTACCGCGGGAAAGCGCGACTGGAGATCTTCCATCTGGGACTTATCAAGGGACGTGTAGAACGGAAGTACGCCGTTTACCGGTGCACCGTCTGCAATCGGGTTGGTGGTGTCGATCACAATCTTGCCTTTCAGGTTGGCGGCACCCGCCAGTTCCAACGCAGAAACAGCGTCATTGCCTTTCACCGAGAGGACGATGCATTCGGCGAAAGATGCCGTTTCCGCGAATGTTCCCACTTTCTTTTCCAAAGGCACCCGTTTCTGTTCAGGATTCAGTTCAGAACTCTGAGCCGCTAACGCTTTTCTGAGATCTGCTTCGTATTTTTTCCTTCTCTCTCTAGCCCTTTCAATCCTTTTCTTAGCGGATTCTCCCTTAATGAATACTGGACCCATATCCTCAGATATGGCATCTACTTCTTGTTCCCTAAAAATCGGTGTCTTCAACCATTCCGACAATTTGGACGGGTCCCGGGTGCCCATCATCACTTCATAACCGTGTTTAAGGAAACCATCCGCCAGCACACGGCCGACGATTCCTGATCCGAGGATACCTACTTTTTTGAACATATGATTCTATTTGAACATGTGAAAATGTGACGATTTGAAAATGGCGACCATGTCACCAAGACAAATATACACGACTTAAAATCGGGTTCAAGTTGATATTTGATTACCAAACCGACTGTTAATAAAAGTTACTTTCATTATGTAAAGTCAATATGAACCCTATCTTTACGAAACATCATTATGGATGCGATCATTACACGGGTTCATGCCTTTGAAAGGTGCACTTTGTCGTTCGACGGGGATGTGCTCACCCTTGAGCCCATAGGTGAGGTGGTGGCTGGACCGGACGACAGCAAGATGCTGCTGGAGGTGGCCGCCATGATCACAGGGAATCAACCGCATTACGTACTTGCAGACCTGAGGAATGTGATCATCCACACCACGGTCGACAGCCGTGAGCGGATCGCCGCCCATCCTTTCAACAACCAGAAACTGGCGTATGCGTTTGTGGTGGACTCCACCGCCCAGCGTTTGCTGATCCGGTTCATGGTTAACTTCTACGACCTGAAAGTACCCGTGAAATTATTCTGCACCAAAGAAGAGGCGCTGGCCTGGATCATGGAACTGAAAATCCGGAACCGGCAAGACAAGGCACATGCAGATCACCTTAACGCAGATTCTCTCGTAACAGAAGAACTGGTCGCCCACTGACGTACGTCATTCCGCACCAAATCTCAGCCGGTACTTTTGCAGAAAAAACCGATGAAAAAGTTCCTGCGGATTTTTCTGGCACTGCTTCTCCTTCTCGTTGCATTCCTGTTCTGGTACAAATGGCATTTCTCCATGGACCGGGTGAGTGCCTGGCAAAAGGGGAATCCTCAGTCCACGGGTCGCGTCCTGATCGCCACCCAGGGGAGTGACTTTAAAGATGCCGTTACCGGTCAGTTGGCAGACACCCTGGCCAAGGGCGGCTATTTTGTGCAGGTGGCGGATGTGGACACGCTTCCATCCATCAACCCCGCAGAATGGGACGCCATCGCCATCCTGCACACGTGGGAATTGTGGCAGCCACCGAAGGTCATCGCAGGATATTTCGACTCACATCCGCCCATGGAAAAGCTGGTGGTGCTTACCACCTCTGGCGACAGCCATTACCACATCGATGGTGTGGATGCCATCACATGCGCCAGCCTGATGGAGGATGCGCCGCAGAAAGCAGATGAAATGTACCGGCGAATCGAAGAGATATTGACGAAGGACAAGCGTTGATCGCTCCCGCAATTCAACACTGATACAAGTTGTGGCGTAACTACGGCACAACAACTCCATCCATCCGATTCAGAAATCAAGTCTCCTGATTGTAGTAGATCTTGTAGAACTTCCTTCCCCCGTCATCGGTGCCCCGTTCGATCATGTTGCGGTTGCCATGGATGTAGATATGGAAGTTCTTGTCGAGCTTCAGTACACTCTTGAAGATCCGGGCCTGTTTTTTCACTGCCTGGGGTGAGATGGCAAAACCTTCGGGAATCTGCAAAGCATTTTCCTGTTCGTAAAAATCCTTGAAGTTTTTGAATGACTCCATCACGCTGGGATCTCCGAATACGGTGGCACCGAATGTCTCCCCGTCCAGCTGATCATTCTCTTTCAGGTAGCTGATGGAACGGTTGAGGAAGGTGGCTTGGTCGGCCCTGTCCACCTCAAACTCTTCGGTTAGCTTGTCGCTAACAAACGCCTTGGTGAGGTTCATGAAATTGGCGGTATCGTGGTAGTTGTCGACCGCAGGAACCAGGTTCAGGAAATCATCTTTCCAATAGACACCTCCCGACAGGCGGCTGGTTTTATCGAGCTGGCAAACCCTGAAGCCTTCTTCACCTTTCATGTTGAAAATCAGGCATACCTTTTCCGGTTTCTGCAGGTTGATGCCCGCAGCGAAACCGAGGTGGTAGTTATCACCGTCTTCTGTCAGCTGAAGGAAATCCTCGTTGTGTTCCACCTTGAAGATCGCCACCAGGTCGGTTGCCTCCCCGTCGAGACGCACATCACGCAGGTGCGCCACCACCAGGTCGCCAGCGGGTATGGATACGTGCACAGCCTTTTCATAATGGTGTTTGGCAATGTCACACGACATCTCGTGTAATTTGGCCGGGTTCTTAAAAATGGTAGATACCGCTTTGGCGATGGGGTTCGTCACCGGTTCACGGAACACAAAATATTCGGGATTGTTGAACGGTGATATCAGGTATCTCTTGATAAGGCTTTGCAGGTGCTCATCCTTAACGGGTATCGATTCTTCGGAGAGCATCAATACTTCTCCTTCGGTCTGGTTGCCTACGCGATGGGCGGAAAGATTGGTAACAAGGGCATCTTCCAGGTAAATCATACATCAGGGGTTTTATAAAAACGGACGGCAAATATACACATTCGCTCAGGCTACATGTTCCGTCGGTACTGACCGCCCACTTCGAACAGGGCGGATGTCACCTGACCGATGCTGCATTGCTTGCAGGCTTCCATGAGGCTTTCGAAAATGTTTTTGTTTTCCAGGGCGGTCCGTTGCACGTTCTGCAGCAGGGCATCGGCACCGGCGGCATTTGCTTCCTGCAGTGCATTCACTGTGCTGATCTGTTGTTGCTTTTCTTCTTCCGTGGCACGAATCACTTCGCCCGGTGTGATGGTGGGAGATCCTTCGCTGCTGAGGAATGTATTCACACCGATCAGTGGAAGTTCGCCGGTATGTTTGAGGGTTTCATAGTACAGACTTTCTTCCTGGATCTTACCGCGCTGGTACATGGTTTCCATGGCACCCAATACGCCACCGCGTTCGGTGATGCGATCGAACTCAGACATCACAGCTTCTTCCACCAGGTCGGTCAGCTCTTCAATAATGAAGCTGCCCTGCATCGGGTTCTCGTTCTTGGCGAGGCCGAGTTCATGGTTGATGATGAGCTGGATGGCCATGGCCCTGCGCACGCTTTCTTCGGTGGGGGTTGTGATGGCCTCGTCGTATGCATTTGTGTGCAGGCTGTTGCAGTTGTCGTAAATGGCATACAACGCCTGCAGTGTTGTGCGGATATCGTTGAATGCGATCTCCTGGGCATGCAGGGAGCGTCCGCTGGTCTGGATATGGTATTTCAGTTTCTGGCTGCGTTCATCCGCACCGTAGCGATCGCGCATGGCTTTCGCCCAGATGCGGCGCGCCACCCGTCCGATCACGGCATATTCCGCATCCACCCCGTTGCTGAAGAAGAAACTCAGGTTGGGTGCAAATGCATTGATGTCCATGCCCCGACTCAGGTAGTACTCCACATAGGTGAACCCGTTGGCGAGTGTGAATGCGAGCTGACTGATGGGGTTGGCGCCTGCTTCCGCGATGTGGTAACCGCTGATCGAAACCGAATAGAAATTGCGCACGCGCCGGTCGATGAAGTAGGCCTGCACATCGCCCATCAGGCGCAGGGCGAATTCGGTGGAAAAGATGCAGGTATTCTGTGCCTGGTCCTCTTTCAGGATGTCGGCCTGCACGGTTCCGCGCACCGATGTAAGCGCCTGTTCCTTGCACGCTTCATACACATCCGCAGGCAATACCTGGTCGCCGGTTACGCCGAGCAGCAGCAGTCCGAGTCCGTCATTTCCTTCCGGCAGACTTCCTTCCACACAATCTTTCAGATGAGCGGGCAGATCGCGTTTTGGGTTGCCGGCACCATGATAGGTCGGTCGAAACTTTCCCTTGAACAGGGAAGTGATCTTTTTCCGGACATCATCCACCAGGTTGTTTTCAAGGATGTACTTTTCGCATTGCTGATCAACGGCGGCATTGAGGAAAAACGCCAGCATCATGGGGGCCGGACCGTTGATCGTCATGGAAACGCTGGTCTTCGGATCGCACAGGTCGAAACCGCTGTAAAGCTTTTTGGCATCATCGAGACAGCAGATGCTCACGCCCGAGTTGCCGATTTTCCCGTACACATCGGGGCGCTCACCGGGGTCGCGGCCGTAGAGTGTCACGCTGTCGAACGCTGTCGACAAGCGTTTGGCCGGCATGCCGAGGCTCACGTAGTGGAATCGTTTGTTGGTACGTTCCGGACAACCTTCACCGGCGAACATGCGGGTGGGGTCTTCTCCTTCGCGTTTGAACGGAAATACACCGGCGGTATAGGGAAACTCGCCCGGTACGTTCTCCTGCAACTGCCATCTGAGCACGTCGCCCCAGGATTCATAGCGCGGAAGGCTCACCTTGGGGATGCGCGTATGCGACAGGGTGCCGGAAGAAGTTTTCACAGTCACATCCTTGTCGCGCACCTTATAGGTATAGGTATCGCCGCTATACATATCGATCTTTTGCGGCCAGCTGCGAAGCAACTCCATGTTCTTCACATCCAGTTTCCGCAGGTACTGTTCGTATTCTTTCCTCAGGTCAGACAGGGAACCTTCGCCTTTGGGCAGTTCCGACTTCTCCATCGGTTTGAGTCCGGATGTATCGCCGGACAAAACCTGCATGGCCGTCGCCAGTCCGTAAAGCTTTCTTGACACATCCTTCTGCGCTTCCGTCCACTCGTTGTACTTGCGCACCGTATCGCTGATCTCGCTCAGGTAGCGGATGCGCGCCGGCGGGATCACATAGATCTTTTCACTTTCTCCCTTCTCCTCCTTGAAATGGGTATCGAGGGGTGCGCCTGTTACGGATGCCAGTCGCTTCATGAGGTGCATGTAAAGCACATTGGTACCCGGGTCATTGAACTGACTGGCAATGGTACCGAATACGGGCACCTTGGCATCTTCCAGGTCAAACAGCTGGCGGTTGCGTTTGTATTGTTTCTTCACATCGCGGAGGGCATCGCTGGCGCCGCGCTTGTCGAATTTGTTCAGGGCGATGAGGTCGGCGAAATCGAGCATGTCGATCTTTTCCAGCTGGGATGCGGCGCCGTATTCGGGCGTCATCACATACAGGCTCACGTTGCAATGGTCCACGATCTCTGTATCGCTTTGTCCGATGCCGGATGTTTCCAGCAGCACGAGGTCGAAGGCTGCGGCTTTCAGGATATCCACTGCTTCCTTCACATGCTGACTGAGGGCCAGGTTGCTTTGGCGGGTGGCCAGGGAACGCATGTAGCACCGCTTGTTGAAGATGCTGTTCATGCGGATGCGATCGCCGAGGAGGGCACCACCGGTTTTCCTTTTGGAAGGATCCACCGAAATGATGCCGATGGTTTTATCAGGGAAATCGATCAGGAAACGGCGAACGATCTCATCCACGAGTGAACTTTTTCCGGCGCCACCTGTGCCGGTGATGCCGAGTACGGGCACCTTGGATTCGGAGGCTTGTACGGATACCTGGTCAAGGATCGCCCGATGGTTTTCGGGGTAGTTCTCGGCTGCAGATATGAGACGTGCAATGTCGATGGGACGTTGGTCTGACAGGCGTTTGGCTTCGCCGTTGAGGTTGATGCCGGTTGCAAAATCGCATTTGGCAAGCAGGTCATTGATCATGCCCTGGAGTCCGAGTTCACGGCCATCATCAGGGTGATAAATGCGCGCGATTCCGTATGCCTGTAGTTCTTCGATTTCGGATGGAAGGATGGTTCCGCCGCCGCCGCCGAAAATGCGGATATGGCCGCACCCCTGTTCTTTCAGCAGGTCGTACATGTATTTGAAATACTCCATGTGTCCCCCTTGATAGGAGGTGATGGCGATGGCATTGGCATCTTCCTGGATGGCACAATCGACCACTTCCTGCACGCTGCGGTCGTGACCCAGATGGATCACTTCTGCGCCGGATGCCTGGATGATGCGACGCATGACGTTGATGGCGGCATCATGTCCGTCGAACAAAGAAGCGGCGGTGACGACACGCACTTTATGTTTGACCTTATATGCGGGAGCTTCAATCATATGAAATGACGAATTATGAATGACGAATGACGAATGGTGGAAACAAATCGGGTACCCTGGTCCGTCACGGAACAAGGCAGGAGCGTTTCAGGAAACCGTACCATCGACTTCAGCATCATGTACATTCAACTAAATAAAATATTCCGGTTAAGACCACTCATGAAGGTTTGCGAATGTAGCAAAAAAGGGCAGTTTTTTCAACTTTCTTCCGGTCTGTCCCACCGGGTAAGTGCGTCTTCGGTATTTGGAAGTTTTGCTACTTTCGAAGCGGATTCCGGCCCGGACGCATCGGGCACATACAGATCAAACCCATCGAACCGATGTTCTTCATCTTCTCCAAGCTGATCGCCTTTCTGACCACCCCCTTCTTCTGGGTTGTGCTGCTGATGTTATATGGTTGGTGGAAAAAGAAAAGGAAGGCATTGGTAGCGGCGGGCATCACCCTGCTGGTGTTCTCCAATTCATTCATCCTTGATGAGGTATCACGACAATGGGAACCACCGGCGGTGCATCTTGACACGCTGGCCAGGGACTATGACGTAGGGATCGTGCTGAGCGGCATGGTATCGTATGATCAGACACTTGAACGGATAGGGTTTCACGAAAGCATCGACCGGATGTTGCAGGCAGTGGATCTGTATAAGCAGGGATTCATCCGGAAGATCCTGATCAGCGGCGGATCAGGAAGTATCCTGGAAGACGACAGGGAGGCCTTGTTATTGCAGGAATACTTCACCCGCATCGGGCTTCCGAAAGAAGACATACTGATTGAGCCCGAATCCAGGAACACCCACGAAAATGCCGTCAACAGTTCCATGTTACTGAAGGAGCACCTGCCTCACGGCAAATACCTGCTGATTACTTCGGGCTATCACATGCGAAGGGCGCTGGCGTGTTTCCGAAAAGAAGGCATCGATGCGGATCCGTTTGTCACCCACCGGAGCAGCGGTCCCCGCAAATTCATTCCCGACCACCTGCTACTGCCCAGTGCCTCCACCCTTGCCGGCTGGGAAAGGCTTACCCATGAATGGGTCGGCTACCTTGTTTATGCCGTGACCGGCTATGTCTGAGGCAGGTCTTCTATAGGGCAATAATGTTAGGTTATTGTTATTTCTTACACGTTTGTCGACAAATTCATGGAAAATTTTACCTTTGCGTGCGGTTTTAGACAAAACTGAGCATCCAATGGCGCCCGAATTCAGAGACTTACCCAAACGTACCCTTGTAACAACGGTCATTATGGCTGTTACCCTGGGGGGAGTATTTATGGTTGATGTGTACATCAAACCCACTGTGCAGCAATCACCCGATGAAAAGATCGTAACACCTGTTCACCACGAGGAGGTGTCTGCCAAGCACCTGGTACAGCTACCTGCTGCAGTGCCCCAGGCGGGAGCGATCTCTTTCAGTCAGTCGGGTAAATAACCAAGGCTTCAGGTCAGGCGGTGAGTGCCGCCAGCTGTGCTTCCAGGACTTTGATCCTGGCCTCTGCATCCGCTTTCTTCTTTTGTTCGGCTTCCACCACCTGTGCGGGGGCGCCGCTCACGAAGCGTTCGTTGCCCAGTTTCTTTTCCACAGATGCGAGGAACCCTTTGACGTAGTTGAGTTCTTCCTCAAGCTTCTTGCGGTTCCCTTCCAGGTCGGCGCCTTCGGGCAGGGGAATGTACATTTCCGTTGCGCCCACCAGCAACATCTGGCTTCCTTCCGGTTGATCTTCTACCCATGATAGTTCAGCAAGGTTGGCCAGCTTGGCTAGCATGCCTTCCAAAACCCAGGATACAGACAACTCATTGCTACGCTTGATGCTTATGGTCAAGGGATCTTTGGGTGACATGCCGTGTTCGTTACGGAAATTCCGGACGCGCATCACCAGTTCCCGGGTATGATCAAATGAACGGATCAACTCCAGGTTCACATGGCCTTCGTCTTCAGGCCAACGTGATGTCATAATAAATCCTGCCTTCTTCTCATCTTCCAGGTTTTGCCACAATTCCTCGGTGATAAACGGCATAAAGGGGTGAAGCATCGCCAGCAGATCCCGCAGGTATTTGCGGGTAATCTCCATGGTTTCAACGTCCATCGCCTGACCTTTGGCCGGCTTGATCATCTCCAGGTACCATGAGCAGAAGCCGTCCCATGTAAGCTTATACAGGGTCATCAGCGCATCCGACAATCGGAACTTATCAAACTGATCATCCAGCTGCGCCTTTGCATCTTTCAATGCTTCCCCGAACCATTGAATGGCTTCCCGGGCGGCCTGACTTTGCTGCGCATTCGCGTCCACCTCGAAACCTCGGATGAGCCTGAATGCATTCCACAGTTTGTTGTTGAAGTTGCGGCCCTGTTCGCACAGTCCTTCATCGAACGGCAGGTCATTCCCGGCGGGTGAGCACAGGAGCATGCCCACACGTACACCATCCGCTCCGTACTTCTTAATGAGTTCCAGCGGGTCGGGTGAGTTGCCGAGCGACTTGGACATTTTCCGGCCTTGCTTGTCGCGCACGATGCCGGTCAGGTACACATTCTTAAAAGGCAGTTCGCCGCGGTATTCGTAACCGGCCATGATCATGCGTGCCACCCAGAAAAAGAGGATCTCGGGGGCGGTCACCAGGTCATTGGTGGGATAGTAATAGGATATGTCTTTGTTCTTCGGGTCTTTGAAACCATCGAAAACGGAGATGGGCCAGAGCCATGAAGAGAACCAGGTATCCACCACATCTTCGTCCTGCCTCAGGTCGGCAGCTGTCAGGTCTTTGTTACCCGAGGCTTCCCGGGCAAGCGGCAGGGCTTCTTCGGCGGTTTTGGCTACCACCACATCTTCTTCACCCGGACCGTAATACCAGGCCGGGATGCGTTGCCCCCACCAGAGCTGGCGCGAAATACACCAGTCCTTCACGTTCTCCATCCAATGTTTGTAGGTATTGATGAACTTGGGCGGGTAAAAACGGATGTCGCCGTTGACCACATGTTCGAGGGCAGGTGCGGCCAGTTCTTTCATCCGGCAGAACCACTGCATGCTCAGGCGCGGTTCAATCACAACATGCGTGCGTTCCGAGTATCCCACCTTGTTCATGAGGCTTTCGATCTTCACCATCAGGCCTTCTTCCTTCAGCGCTTTGGCCACGGCATCGCGTGCTTCAAAGCGTTCCATGCCTGCAAACCTGCCGGCTTCCTTGCTGAGGGTGCCGTCGGCCTCCATGATCTGGAGCATGGGGAGTTGGTGGCGTTGACCGATCTCATAGTCGTTCACATCGTGAGCGGGTGTGATCTTGAGGGCACCTGTACCGAATTCCGGATCCACATAGGTATCTGCGATGACGGGCACGAGGCGGCCGGTGAGTGGCACCTTCACCTGTTTCCCGATAAAGGATTGGAACCTGGGATCATCAGGGTGTACGCAAACAGCCGTATCACCGAGGATGGTTTCGGGTCGGGTGGTGGCCACTTCCAGGAAGGCATCTTCACCTTCTACGGCATACTTCACATAAAACAGGCGCGACTGTTCTTCCTGGTGATACACCTCCTCATCGGAAACGGCGGTGAGTGCCCTGGGGTCCCAGTTCACCATGCGGTATCCGCGGTAGATATGTCCTTTCTTATGTAGGTCGATGAATACATCCAGCACGGCATCCGACAGGTCTTCTTCCATGGTAAAGCGTGTACGGTCCCAGTCGCAGGAAGCTCCCAGTTTCTTCAATTGTTCCAGGATGATACCGCCATGTTTCTCTTTCCAGGCCCAGGCATGTTCAAGGAAGGCTTCGCGTGTGAGATCGGATTTCTTAATACCCTCTTCACGAAGTTTGGCCACCACCTTTGCTTCGGTGGCGATGGAAGCGTGGTCGGTACCCGGCACCCAGCAGGCGTTCTTACCGAGCATACGTGCCCGGCGTACCAGTACATCCTGGATGGTGTTGTTCAGCATGTGCCCCATGTGCAGTACACCTGTCACATTGGGCGGAGGGATAACAACTGTGTAAGGTTCCCTGTCATCCGGTTCGGAATGAAACAGCTTTGCATCCGTCCATGCGGTGTACCACTTATCTTCAATGGCAGCGGGGTCGTAGGTTTTCGCGATTTCCATGTCTTCAAAATATGCAAGCGCGAAGTTATGATTTTTGGCGATTCTCCTGACACGAAGCATGTCACGCGCCTGCTTGGCACGATTTGTGAAGACATCTTTATCAGGAGTTAACAATTGGAATTGTTTACATTTACAGGAATAAATGGCTACTTTTGTTGTAGCATCTTCTACTGCACCTAAATTGAAACCTTAATAAATACCACCATGAAAAAATCAGTTTTAACCTTAGGACTTGCGCTTTGCGGCACCTTATTCGCATTTGCACAGGACGCGGCACCTGCTGCTCCGGCGCCTCAGGACAATCCCAACGCACCCGAGATCCAGTTCGAATCGGACGTGATCGACTATGGCACCATTGACTATGAAGCCAATGGTGAACGTGTCTTCAAATTCAAGAACACAGGTAAAGAGCCGTTGGTGATTCTGAGCACGAATGGTTCTTGCGGATGCACCGTGCCTTCTCACCCTACCGAGGCCATCAAGCCAGGTGAAACCGGTGAGATCCATGTGAAATACGCCACCAACCGTGTAGGTCCCTTCACCAAAACCGTTACGGTAACTTCCAATGCCAAAACCGCCACCAAGATCCTGAAGATCAAAGGTACGGTGAAAGCAAAACCGGAAGAGCCCGGAATGACCCCGGTACAGGACAACAGCCACACACCGGTTGCCACACCTGATCACAACTAATGAAAAAGATCACCTATCTGATCCTTTTGAAAACCCTGCTTTTTGCGGGGTTTTCTTTTGGTCAGAACCCAATACCTACTCCCGCATTCCGGTTCGAATCGGACGTGTACAAGTTCGGAAAGGTGCAGGCGGATAGCATCCTCTCCTTCTTCTACACGTTTCAGAACACGGGCAATGCCCCCCTGGTGATTGCCGACATCAAGGTCGAGTGCGGATGCACACAGGCCGACTGGCCCGATCAGCCCGTGGCCCCGGGAGCAACGGATACCATCTTCGTTGCCTTCGATACTGCCGGTAAATGGGGCTTCCAGAAACGTACACTTGAAATCACCGCAAACACCCTGACCAATCCGACCATCCTTACTTTTAAAGGGGTGGTGGAGAAAGAGAAGTTACGGGATTAAGGAGATGTCAATGGCTCCTTTCAGTCGCGTAAATGCGCTGCGCTGTAAAGAGCTCCCTTCGGTCGTGTCAATTGCCTCGGACTCTTATTGACTGACGAATACTGCATATTGTTTCCACCGAAGTAACAACCTTGGGAGCCGGCCGCTCCGAAACCCTGAATTTCAACTTGCCTGCCTGCCGTTGCTTTAGCGGATGAGGTGGACTCGCGACTTGAGACCCGTCACTGCAAATCATACGCACTTAATTCCTACCTTTGCAGGCTAACTATTTTCAAGATTTTACTTTAACGATAACCGACGTTATGCCTAAGATTTCTCAGAAAGGGCAGCAGATGCCAGCCTCCCCCATCCGTAAACTGGTACCCTTTGCGGAAGGCGCCAAGAAGAAGGGTCGTACCGTGTATCACCTGAACATCGGTCAGCCTGACATCGAAACACCTGCCAATGTACTGGACGCGATCCGGAACTTTGACCTGAATGTGATTGAATACAGTCACTCCGCCGGTATCGAAAGCTACAGGAAGAAACTGCTTGAGTATTACACAAAGGTGGGCATCGAGCTGACACTCGATCAGCTGATCGTAACTGCCGGTGGTTCGGAAGCGTTGCTGGCCACCTTCATCACCTGCATGAACCCGGGCGATGAGGTGATCATCCCCGAACCTTTCTACGCCAACTACAACAGCTTTGCCCTGGCCGCCGGCGTGGTGGTAAAGCCTGTTACCTCTTATATCGAAACAGGTTTCGCCCTGCCCCCGGTGAGTGAATTTGAAAAGCTGATCACCCCGAAGACCAAGGGCATCCTGATCTGCAACCCCGGCAACCCGACCGGATATCTCTACACCCAGGAAGAACTGGAAGCGCTGCGCCAGCTGGTGCTGAAGCACGACCTGTTCCTGATCGCCGACGAGGTATACCGCGAGTTTTGCTACGGAGATGCCGTTCACCATTCCACCCTGAACCTCGAAGGTTTGGAAAAGAATGTGGTGATGGTGGATTCCGTATCCAAACGCTACAGCATGTGTGGCGCCCGCGTAGGTTGCATCGTTACCCGCAACAAGGAAGTATTTGACGCGGCCATGAAGTTCGCGCAGGCACGTTTGAGTCCGCCCACCCTGGGCCAGGTAGGTGCCGAAGCCGCCGTAGACACCCCAGAATCTTATTTCAAGGAAGTAAAGGATGAATATGTGAAGCGCCGCGATACCGTGGTGAATGCGCTGCGCAAGATGGATGGCGTTACATGTCCCCTCCCCAACGGTGCCTTTTATGTAATCGCCCGTTTGCCGATCGACGATGCCGACAAGTTCTGCCAATGGTTGCTGGAAAGCTTCGAGCACAACAACCAAACGGTTATGCTTGCCCCGGCCACCGGATTTTATTCCACCCCGGGTCTTGGCAAGCAGGAAGTGCGCATCGCGTATGTACTGAACCTGGAATCGTTGAAGAACGCCATGGCTGCCCTGGAAGCCGCATTGAAAGTATACCCGGGTCGCACGGAAGCGGTGGAAGCGAGTGCCAAAGCGCATTCCTGATCCATGCTTAACCGATGATATCCATCCCCTGTCGACAACGGCAGGGGATTTTTGTTGGTCCTATTTGGAGGAGATGTTGTTTTGAACCACATAGGCACATAGCGCAGATAGGCTATGTGGTTTTTCTATTGTGACCTATATATCTATGTGGTTCAAAACTTCAGCCTTTATTCAAAGTCGGGATATAACAGGTACTTGCGGCGGAGTTGTTTGAAGTCAGACAGTGCCGGCTCCCAGCTTTTGCGAATGTCTTCCTCCTGCACCTGCGCCATGATTTGCCGACGTAGGGCATGATTGCCAGCCAGCTTGTCAAAGGAACTCCGGAAGAAATCCTTGCCCATATTCATATCCCGGTAAGCTTCCAACAACCAGAAAAGGTATAATCTGCCTGCATTCTTGATGTAGATATCACCGAATTCAGTCACGTCCATCCCCTTGCACAATTCACCCTTGAATTTCGGATCGGGAGCTGCGCCAGGTATTGATTGGGGGGTGAAAGTGATCTTGCCTGCCTTGAAATCAGGATGGCCGAACACCTGGAACGGTTTGTCTGTGCCTCTGCCCACGCTCATCACCGTACCTTCGAACAGGCACAGGGACGGGTACAGGTAGATGCTGGCCATGTCGGGCAGGTTCGGAGAAGGTTTCATCGGAAGTTCATAGAACATGCTGTGATCCCAATGTTCACAGGTCACCACCTGCAGGTTGCATGCACGTCCGCCTTCCAGCCAGCCTTCGCCATTGATCATCCGGGCCAGTTCACCCACGGTCATGCCGTGCACGATGGGGATGGGATGCATCCCAATGAACGACTTCACGGAATCGTCCAGCACAGGACCATCCACATAAAAACCATTGGGGTTGGGGCGATCGAGCACGACGAAGGCCACATTGTTTTCCGCACAAGCCTCCATGGCATAGTGCATGGTGGAAATGTAGGTATAGAATCGGGCGCCAACGTCCTGGATATCGAACACCACCACATCCAACCCCTTGAGATCGGCGGGCAGCGGTTTCTTGTGGCTGCCGTATAGTGACACAACGGGCAGGCCGGTACGTTCATCCTTTTCATCGCTCACCTTCTCCCCTGCACCATGGTCGCCACGAAAGCCGTGTTCGGGAGCAAACACTTTCGATACCTGCACACCGAGCGAGAGCATGGTGTCTACCAGATGGGTTTGCCCTATGCGGGATGTGGGATTGGCTATCAGTCCGACCTTCTTCCCCTTCAGCAGCGGCAACCACTGTTCGGTCCGATCGGCACCCGTGCGCACCGGCACCGGGGCGGTTTCTTCCTGTCCGAGCGGTTTGGCTTCGAACGCTGCCTGACCACAGGCCGTTTGCGTGAGGCTCAACAGCAGAACCGCGGCCATCAGGCACAAATGTTTACCTTTAGAACGAGAATTTGAACTGGGCATGAACACTGAATACTTTATTGCCCGCCGGATGCTGAAAGGCAACAACCAGGGTTTGGCGGAACTCTCCAGGCCGATCGTACGGATCGCCACCCTGGCAGTGATGTTGGGCATTACGGTAATGATCGTGGCTATTGCTATCGTCACAGGATTCCAAAAGGAGATCCGCGATAAAGTTATCAGTTTCGGTTCTCATATTCAAATCAACAACTACGACTTCAACACGTCGTACGAGCCCACCCCCATTACCACCGATCAGAAATTCCTGCCCGAACTCCGCAAGACCCCCGGCATCCAATCGGTTCATGCCTATGCATCCAAGGCAGGCATCATCAAAACCGACACCGAGATTCAGGGGGTGGTGATGAAGGGTGTGGGAACGGATTTCGACTGGGCGTACTTTTCGAAGAAGCTGACCGAGGGGGATGTGTTGACATTGTCGGACAGCAGCCGTTCCAACGACATCCTCATCTCCAGGAGCCTCGCCACCAAGCTGGGCCTGCATGTGGGAGAAAAAGTGAATACCTTCTTCATCGAGGACCCCACCCACTCGCGTTCACGCAATTTTCTGATCAAAGGCATTTATGAAACCGGACTGGAAGAATTCGACAACCTGTATGTGTTCTGCGACATCCAGCAGATCCGCAAACTGAACGACTGGGCTCCTGACCAGGCGGCGGGGTTCGAAGTGCTGATCGACAACTACAAGGACATTGACAGGATGGGTACCGTCGTCAACGACATGGTGGGTTACCAATACCTGGCGCAAACGATCAAGGAGCTGTACCCGCAACTGTTTGACTGGCTCAACCTGCAGGACATGAACGTGGTGGTGATCCTGGTGCTGATGTCGATCGTGGTGGTGTTAAACATGACAACCGCCATCCTCATCCTGATCCTGGAGCGCACCTCCATGATCGGTATCCTCAAATCCATGGGTGCCAGCAACTGGCAGATCAGGAATATCTTTTTATACAACGCAGGGCACATCATCAGCCGCGGCATGCTCTGGGGCAACCTGACCGGCATCGGTCTGTGCCTGTTGCAACAGTACTTCGGCATCATCCCGCTGGACCAATCGTCATACTACCTGTCGCAGGTCCCCATCAACCTGCAGCTTTCCCATCTGCTCATCATGAATGCCGCGGCCTTTGTGGTGATTGTCGCAGTGATGATCCTGCCGACGTATTTGGTGGCGCATGTGAGTCCGGTGAGAGCGTTGCGGTTTAGCTGATGCTAATTAGAAATGAGGAATTAGAAATTAGAAATTGAGCGGCAAGAGAACCGTAAATCGCAAAGATTTATGGTTTGCTTTTCGTGGTTTGGATTTTTGCTTTCATGGTTTTTTGAATGCTGCTCAGAATACGCATTAACTCTTGCGCATCTGTCATGATGCCTTTCACCTCCTCCTGTTCCAATATTCCACTATCCACCAAAAGCCTGATCCAAAACAAAGTTTCCCGACTCTCTTTATACGCAATGGTCATCCTTGCTAAAAAATCCCTGCTGCTTTGTCCTCCAATGGCTTCTTCCACATTAGCCGCTATTGAAGTACCACATCTTAGCAGTTGACGACCCAATGTATATTCCTTTTTTTCCACAAGCTTTTTATGGAGCGTAATTACATGTATAACGAAACTGTAACTTTTATCTTGAACAATGTTCCTTTTCATAGGCCACAAAAATGAAGCATCCATTTTACTTCATTGGCGGATCTTTTGCCACATCTTACTTCTGCAAGAAGATCCCTCATTTTATCCAGCAAATATCATGTACAATGCTCATTTCTAATTCCTAATTTCTAATTACTCATTACCTTTACTCCATGTATTACAACAACATCATCGAAACCATCGGCAATACGCCGTTGGTAAAACTGAACCGAATTGTGAAGGAAGTGCCGGCGACGGTGCTGGCCAAAGTGGAAACGTTTAATCCGGGCAACTCCGTGAAGGACCGCATGGCGCTTCGCATGATTGAAGATGCGGAAAAGGCGGGCAAGCTGAAGCCGGGCGGAACCGTCATCGAAGGCACCAGCGGTAACACCGGCATGGGACTGGCACTCGCCTGCATTGTGAAAGGATACAAACTCATTTGCACCACCAACGACAAACAGAGCAAAGAGAAGATGGACGTGTTGCGTGCCATGGGTGCGGAAGTGGTTGTTTGTCCGACCAACGTGGCACCCGACGATCCCCGTTCCTACTACTCCGTTGCACGAAAGCTCAACCAGGAGATTCCCAACTCGTTTTACCCGAACCAGTACGACAACCTCTCGAACCGGGCCGCACACTACGACACCACCGGTCCGGAGATCTGGAAACAAACCGAAGGCAAGCTGACCCACTTCGTGGTGGGCGTAGGCACCGGCGGCACCATCTCCGGTGTATCCAAATACCTCAAGGAGCAGAACCCCGACATCCAGGTCTGGGGCATCGACACCTACGGCTCGGTATTCAAGAAATACAAAGAAACAGGGGTGTTCGACGAGAAAGAGATCTACCCTTACATCACCGAAGGCATCGGGGAAGACATCCTGCCGAAGAATGTCGACTTCAACCTGATCGACCATTTTGAGAAGGTGACCGACAAAGACGGCGCCATCTATGCGCGCCGCCTCGCCCGTGAAGAAGGCATCTTCGTTGGTTATTCCGCCGGTTCGGCCGTGGCCGGGATCGTGCAGATGAAAGACCAGCTTTCCAAAGACGACGTTGTGGTGGTGCTCTTCCACGATCATGGCAGCCGGTATGTGGGCAAGCTTTTTAATGACGACTGGATGCGTGAACGCGGGTTCCTCGAGAAGGAAGTCTACACCGTGGGGCAACTCATCCACAACCGTTCGGAAAAAGACCTGATCTCGGTATCTGTGGATCAGACCGTGGCCGATGCCGTGAAGAAGATGACCGAGTTCGACATCTCCCAACTGCCCGTGTTGAAAGACGGGAAGCTGGTAGGCGCCTTATCAGAAGGTGCGCTGTTCGCGAAACTGCTGAACGACCCGGCCTTGAAATCAGCCAGGGTGGAAGATGTGATGCAGGGCCCCTTCCCCACCGTATCTCTGAATGAAGCGGTGGAAGATGTGGCCAAGCTGGTGAACAAGGAAAACCCCGCCGTGGTGGTGGAAGAGAACAGCCAGTTTCACATCGTTACCAAACACGACCTCATCCGCGCACTGGCACGGTAAGTGATGCCGACCTACACCGACCAGACCGGCCATTCCATTGAGTTGAACGCCCCTGCACGGCGCATTGTATCCGTAGTGCCCTCCCAATCGGAATTGCTGTGGGACCTTAACCTGCGCGATGAACTGGCAGGCATCACCAAGTTTTGCATCCATCCGGAAGACATGTTCCGCTCCAAAACCCGCGTGGGTGGCACAAAGGTGTTGAACATGGACACCATCGATTCCCTGCAGCCCGACCTCATCCTGGCGAACAAAGAAGAAAACGAGAAGATACAGATCGAAGCCTTGCGGGAGAAATACCCGGTGTGGACCAGCGACGTGCGCGACCTCCCCTCTTCCCTTGAAATGCTGGTGGAAGTGGGCAAGATGACCGACCGCCTGGATGCCGCCTACGAATGGGTGGGAAAGATATCCGATGCCTTTGCCGTACTGCCATCGGTACCACTTGCACAACAACCTTCGGCAGCTTACCTGATCTGGCACAACCCTGTGATGCTGGCAGGTGCAGACACCTTTATTGACGACATGCTGTTCCGCTGCGGCTTCCGCAATGTATGTCCAGCTAACCAGGGCCACTACCCTTCGGTGACAACGGAAGGATTGAAAGCCCTCAAACCCGACTTCCTGCTACTGAGCTCGGAACCCTATCCCTTCAAAGAAAAGCACAAAGAAGCATGGCAGGAAAGAATGCCCGGCACACAGGTGATCCTGGTGGACGGTGAGCTGTTCTCCTGGTACGGTTCAAGACTGGCGAAAGCGCCGGAGTACTTTTTGGAAGTGAGGAAGGCGTTTGTTGCTGGACTCAGATGAAGAGTCGCCCTCCTCTCCCGTACATACGGGATTCTATGGGGTAAACCGGTTACAAGTTGATGCGGCCGTAATGTCTGATACAGACCAGAAATTCCCATAACTCCAGATTCACAACTTACCGGATGCTCATTTATTCCTACCGGATATTTTATGGTCGCTTGAGAATCGCCGGTGATCGTTTACTTTTATATTTCAAATGAAATGCAGGCAAGATCATTTGTTCGAGGCCCCTGCTATCCAATATAATCAGGTTGATGATTTCATATCATCCATGTTTTTATTCCTCATCTTGTTGAACATGAAACTGCACACCTATATAACAACCGCATGCATCGTGGGGATTTTCTCGCTGACTGCTTATGCCCAGCATCCCCTATCCGATGTTTCCCCGAACCCTATGCTGTCAACGCAGCATTCGCCGGAAGATCAACGCCTGAACAACCTTTCGCTCTCTCCGATTACGGCCCTCTGTGACAGCAGCTACACCTGGGTATGGAACGATTCGTCCTCTAGCTGGGGCCTCTCTTCAAAGGAGCTATACATCTACAACACCCAAAACCAAATCGCAGAAACCACCTTCCTGGATTGGACGGGAACCGACTGGGTGTTATGGAGGCGCCAATTCAATATATACAACACGCACAACCAAACGGATTCCATTCTGATGGTGGAATGGGCCAATCAAACATGGAACAACCTTGGCCTCACTGTCTATATCTAT
Organism: Flavobacteriales bacterium; assembly: GCA_020635855.1. Classification (NCBI taxonomy): domain Bacteria; kingdom Pseudomonadati; phylum Bacteroidota; class Flavobacteriia; order Flavobacteriales; species Flavobacteriales bacterium. The sequence goes on along the minus strand of JACJYZ010000002.1, from coordinate 944,464 downwards.
GATGCAAATGACCAGGTAGTCAATATTGTAAAAAAAGCATGGAAAAACGGAGCCTGGGAAAACACAGCACAGTACACATACACCTACGATTCCAACAATGACCGGGTAAAGTATCTGGTTCAGTTCTGGAACAACGGGGCCTGGGAAAACAGCAGCCAGGAATTTTACACGTACAACACCGATCATACGATCGCGGACCTGGTTCACCAGGCATGGACCACCGGTCTCTGGGAGAACTTGTGGCGGATGACCTACACTTATGACCTCAATCTGAATCTAACGGACATTCAGCAAGAAGGATGGCAAAACACAAGCTGGGAGATCCTCGGACATACCGTTTATACATATGACCCCAACAACAACCGAACGAACACTCACGATTCCCTGTGGGATGGTACTTCATGGCAACCGATGAAAAGAACAACTGAAGCATACGATACCAACAACAACCGAACAAATTATCTGCAGGAAACCCGAAGCAACAGCACATGGATAAATGACTTTGAACTCCATTGGGTGTATGATGCAAATGATGTTGAAAAGATCCTTGTCTACACCAATTGGGATCAGTCCGGTTCATCCATTCAGTACGCCGACAGTACCCTTTACTTTTACCACCTCATTAACGGCATCCCCGAAAAGCAGCAAGCGCAAGGGTTCAGGCTCTATCCCAACCCGTTTTCCACACAAACCATGCTGCTATTCGATCAGGAACAACACAACAGCCGGATCCGTGTTTTTGATGAGATGGGAAGAGAAGTAGAAAACCAATCCTTCTCCGGACGTCATTTCATATTGAACCGGGATAGACTGCCATCAGGCAACTATTTCATCCAGGTGACGGACAACCACGGCGGGCGAATGGCGAAACAGATCACCATCCGGTAGCGCTTTATGTTCCAAAGGACATCCGCCTCTCTCCTTGTCCTTACCTCCTGCTGACGGTCGCAAGAGTACGGTGCAACTTTCGCCGAGCGCAGCCTCAAACTTGTAACGATTCCCGCCACCCGGTTGGAGGAATCAACACTTTTCTATCTTTATGACACCATATATGCATGCAAATGGGAACACCTGAAACCATACGTTTTTATATTCTGGCTCATATCTTCATTTCCTTCACGGGAGGTGTATTGTTGCTTGCATTGTGGTACAACATACGGCAACGTTTCAAAGCCATCCTGGAAGAAGAAGACGCCAGGAAGCGGGTAGACAAAGGTTTGTTGTACCTGAGTGCATCCATGTTCGTTTGGGTGGCGTCCGGTTGCTGGGCTTACATCGGAACCGGATTAAACTGGGATCACACCCTCTATTATAAGGTGGGTGAAACCATGTTCTCTTTGGTGAACAACCTTTTCATGGCATTGGCCCTGTTTTACTTTTACTATGCGCCCGGCTTCATCTACAGCAACGAGCGCAACATCTCAAAGATCATCGCTGCCATCGTACTGACGGCACTGGCTACTTTCGCACTAACGCTGTTTCAACCGGAGAACAGTCACTACTGGATCGTTGGCATCCCTGATCTGATCATATCCGCATTCCTGTGCGTGCTGCTGGTGGTTTCCTTTTACAAGGCCTTTGTCAGCAATCACCTGCACGTTGTGGCCGTCATTTCCATCATTGTACTGACATTGATGTTCGCCTCCCAATTACCCCAGGTATTCCTGTCGCTGGACAACCGCTTTGTAAACACATTGCTGAAGCTGGTGAGCAAGACGTCTCTCATCGCGTTGTTCCTGCTGCTTGCCACGAACTGGGTCATTCGTCTTGCCCTGGCTCCCAGACCCGCCGAGATGAAGATCCGCTTCATGGATTGGTCACTGGTCAGGATCAGCATTCCCTCCAAGGATGTAAATGACGTGGTGATCGACTTCGGTTCGAAAACGACGCAATACAGGAACCTGCTGAAGTTTGCCATCCGCCGGAAGCATGGCGATGCACAAACCCAAAGCATCCTGATCGGTATGGGCGGAGAGATCACCAACCAAACTTACCTAAGTCGCATCATCGACAACATGAACCAGGTACTCCGGCTCGACAAAGAAAGCAAACTGGAACGAAGGGATCTGTTCACTTTCATCGGCGAAAGTCGGTACCGCCTGCGCATGGTCCCGGAGAACATCGTGATTGATCCCGCCTTGCTCGGGGAGTTCATCAACACCCCTGAAAACAAAGAATATAAGGCCCTGTGTAACGGATTGTAACCGGAGTTACAATTCCTGACAATCAACAAATTTCCCGAATACTTTGCGACAGGCCTTCGTGATATGATACCTGTGCCGGTTCTTGGACCCTATCCAAAAAACCAAGCACATGCAACCAACCAACACCCTTTTATTCGGACACCCAAAAGGCCTCCTTTATTTGTTCTTCGCCGAGCTATGGGAGCGTTTCTCTTTTTATGGAATGCGGGCGCTGCTCACGCTGTACATGACCAAAGAACTGCTCTTCACCGATCAAATGTCCTTTGGCATTTATGCCGCTTATATGTCATTGGTATATGTCACGCCTGTGATCGGGGGCTTTGTGGCCGACCGGATCCTCGGGTATCGGAAAGCCATTGTGCTTGGCGGGATACTGATGGCCATCGGGCATGTTCTGCTAACCATTCAAACACCGGTGTTCTTTTACGGGTCACTGGCCATCATCATTGTAGGAAACGGCTTCTTCAAACCCAACATCTCCTCGTTCGTGGGCGCGCTGTACCCTAAAGACAGTTCAAGGCGTGACGCCGGGTTCACGATCTTCTACATGGGCATTAACATCGGGGGGGCGGTAGCCCCCATGTTATGTGGTTGGGTGGCGCTCACATACGGATGGCACTTCGGATTCGTGCTTGCCGGTATCGGAATGCTCACCGGACTCCTGGTATTTCGCCGGGGGCTGCAAAAGGAAGTATTCGGCACGCACGGCCTGCCTCCCAACAATGCCAAGTCCACTCCCGGTAAGTTCGGGCTGAGTTCCCGACAATGGGTAGTCATAACGGCCGTCCTGGCTGTTCCTCCCATGGCCCTGCTGGTGAAGCTTTACATGTATGAACATGTTCTGGTGTGGCTGCTCACGGGCATCCTGATCGGCATACTGGTTTACATTTACAGAACCTCGGATGCAATGGAACGAAGCCGCTTGTTGGTCGTGGTGTATTTCACCCTCCTTGCCAGCGCTTTCTGGGCGGTTTTCGAGCAGGGAGGCAGCTCGCTCACCCTTTTTGCAGACAGGAACGTTCGCCTGGCCGGCCTGAGCGCCGCACAAACCAACAGCATCAACTCCGGGTTCATCATGTTTCTGGCCATTCCCTTTTCCATGCTTTGGACCTACCTCAACCGGTACAACCGGAACATCGGTTCCGCTTACAAGTTCGGCATCGGGTTGCTGCTTACGGGACTGGCTTTTGTGGTGTTCGCGGCATCTGCCAACCACGCGGATGCTGATGCACAAACCCCGATGTTTTACCTGGTTGCAGGGTATTTCGTGCTGACCGTTGGTGAAATGTTCCTCTCTCCCATCGGTTTGTCAAAAGCCACCGAACTTTCACCGGCCAAATACATTTCCTTCGTGATGGGGGTGTGGTTCACCTCGTCTTTTTACGGACATTTCTTTGCAGGAAAGATTGCCGGGATGACCGGGGTGAGCGATTCGGGTGACTGCTTATTCTGCGACGGCATATGGAGCCGCATCATTCATTGGATCACCGGCCTGAACCATGATGCTACCCTATCCAGGGGTGAAGCATTCACCCAGTTGTATGCATATGTTTCCGTGTACGCCGTCATCGGGGTTTCCACCCTGGCATTGGGGATATTGGCGTTGGCGCTTGCACCCTTTGTAAAGGGCAGGATGAAAGGTGTGAAATGATGGAGATCACAACCCGGTGATAGAGGATCCTCCTGCGAACACCCGAAAACGGGGTATTCCCATCTCAAGCCTCTTTCACAGACAGGATCACTTTGTATTCCCACAGCTTTGCCTTGAGACCCTTGTATTGGTAGATGCCGCATTTGTAGTGGTTCCTGGCAAACCGTGACACCCTGGGGTTGATGATCTTGTACAGTTCAGAGGGTGTTGCAGCCAGAAGGGACGCCCGGTACATGTGCTTCGCACTTCGCTGAACGGCCTGGGTATAATCATCCACACGGGTGCTGCCAAATCCGGCCTGGCTGAGGTTCTTCACAAAAGACTCCGTTGAGCTCAGGTTGGCAACGGCCCAGGTATGGCCCCATTTTTTGATCCAGTTATGCGGGTCGGATTGACCGTCGCTGGTCAGGAAACAATCGCTCATGATCAGCCTGCCTCCCTTCTTCAGCAACCGGTATGCTTCTTTGATGAACCTGGTTTTATCCTCTGCCGAAGAAACGCTTTCGCACGCCCAGATCACATCAAAGGATTCATCCGGAAAAGAGGTTTGGGTGTAGTCCATCAACTGGAAGTCGACCCGGTCTTTCAATCCTTTTTCAGCTGCCAAAGCCGGGCAAAACCCACTTGCCTTTCACTCAGCGTTATTCCGGTGACCTTTACCTTTTTACGCTCACTCACGAATATGGCCGCTCCTCCGACGCCACAGCCTGCATCCAGGATGCGCTCATTGTCCTTGATTCCGGCCGTTTCCATCATGATCCTGTTCGTGTTGAAAATGGCTTCCCTGAAATTTCTGGTGGATGTGTCCCATATCCCGTAATGCAGGGAGTGGCTTCTTTTGATGTCCCACCATTGCTCATAATGGATGTGGGTGGTGTTGTAATATTCAGCAATGTCCTTTGCCTGGAAGGTCGTCTCATTCATGGTGTGCACATCTCAAATTTTTCCGGCGTGAATATAGATAAAATCCATTTTTGAACGGCCTTCCGGAGAAGATGAAAGCGGCCAAACATTCACGATCCATCTGTTGTCATCCACCATTCATCATTGGTCATTCTTAATTCGTCATTCTTAATTCGTAATTTTAACCACATGCGCACCCGCTCATTCTTCCTGCTCCTCCTCCTTTCCGCCTGCGGACCGTCTCAATACGAACGGGAATTGCAGGTGCAGGTAGACAGCTTGCAACACCAGGTGGCCAGAACCTACAAACCGGGGCTGGGAGAATTCATGAGCAACATCCAGGCCCACCACAACAAGTTATGGTTTGCCGGACGGCACCGGAACTGGAAGCTGGCCGATTTTGAGATCCATGAGATCATGGAAGCGGTGAACGACATCGGAACGTTCCAGGCGGAACGGAAAGAAAGCAAGATGGTACCGGAGATGCTCACGCCTGCATTGGACACACTCGCAGATGCCATCCGGTTGCAGAACGGCGAGGAATTCGACAAGCGTTTCGAGGCCCTCACCAACACATGTAACAACTGTCACCGCGCCACCGGTTTCGAGTTTAACGTGGTGAAGGCTCCGGAAACACCGGCGTATGATAACCAGAGGTATGAGTGAGTCGGGAGTGAAGAGTGGCGAGTTTCAAGTTGGCAACCGGAGATACCGGGGCCGTTGACTCCAAGGAATATCATGTTGATAAGCGAGAGAGAGCGGAACACTGAAGGTCTGCCACAATGGGTCAACAGTAAATAGTCAATGGCTGGTTGGAATCCATTGACGCGACCGCAGGGAGCTTCTGACCATTTACACGACCGAAGGGAGTAACTTACCACCAAAAGACTTGCCGTCCGCAACAACCTCAATAGATCAGCTGAAGCGTTCCGGTGCGAACCAGGTTCTCTTCCTTTTCGGTATCGTACCGGATGAGGTAGTTGTATTTCCCGGGACGCGCTTTTTTGCCCGAAGGCAGCAAACCATCCCAGCCCCTCCACCATAACTCATAACCATAACTGTATACCAGGCAGCCATTCCAATCATAGACGTTGCAATCCTTTATCTGAATATTGACTGCGGACACACCCCAGTAGTCATTTATACCGTCCCCATTCGGGGTGAATGCACTGGGCACATACAACGCAGGCAAACACGCTCTTACATTCATCAAAAGGTAACTATCACACGTACCTTTTACCGTATCACATATTTGCAGGAAAAGCTCCACTTCCTTACTAAGGGTAATGGATGAAGCCGTGTCCGCCCATGGCATCCAAATATATCGGGCATTGGGAATATTCAGTTGGGAGGCATCCAATGTGATGGATTCGTATGGATACATGCAAAACTCCTGTCCGCTGTACAATTCAACCTCAACTTTTTTATTTTCCCAATCCTCCTGGTAAACAACATGTTCAATATCTTTCTTTGAACAGCCTACAAACATCATCAAAAGGATGAAGCCTCCGAACCCTATGGCAATATGTTTTTTCATTTGATCTGATACCTGGCTGTTACCCGAAGCATGCTCACATTGCCTGCGGCCCTAAGCCATGTTTTAACAGGGAATGTTAATCCCGCACCCACACGCAATCCTTCCAACGGGGAACCGCCAACGGATACATCTAAAAAATTCCTGTTCCGCAGCCCCACCACCCCGTAGTACTTACCGGCGTACGAAACAGACACCTGCGGTCTGAGCAATCGGTAAGGACCGAACTGAGCTTCAAATGATGGTGATGCGATCCATTTGTCGTGCCATGCAAAATGGTAAGCGGCGTAGGCATTCAGCACCCATTCTCTCACTGGAAATTGGGTAGTGTTACCAAACATGCCATGCCTGGATTCGAATACATCCCTGAACGCCAATCCCACTTCATGGTGCTTTCCCGAATAAAACACACCTGCGTGGAGGTTGTAATGGGTTTCCCTGTCATCCTTGGGAGCCCTTTGCTGGGTTGGGTAAATGAACCCGAGATCGGGATTAATCTGATCATAAAACGTAGTAGCATCCCAGTTTAACAGGGTGGTTCTCTGTTGAAACGCCGCTCCTAATCTCATGTATTGATATCCGCGCAGGTGCAATGCATGGGCATATGAGATCATACGCTGCTGCAACCAGCATCCGGCCTCGTCATACACCCGTTGTTCAGCATATCCCAGGCTGTTTTTCTTTGAGCGGCCCAGGTTTACCTCCGCCCTGGCGCTGAAAGCAAACGATCCTCTTTCGCTGTCGGCGGTGGTCGCATGGTTCAGAAAGTCCGGCCTGTCTCGGGAAGCATCGAAGCCAACCGACAACCGGGAACACGCATAACCGGTGTAAGCCGGATTATCTTCCAACGTATAAGTTGTACTCTGGAAAATATGGCCGGATGCCAGGGAGTCGGGATTCCATTGGTCCAGCGAATCCAAAGACATTACAGAAGATTCAGGAAGCTCGTGGTTTTTCCGGTAGGCATCCAACTCTGCATCTATCTTTGTCAGCTTTGCCCGTGAACGTTCCAACGCAAACCCGAACCCTGCATTGGCAGCAAGCTGAACAGGATGTGTCACTTTGATAACAGGACCGTAATAGGAAGGATACGACTCCTCCACACGTTGTATAAACGGTGCCACATTGAAAAAGAAAACGGTTCCTCCTTCCCATGGTTGGTACCGGTATCCCAGCTTGGCAAAAGGCGAAGTCAAGGAAAAAAAAGGCGAAACAAATAATCCCATACCGGTTGTAAAATGTCCCCTGCCGGTTCCCAACATCAGGTTGACTTCCGGATATAAGATTATCAAGGATTTCTCCGTACCGTTGATATCAGCCACGGTAGTACCCACTCCTGCCTGAAGAGACAGGCTGGTAAAAACGCTCAGTGGTATCCTTCCATCATAACATAAACTGTAGATACTGCCATACGAACTCAAGGCCCAAAATGCATCTGCATAGATGGAATTTGTGGCCATATGTCCGAACTTATTCAACCACATCATCCGTTTGTGTTCAGAGCTTTCCTTGCCATTATCAATGGTGTCGGTAAGTTCTGGTACATCCGGAATATGCCCATCGCCGACCCAGATACCGGGCAGTGACACCTCTGGCATTTCTGTGGCTACACCTTGTGACGGTTGTGCCACAGCCATACCCACCAGCATCAAGCTCGCCAGAAGAAGAAGTATCAATCGGTACGACATGCACCAAATGTAATGTAATATTTAATCTGACACAAGATATGTAAGATAATAGCACCCGTTTTCAGCGAGGACCACGGTTGCTGATGAGTGTTTATCATTCACATATGCACCGGTGAACCGCCATCTGCTCTTTCACCCTCCCCTGGCAAGCCAACCGACCGAATACATATTCATCCCTACCGGATACTAAGTTGTGTGCGAACACCTGACATTTCACGCTTACATTTACAAGGATGCGGTGTGTGCCTGGAAAAGCTTCCGGCGATTTTCACATCCGCACCCTTTTTAAAATATCCCTGTGATGAACAAAACAACCTTCGCTCTGTTCCTGACCCTTCTCGCCTGTTCTGCATTGTTCGCCCAGAACAACTCACCCATTACGTCCGGACGGACGTACCCCTCTTTCACTCCGGAAGCCCAACCGGTTCGGAATGGCAACGAACCGATTGCTTCGCCCGATGCAACCGGGGACACGATATGGTCCGAAGATTTTGCCGGCGGATTGCCCGCCGGGTGGAAATCCGTTGACCTCACCGCAAACGATTTCAAATGGAAATATACCACTGACCCGGTTGTTCACTGCACGTATACCAACATCACCTTTCAAAGCAGCACATCCGACAATGGTTTCATGTTGCTGTTCGGCGACAAATACAATTCCGACGCAAGTTGCACCAACACGATTTCAGGCACCTTTATGGATGCATTCATCCAAACGCCGGCCATTGACCTTTCCGGGTACACCTCGCTGCAATTGAACTTCCAGCAAGCCTTCCGCTATTGCTGCAGCAGCATCTACTCGCACCTGAGCGTGTTTGTTTCCAACGACAGCATCAACTGGACGGAGTTTGACGTAACCGATGGCATTGGTGCCAATGTCGCATCTTCCATCCCCGTTTACAAAAGCATCAACATTACAGCGGTGGCGGCCAATCAGCCCAAAGTATTCTTCCGGTTCCATCAATACGGAGCGGCACATTACTACTGGTGCATGGATGACATTGCCATCACCGAAGCGCCCCATGACGACCTGAGACTGCTGGAAGGCAAGTTCAACATCAACGGCAGCGACAACATCTACACCCATATCCCCATGCAACAGGCTGCAGGATACGCCATGAATTTCAGCGGCCACGTATACAACTACGGCAACAAGACGCAAACGGGCGCCATCCTGAACGTTCAGGTGAAGAAGGATTCGGGAAGCGTTGTATACAATGAGAGCACGTCGCCTGTGACCATCCCATACCTGACCTATGACACCCTTCCGCTTGCCGTAGCTTATCCCATCAGCACAACGGGCAACTGCATAGAAATGGGTGATTATAAAATCCTTTTCGCTGTTTCACAGAACGAAACCGATGAGGTACCCGAGAACAACGCCGATACCCTGAACTATACCCTGACGGATTCGGTATACGCAAAGGACCATGGCGTACCTTACGGGAAAGTAGCGCCCAAAGACTTCACCTGTTGCACGCATGACAACGCCCAAATCGCCTCGGTGTTTACGCCTGTCGTTGCTGACACCGCCACTTCCATCTCGGTTTTCATTTCAGGGTCATCAAGCCCTTCCGGGATCACGCTGATCATGCACCTCTACCCATTCACCGGTTCTCCCGCCCACGTAGCACCCGTCCCAATCGCATCATCTGCGGTGCATGACCTGACCAGCCTTGAACTGAACAAATGGCTGACCTTGCCCTTCATGTCGGCTGCCAGGCTGATGAAAGACACTTCCTACCTGGCATCCATCCAGATAAAAGGGGTGGACAAGGGATACAATGTCTACTTTGGAAAAGATGAAGCAAAGGCGGCAGATTCAACCGTATTTGTCTATAACAACAGCAGTTGGTACTTTATCAATGAACAGCCCATGATCCGCCTGAACACCAATGGCAGCGGATGTGTGGACCGCTGTCCAACTCTCCAGTTAACCTCCACTCCCGACAGCTGCGGCACTTTCCGAGGATCGGTGAATGCGAATGTAACGGGCGGATTCGGTCCTTTCCACTACCAATGGTCCAACGGAGCCACAACCAAACATGCCCAGGCGGAGGCCGGCATCAATACGGTCACCGTCACCGATTTGGGGGGCTCATGTATGCTCATCGACTCAGTAATGGTCGGAGGCTACCCGGACACACTCGATCTGGGCGATGACATAAAGGTCTGTCCGGACAACATCAACCCGGTGATCCTGGATGCCGGTCCGGGGTATACCTCTTACACGTGGTCCACCGGTAGCACCACCCAAACCGAAACCATCCAGGCGTTGGGCTCTTACTCGGTGATGGTCACCAATGCCGTCGGATGCGCGTACAGAGACACGATGGTCATGAAATCGTCCGGACCCGAACTGGGACCCGACACCACCATCTGCCTTGCAGACAGCATCCTGCTGGATGCAGGCCCCGGTTACACCAGCTACCTTTGGTCTACCGGCGCCACCACGCAAGCCATTTACACCGTGCATGACAAGAATCTCTACATTGTAAATGCGACGGATTCCAACGGATGCGCCACCAGCGATTCCATTTTGGTGGATCAGATTCCATCCTACATCTATGGAACGATATGGACCAGTGACGGGAAACCGCTGATGTATTCGAACATAGATCTGTTCATCATGGACTCCGACACCAACGTATATAAGCTCGACTCTACGGTTACCGACAGCCTGGGTAAATACAGGATTCCGCTGCCGCCCTTTACGCAAGTATGGTTCAGGGCCTTTCCGGATTCTGCGCGTTACCCGCTGGAAATGCCCACCTACTATGACGACACAACCCTGGTTATCGGAAATTCATCCGACATCTTCACCACAGGCTGTACCCCACGCAACATCTCCTATTACACCATTCACGGCAAAAACCCTGGAGGATCGAAAAGGATCGGCGGCTATGTGACCGAGGGTACAAACAAGCATGCAACCACGCCTACACCGGTTGCCGGCCTGGCGCTGATCCTGAAAGACAAAAACAACAAAAAGATCGGGTACCAGATCACCGATGCCAATGGGCATTTCAGTTTTGGCAACCTGGTAACAGACACCTACGTCATCTGGGCCGATCGCTGGCGCATACCCAATGACAACCCACCTGTTGTAGACCTGAAAACTTCAGACCTGAACAACCTCGAATTCAAGCTGCATAAAACCTGGCTGGAACTCGTGACCGTCACATCTACGGTAAAAAGTGATCTCCCGGAGGGGGAAGATGTACAACTGTACCCTGTACCCTCCGATGGCCGGATCGTTATTTCCAACGGATCCGGACTACCCGAAACCGGCCGGCTACGTGTGTATGATGTCACCGGGCGGCAGGTATACGATCAGGCATTCGTCACCCGGCAGCCGATTGACCTCTCTGCATTACCGGCAGGTTATTACACCGCGTCCATCATCCTGGGCGACCGGGTGATCACACGAAGGATGGTGATGCATAAGCTGGCGGATGTGAGAAAGTAGATGTGAGACTTTGGACTATTCATCGTTGAATACAATCAACGTAGCAAGTTTCAGGTTATGCTGGCGCAGACTTGCAGTCCGTGCCAACCTCAGCAGAAAGGGCCACTTAGTCATTCAGCACCCGTAGTTCCGGGCGGCGGCGGGCGCGGTGCGATTCCGTGTCATGGGCCACGGGATGTGTATCACGCCGATTTGATCCTGTTGATTCGTTTGCAATCCACACACATCCGAACCAAATCACTGCATTTTATTTCATAAGAAAGAAACCACGCTTATTCGGTTCATTCCGTGTTGAATTTCTACCTAACTTGAAGCGGGGCGGGGATTGGTGCGCCCCGAGATACAAAATACAACTTCACCCATCCAAGATCAACCTATGGCAGCTCTGACTTGTAGTAATTAACAACCCCAACCTTGCTGTAGCTACAAGCTACGAAATAGTCCGACGAAGGTACAACCTTCGCCGAACGCGATCGTCCGTCAAGCAACCAGGAATCACGGCTGCTGTGTCCTTCATGTTCTTGTTGCGTACCTACGGCACGCTTTGTTTCTTTATGGAATCATGATGTTTCCACCCATGTTGCGCTCTGATGGAGCGCCCGACGAAGGCACAACCTTTGCCATATGCATGTATGAGATATTAGATGTTAGACAATAGACGTTAGACTACCTATCGTTGAATACAATCAACGTCGCCGTAACGGTTATGCGATATGCCTACGTTGCCCCAACTTGCTTGCCCGCCCGTAAGCTTGGCAGAGGCGTGAGACTCGCCACTTGAGACTTGCGACTATAGAAAAAAGCCCCCACGCAAATACGTGAGGGCTTTTTTCTATACATTCAAGAACCATCAGGCCTGGGCCGTGGGACCGCCGAAGTTCATGGGCACACCCTGAACGGATTCGGTGTCTTTGATCTCACCATGAACCGACTCGAACTTCTCGATGTTGTCCTTCATGGCACGCAGCAAACGCTTGGCATGTTGAGGGGTCAACAGGATGCGGGACTTGACGCGCGCTTTGGGTACGCCGGGCATCACCTTGATGAAGTCGAGCACGAACTCCGAGTTGGAATGGGTGATGATGGCCAGGTTGGAATAAGTTCCTTCCGCCACCTCTTCCGACAGCTCGATATTGAGCTGGTTCTCGTTCGGATCGTGTTTGCCGTTGTCAGCCATGGTTACTTGGTTTCTTCAGCCACTTCGATGTTCTTGTTCTTGCCTTCTTTGTCGCCCACCAGCGTATCGTACTCTTCCTGCGAGCCTACGATGATCTTGTCGTATTCGCGCAGACCTGTACCGGCAGGGATCTTGTGACCTACGATCACGTTCTCCTTCAGACCGGCGAGGAAGTCGATCTTCGCAGCCACGGCAGCCTCGTTGAGTACCTTGGTCGTTTCCTGGAAGGACGCGGCCGAGATCCAGCTGTCGGTTTGCAGAGACGCACGTGTGATACCTTGCAGGATGGAGCTGGAAGTAGCGGGCACCGCATCGCGGGCTTCCACCAGCTTCTTGTCTTTGCGCTTCAGCATGGAGTTTTCATCACGCAACTTGCGGGCATTGATGATCTGACCGGCACGCAGTGAATCCGAGTCACCGGCATCCACAACGATCTTCTTACCGAAGATCCAGTCGTTCTCTTCCGTGAACTCGGTTTTGTTGGTCAGCTGTCTTTCGAGGAAGCGGGTGTCACCCGGATCGATGATTTCCACTTTGCGCATCATCTGACGCACGATCACCTCGAAGTGTTTGTCATTGATTTTCACACCCTGGAGACGGTACACTTCCTGCACCTCATTCACCAGGTATTCCTGCACCTTTGTCGGTCCTTTGATGGACAGGATGTCCGACGGGGTGATGGCGCCGTCAGAAAGCGGCTCGCCCGCTTTCACGAAGTCGTTCTCCTGGATCAGGATGTGCTTGGACAGCGGCACCAGGTACTTCTTCACTTCGCCGGTCTTCGACTCGATGATGATCTCGCGGTTACCGCGTTTGATCTTACCGAATGATACGATACCGTCGATCTCGGAAACAACCGCGGGGTTGGACGGGTTACGTGCTTCAAACAGCTCCGTTACACGCGGCAGACCTCCGGTGATGTCACCCGACTTGCGGGTGGCACGCGGGATCTTCACGAGTACTTCGCCTGATTTCACCTTGTCGTTGGCGTTCACCATGATGTGGGCGCCCACAGGAATGTTGTATGTTTTCAGCGGATCCGCACCCTTCTTGCCGGGCAGGATCTTGATCATCGGGTTCTTGGTTTTGTCTTTGCTCTCGATGATCACCTTCTCTTTGTAACCGGTTTGTTCATCCGATTCTTCCTTGAAGGTGATGCCTTCTTCGATGTTATCGAACTCAAGCACACCGTCGAACTCAGAAATGATCACGGCGTTGTACGGATCCCAGTCGCAGATCATGTCGCCTTTGGCAACGGTCGCGCCCGGTTTCACATACAGATTGGAACCGTATGGGATGTTGCTTGTGGTAAGCACAATGCGGGTGTTCGGGTCGATGATGCGGAACTCAGCGGAACGACCAATCACCACCTGTGTTTTGGGGTCATTGGCACGTGCCACCACACGCAGTTCGTCGATCTCAACGATACCGTCGTACTTGGCCACCAGTTGTGATTCGGAAGCGATCTTACTCGCGGTACCACCCACGTGGAAGGTACGCAGGGTAAGCTGTGTACCCGGCTCACCGATTGACTGTGCGGCGATCACACCCACGGCCTCTCCGTTCTGTACCATGCGGCTGGTGGCGAGGTTACGTCCGTAACACTTCGCACAAACACCCACTTTGGATTCGCAGGTCAGCACCGAGCGGATCTCCACCTGTTCGATGGGCGACTCTTCAATGCGGGTAGATACCTCTTCGTTGATCTCATCACCGGAATTGATGATCAGTTCGCCTGAGAGCGGATCGTAGATATCATGAAGCGATGTACGACCCAGGATACGGTCGAACAGGCTTTCCACCACCTCTTCATTGTTCTTCAGGGCAGTGGCCACCAGTCCGCGCAGTGTACCGCAATCGGGCTCTGTGATCACCACGTCCTGTGCGACGTCCACGAGACGACGGGTCAGGTAACCGGCGTCGGCCGTTTTGAGGGCCGTATCCGCGAGACCTTTACGGGCACCGTGCGTGGAGATGAAGTACTCCAGGATCGACAGGCCTTCCTTAAAGTTGGAGATGATGGGGTTTTCGATGATTTCCCCGCCGGATGAACCTGACTTCTGGGGTTTGGCCATCAGACCACGCATACCGGACAGCTGACGGATCTGTTCTTTCGATCCACGGGCACCGGAATCCAGCATCATGTAGATCGGGTTGAAGCCCTGGTTGTCGGTAGACAGGGTGTTCAACAGCTTCTGGGTGATGCGTGAGTTGGTATGTGTCCAGATATCGATGATCTGGTTGTAGCGTTCGTTGTTGGTGATGAAACCCATGTTGTAGTTGTTCATCACCTCGTCTACCTGACCGTGCGCATCTTCGATCATCTTTTCCTTGTCTTCGGGAACGATTACATCGAGCAGGTTGAATGACAATCCGCCTTTGAAGGCCTCGATGAACCCGAGCGACTTGATGTCATCCAGGAAGCGTGCGGTATCGGCAAGGCTGGTCTCCTTCATGATGCGGGAGATGATGCGCTGCAGTGATTTCTTGGTCAGCAGTTCATCGATATAGCCGATACCTTTGGGTACCACCTGGTTGAATATCACACGACCCACGGTGGTTTCCACCACCTTGATCTTGAGTTCACCTTCTTCCTTCACCTCGGTGCGCACCTTGATATTGGTGTGCAGGTCGGTCACTCCTTCGTTGTATGCGATGATCACATCTTCGGACGAGTAGAACGTCATGCCTTCACCTTTCATCACACGGGTATCGTCGGTCACACGGCTCTTGGTCATGTAGTACAGACCGAGTACCATGTCCTGCGACGGTACCGTGATGGGCGCTCCGTTGGCGGGGTTAAGGATGTTATGGGAAGCCAGCATCAGCAGCTGTGCTTCGAGAATGGCGGCATTGCCCAGGGGCACGTGCACGGCCATCTGGTCACCGTCGAAGTCGGCGTTGAATGCCGAACATACGAGCGGGTGCAGCTGAATGGCCTTGCCTTCGATCAGCTTCGGCTGGAAAGCCTGGATACCCAACCTGTGCAGCGTCGGAGCGCGGTTCAGCAGCACGGGGTGTCCTTTGAGTACGTTTTCGAGAATGTCCCAGATCACGGGATCCTTACGGTCTACGATCTTCTTGGCCGACTTCACGGTCTTCACGATACCCCTTTCGATCAGCTTGCGGATGATAAAGGGTTTGAAGAGTTCAGCCGCCATGTTCTTAGGCAGACCGCATTCGTGCAGTTTCATTTCAGGACCTACGACGATGACCGAACGTGCTGAGTAGTCAACACGTTTACCGAGCAGGTTCTGACGGAAGCGGCCTTGCTTACCCTTGAGGCTATCGCTGAGCGATTTCAGTGCGCGGTTCGACTCGGTCTTCACGGCGCTGGCCTTGCGGCTGTTGTCAAAGAGTGAATCCACGGCTTCTTGCAGCATACGCTTCTCGTTGCGCAGGATCACTTCAGGCGCCTTGATCTCGATGAGTCGTTTCAGGCGGTTGTTGCGGATAATTACGCGACGGTAGAGGTCGTTCAGGTCAGATGTGGCGAAACGTCCACCGTCCAGGGGAACGAGTGGGCGCAGTTCCGGCGGAATAACCGGCACCACTTTGATGATCATCCATTCAGGACGGTTTTCTTTGATATCCTGGGATTGACGGAAAGCTTCCACCACCTGCAGGCGTTTCAGGGCCTCGTTCTTCCTTTGCTGGGAAGTTTCGGTGTTGGCCTGATGACGAAGGCTGTATGACAGTTCGTCGAGTTTCAGGCGGCCCAGCAGTTCATACAGGGCATCGGCGCCCATTTTGGCGATGAACTTCTGCGGATCGGTGTCATCCAGGTATTGGTTTTCCTTCGGGAGTTCTTCCAGGATGTTCAGGTATTCTTCTTCCGTGAGGAAGTCGAGGTAACCGATACCGTCAGCTTCTTTCACACCGGGCTGGATCACCACGTAGCGTTCGTAGTAGATGATGCTGTCCAGCTTTTTGGTGGGCAGACCGAGCAGGTATCCGATCTTGTTGGGCAGCGAGCGGAAATACCAGATGTGTGCAACGGGCACCACCAGTTGGATATGGCCCATGCGTTCGCGGCGCACCTTCTTCTCGGTTACTTCAACACCGCATCGGTCACAAACGATGCCTTTGTAGCGGATACGTTTGTACTTACCGCAATGACATTCCCAGTCCTTCACCGGACCGAAGATCCTTTCACAGAAAAGGCCGTCGCGTTCGGGTTTATAGGTTCTGTAATTAATGGTTTCCGGCTTCAACACCTCTCCACTTGAACGTTCCAGGATGCTCTCGGGTGAGGCAAGGCTGATCACGATCTTTGAGAATTCGCTTCTTGACTTATTGTCTTTTCTAAAAGCCATGTTGGATATGATGATTAAGTTATCTGCTTCAGTTACAATTCGTCGGTTGTGATCGCATCGATCAGGGCTCCAGCGCTACGTCCAGTCCGAGTCCCCTCAGTTCGTGCAACAACACGTTGAAGGATTCGGGGATACCGGGACGCGGCATGGCATCACCTTTCACGATGGCTTCGTAAGCCTTGGCACGTCCGACTACATCATCCGACTTCACGGTCAGGATCTCCTGCAGGATGTTGGATGCGCCGAACGCCTCGAGCGCCCATACTTCCATTTCCCCGAAACGCTGACCACCGAACTGGGCTTTACCACCGAGCGGCTGTTGCGTAATGAGGGAGTAAGGACCGATGGAACGTGCGTGCATCTTGTCATCCACCATGTGACCGAGTTTCAGCATGTAAATCACACCCACGGTTGTAGGCTGCTGGAAACGTTCACCTGTACCTCCGTCGTAGAGATAGGTTTTACCGAATGCAGGGATACCTGCTTCCTTGGTATGCGCCTGGATCTCGTCGATGTGAGCACCGTCAAAGATCGGCGTGTAGAAGCGTTGGCCTGTTTTGAGTCCGGCCCATCCCAGTACGGTCTCATAAATCTGACCGAGGTTCATACGGGAAGGTACACCAAGCGGGTTGAGGACGATGTCCACGGGCGTACCGTCTTCGAGGAACGGCATGTCTTCGTCGCGAACGATCTTGGCCACAATACCCTTGTTACCATGGCGACCGGCCATCTTATCACCCACCTTCAGCTTGCGCTTCTTGGCGATGTAAACCTTGGCCAGCTGAACGATACCTGTGGGCAGTTCATCACCCACGGTCACCTGGAACTTCTTGCGTTTATAGATACCCATCAGGTCATTGGCCTTGATGCTGAAGTTGTGCAGCAGCGACTTGATGAGGTCGTTCTTGTGTTTGTCCTGTGTCCAGTTGTTGGGATCCACCTGACCGTAATCCACCTTCATCAGTACCTTCTGGGAGAACTTGGTTCCTTTGGGGATCACATTTTCCTTGAAGATGGTTTGTACACCGTTGGAAACCTTTCCGCTCACCAGCACGATGAGTTTGTCCACCAGTTTGGTTTTCAGTTCGAGGGCTTCCTTGTTGTATTCGGCGTCCAGCTTTTCGATGAGGGCCTTGTCGGCATTGCGTGCTTTACGGTCTTTCAGGGCGCGTGAGAACAGCTTCTTATCGATCACCACACCTTCCACTGACGGAGGCGCCTTCAGCGAAGCATCCTTCACGTCACCTGCCTTGTCGCCGAAGATGGCGCGCAGCAGTTTTTCTTCCGGAGAAGGATCGGTTTCACCTTTCGGGGTGATTTTACCGATGAGGATATCGCCTTCACGTACTTCGGCACCCACGCGGATGAGTCCGTTCTCGTCGAGGTCTTTGGTAGCCTCTTCGCTCACGTTGGGGATATCTGCGGTCAGTTCTTCCAGTCCGCGCTTGGTGTCACGCACTTCGAGCACGTACTCATCAATGTGGATGGAAGTGAAGATATCTTCGCGAACCACCCTTTCGGAGATCACGATGGCATCCTCGAAGTTATAACCCTTCCAGGGCATGAAGGCCACCATCAGGTTACGGCCGAGGGCGAGTTCACCGTCTTCGGTGGCGTAGCCTTCGCAGAGCACCTGGCCTCTTTTCACCTTCTCACCTACCGAAACGATCGGGCGCAGGTTCATGCAGGTACTCTGGTTCGTTTTCTGGAATTTGGTAAGGGTATACGTTTTAACATCATCGTCAAAACTCACCAGCATTTCCTCTTCATTGCGAATGTAGCGGATGGTGATCTTTTGGGCATCCACGTATTCAATCACACCGTCGCCTTCCGAGTTGATAAGTACGCGAGAGTCGCGTGCCACCAGCGGTTCGAGGCCGGTACCCACAATGGGGGCCTGTGGCTTCATAAGGGGAACGGCCTGACGTTGCATGTTCGATCCCATGAGCGCGCGGTTGGCATCGTCGTGCTCGAGGAAGGGAATCAGGGATGCGGCGATGGACGCGATCTGGTTCGGGGCCACGTCCATGAGGTCAATCTTATCGGGTTCAACCACGGGGAAGTCACCTTCGAAGCGCGCTTTCACGCGGTTGTTGGTGAATGTGCCGTCGTCTTTCAGGATGGCGTTGGCCTGGGCAATCACCTTCTGGTCTTCTTCCTCGGCGCTCAGGTAAATCACATCCTTTTCGAGTTTCACTTTGCCCTTATCCACGTTGCGGTAAGGTGTTTCGATGAAGCCCAGTTTGTTGATCTTGGCGTATACGCACAGGGAGGAGATCAAACCGATGTTCGGACCTTCAGGGGTTTCGATGGTACACAAGCGACCGTAGTGGGTGTAGTGTACGTCACGAACCTCAAAGCCGGCGCGTTCACGGGAGAGACCACCGGGACCGAGTGCCGACAAACGACGTTTGTGGGTGACTTCGGCCAGGGGGTTGGTCTGGTCCATGAACTGAGACAGCTGGTTGGTACCAAAGAACGAATTAATCACGGAAGAAAGGGTCTTCGCATTGATCAGGTCGGTTGGAGTGAACACCTCGTTGTCACGCACGTTCATGCGTTCGCGGATGGTACGGGCCATACGGGCCAATCCCACACCGAACTGGGTGTGCAGCTGCTCGCCTACGGTTCTAACGCGGCGGTTGCTGAGGTGATCGATATCATCCACATCGGCTTTGCTGTTGATCAGCTCGATGAGGTACTTGATGATGGAAATGATGTCTTGCTTGCTCAGCACACGAAGGTCCTGATCGATTTCCAGTCCGAGTTTCTTGTTCAACCTGTAGCGACCTACTTCTCCGAGGTCGTAACGGGTTTCTGAGAAGAACAGCTTTTCGATGATACCGCGCGCGGTCTCTTCATCCGGTGGCTCGGCGTTACGCAGTTGGCGGTAGATATGCTCAACAGCTTCTTTCTCAGAGTTGGAAGTATCTTTCTGGAGTGTGTTGTAGATGATGGCGTAGTCGGCGGAGTTCACATCTTCCTTGTGGAGGATGATGGTTTTTGCGCCGGAATCCAGGATCAGATCGAGGTGATCTTTTTCCAGGATGGTTTCACGGTCGAGGATGATCTCATTCCGTTCGATGGACACCACTTCACCGGTATCTTCATCCACGAAATCCTCCAACCACGTGCGGAGTACGCGGGCAGCCAGCTTACGTCCAACGCAATTCTTGAGGGAGGCTTTGCTCACCTTCACCTCATCGGCGAGGTTGAAGATCTCAAGGATGTCTTTATCACTTTCGTAACCGATGGCACGCAGCAGGGTGGTTACGGGCAATTTCTTTTTACGGTCGATGTAGGCATACATCACCGAGTTCACGTCGGTAGCGAACTCGATCCAGGAGCCCTTGAACGGGATCACACGGGCCGAGTACAGTTTGGTACCGTTGGCGTGGCGGCTTTGGCCGAAAAACACGCCGGGTGAACGGTGGAGCTGGGAAACGACCACCCTTTCGGCACCGTTGACCACGAAGGATCCTTTGAGTGTCATGTAGGGGATCATACCCAGGTACACGTCCTGCACGATGGTTTCGAAATCCTCGTGTTCGGGATCGGTACAATACAGCTTCAGTTTGGCCTTGAGGGGCACGCTGTAGGTCAGACCGCGCTCGATACATTCTTCAATGGTGTATCGCGGCGGATCGATAAAATAATCAAGGAATTCCAACACGAAGTTGTTCCTCGCATCGGAGATGGGGAAGTTCTCGGAGAACACCTTGTACAACCCTTCGGAACGCCGATTTTCAGGGGTTGTTTCCAGTTGGAAGAACTCCTGAAATGATTTCAATTGTATTTCTAGAAAATCGGGATATTCGAGGGTATTTTTGGTAGAAGAGAAATTGATGACTTTCTTCTTAGACACAGAGGCTGCCACAGGCTAAGGTTTAAGGTTAAGATTAAGAACCCAGGGTAATCAAACGGTCATAGGACCCCCTTCCATGAAGAGGGTCCTGACCATCAAATGCTTGTTGAATGAAGCAAATTACTTGAGCTCAACTTCGGCTCCTGCTTCTTCAAGCTGTTTTTTCAAAGACTCTGCTTCGTCTTTGCTTACACCTTCCTTAACGGGTTTCGGGGCGCCATCAACGAGGTCTTTGGCCTCTTTCAGACCCAGACCGGTCAGGTCCTTCACCAGCTTCACAACGGCCAGTTTTGAGGCACCACCAGATTTTAGGATCACGTCGAAGGTAGATTTAGCTTCGGCTGCGTCAGCGGCACCACCTACAACTCCACCGGCAACGGCCACAGCAGCTGCTGCGGGCTCAATACCATACTCGTCCTTCAGGATCTGAGCAAGTTCGTTTACCTCTTTTACAGTCAGGTTTACCAACTGATCTGCAAAAACCTTAAGATCTGCCATTTTTATTGATTTTAGAGATGAATTACTTGTTTAACGTTTACTCACTTTTGGTTTCCTCCCCTGCTGCATCATTGTCTTCTGCGGCGGGTGGTGTTTCCTGTGCCGGTTGCTCAGCTGCCGGAGCGGCTGAAGCTTTGGGCGTAACCGGATTTTCCTCGAGGGTCTTCAACAGGCCAGCGAGGGTATTTTTTCCTGACTGCAATGCAGAAACCACATTCTTGGCCGGAGACTGGAGCAGGGCGATTACCTCTGCGATCAGTTCGTTCTTCGACTTCAATGCAGCCAAAGCATCAACCTGATCATCTCCGATGTAGATGGATTCTTCTACAAACGCACCTTTCAGGATCGGTTTGTCATAAGTCTTCCTGAATTCCTTGATAATCTTGGCCGGTTCATTGGCCACTTCGGAAAACAGAATAGAGGTAGGTCCGGCCAGGATTTCGTAGAGTTGGGCATACCCATCTCCGGATTTCTCCATGGCCTTCAACAACAGTTTGTTTTTTACCACCTCAAGACTCACGCCCTTTTCAAAGCATTTCCGACGGAGGTTATTTGTTACCTCCACGGTCAGCGCTGAAGTATCGGCCAGGTAAAAGTGAGGGTTGCCGCTCAACTTGTCGGCCAACCGATCAATTACCTGATTTTTCTCTTGCTTGTTCATAGTTCGAGTGTTAAAGCAGGTACAACCTTATGCTTCTGCGATCGTTTTGGTATCTACGGCAATTCCTGGGCTCATCGTAGATGAAAGGGAGATACTTCTAAGGTAGGTCCCTTTTGCAGACGATGGTTTCAGTCGCACAATGGTTTGAATTAACTCCCTGGCGTTTTCATACAGTTTATCACTGTCGAAGGAAGCTTTGCCAACGGAAGCGTGGATAATACCCTGCTTATCCACTTTGAAGTCAATTTTCCCCGCTTTGACTTCGGTAACTGCCTTCCCTACTTCCGGCGTAACAGTTCCGGTTTTGGGGTTGGGCATGAGGCCACGGGGGCCCAGGATTCTTCCAAGTGCACCGATTTTCGCCATCACGCTAGGCATGGTGATGATCACATCGATATCGGTCCACCCGTTTTTGATTTTTTCGATATAGTCGTCCAGTCCGACATGGTCTGCACCCGCCTTCTTGGCTTCATCTTCTTTATCGGCTGTGCAAAGAACCAGCACACGTACTTCTTTACCCAGTCCGTGAGGAAGGGTAACTGTTCCACGTACCATCTCGTTGGCCTGGCGTGGATCAACGCCCAACCTGACCGCAAGATCAACGGAAGCGTCGAAGTTTGCGTTGGAGACTTCTTTGATCAGTTTTACAGCCTCATTCAATTGATAGGCTTCACCCGGCTTGATTTTGGCCAGGGCTTCTTTTCTTTTTTTGCTGATTCGTGCCATCTGCTTGCTTCACTAAATTGTTTATGCAGGTGCGTTTCCGCCTGCTACGTTGATGCCCATGCTTCTTGCGGTACCCGCAACCATTCTCATGGCTGATTCCACAGTGAATGCATTCAGGTCAGGCATTTTATCTTCTGCGATCTTGCGTACCTGATCCCAGCTAACCGTTGCCACCTTTTTCCTGTTGGGTTCGGGGCTACCGGATTTCAGCTTCGCCACCTCTTTCAACTGAACAGCCACCGGAGGGGTTTTGATGATGAATTCAAAGGACTTGTCCGTGTACACGGTGATAATAACCGGGAGGACTTTTCCCGCCTGATCCTGCGTACGCGCATTGAACTGTTTGCAGAAATCCATGATATTCACCCCTTTGGCACCCAATGCAGGGCCGATGGGGGGAGCGGGATTGGCGGCGTTGCCTTTTACCTGAAGTTTAATCAGGCCTGATATTTCCTTTGCCATTTTTGTAGACTAAAAATGATTGATTAAGATTCTTTCTCTACCTGCATATAACTCAACTCCAGCGGGGTTTTCCTGCCGAAGATCTTCACCATTACCTTCAGTTTCTTCTTTTCGTCATTGATCTCTTCGATCACACCACTAAAACTGTTGAAAGGTCCGTCGATCACCTTCACCGTTTCTCCTACGATGAACGGAACAGTGATTTCTTCTTCGCTTTCCGTGAGTTCATCCACCTTACCGAGAATTCGGTTCACTTCTGACATCCTCAGCGGATCCGGCTCTCCCCTGTTACCAAGGAAGCCCATTACACCGGGAATATTTTTCAACACGTGAGGGATTTCACCCGTGAGGTTAGCCTCAATGAGGATGTACCCTGGAAAAAAGTTTCTTTCCTTGCTGATCTTTTTTCCTTTGCGGATCTGGTACACCTTCTCCATAGGGATGAGCACCTGGGATATGAAGTCCTGAAGGCCGAGGCGGGAAATTTCGGATTCAATATAATCCTTGACTTTCTTTTCCTTGCCACTGGCAGCCCTTACGACATACCATTTTTTACCGCTATTTTCGGTCTCACTCATGAGCGTTGTTATCGCTGTATTCACTTGAACATACTATAAAAAAGACCGAGGACACCCTTCCAGGCCATTTTATCCGACGAGTTGATACCCAGGGTGACATCCATCAGAACCACCGCGATTGCGATGATTACCGAAGCAACCATTACAATGATCGCGCTGCTTTGCAGTTCACTCCAGGTTGGCCAGGAAACCTTGTTGACCAGTTCGTCATACGTTTCCTCAAAGTATGTTTTCAGTCCCACAGCTTTATTATTGACACGGGTGGAGAGACTCGAACTCCCAACCTATGGTTTTGGAGACCATTGCTCTACCAATTGAGCTACACCCGTAAATGTTCAACCTAGCAGAGACAGCCGAAGGTGTACCCGGAAAGGTACACCCTCATGCTGCATCGCTTTGGATTTATTTTACAATTTCAGTTACCTGACCGGCACCTACGGTTCTGCCACCTTCGCGGATTGCGAAACGCAGACCTTTATCCATGGCAACGGGCACAATCAGCTTTACATCGATGGTAACGTTGTCACCGGGCATCACCATTTCACGTCCTTCGGGGAGCATGATCTCACCGGTAACGTCTGTGGTGCGGAAATAGAACTGAGGCCTGTATTTGTTATGGAAAGGAGTGTGGCGACCGCCTTCTTCCTTTTTCAGAACGTATACTTCAGCCTTGAATTCAGTATGCGGGGTGATTGAGCCTGGCTTGGCGATTACCATGCCACGACGGATGTCATTCTTATCAATACCACGCAGCAGCAGACCCACGTTATCACCGGCTTCACCGCGATCCAGAAGTTTGCGGAACATTTCCACACCGGTAACGGTTGATTTCAATTTTTCTTCCTGCATACCCACGATCTCAACTTCCTCACTCACGTTGATCACACCGGTCTCAATTTTACCAGTTGCTACAGTACCACGACCGGTAATGGAGAATACATCTTCCACAGGCATGAGGAATGGCTTTTCCACATCACGTTTTGGAACGGGAACGTAGTCATCCACGGCCTTCATCAGTTCCATGATCTTGTCAACCCATTTTGCATCGCCGTTCAGGCCACCCAGTGCGGAACCGCGGATGATCGGTGTGTTGTCACCGTCAAACTCGTAGAAAGAAAGAAGTTCGCGGATTTCCATTTCAACGAGATCCAGCAGTTCAGGATCGTCTACCATATCCACTTTGTTCATGAACACAACGATACGGGGTACACCTACCTGACGTGCAAGCAGGATGTGCTCACGGGTCTGGGGCATCGGACCGTCAGTAGCAGCAACCACAAGGATAGCACCGTCCATCTGTGCAGCACCCGTAACCATGTTCTTCACATAGTCAGCGTGACCGGGACAGTCAACGTGCGCGTAGTGACGGTTCTCAGTTTGATACTCAACGTGTGATGTATTGATGGTAATACCACGCTCTTTTTCTTCGGGAGCGTTGTCGATTGAGTCAAATGACCGCAATTCTGCCAGGCCAGCGTTGGCCAACACAGTTGTAATAGCAGCCGTGAGCGTGGTTTTACCGTGGTCAACGTGACCGATGGTACCAATGTTCACGTGCGGTTTGGTCCGTTCGAATTTTTCTTTTGCCATGACAGTTACTTAAGTGTGGTTAAATATTTAACATTCCAGATTCAACTATGCCGCAGGGCCTGATGCCCGCTGCCCAATTTTTTCCTTTTCCTTAATGTCTGCGTTTGCAGATCTATTCACCAGCACACCTGCGAATCCTGGTAAAGAATGACTTCCTTTTGAGCCAATGATGGGATTTGAACCCATGACCTCTTCCTTACCAAGGAAGTGCTCTACCCCTGAGCTACATCGGCTGCTGAGCTTTTGAGAGCGGGAGACGGGATTCGAACCCGCGACCCTCAGCTTGGAAGGCTGATGCTCTACCAACTGAGCTACTCCCGCCTAACCTTAATTCGGTTTCAAGGCATATTCCCTGTAAAGCTCGCGTGGGGAGAGCAGGATTCGAACCTACGAAGGCGAAAGCCAACAGATTTACAGTCTGCCCCGTTTGACCGCTTCGGTATCTCCCCATTTGCAGGTTTATTTATAAGAACGTAAGCCGATGGAGGGATTCGAACCCCCGACCAGCTGATTACAAATCAGCTGCTCTGGCCAGCTGAGCTACATCGGCAATTATGCTGGAAATCAATAATTTACTATCAAACAACAAATACTTTCCGAAAAAGAACTGCAAATCTATAAAAAGAAAGCTCTCGATCAAAATGTTCTTCAGAAATATTTTACATAAGGACACAAAAAAAACCCCGGCGGTTTGCCGGGGTTTCCAGGTTCTTTGAATTAGAGGTTAGACTTTCTGAAGCTTTTCCTTGTGCCTTTTGATCTGCCTGCGGAGGGCCTCAACCGTAACATCCGTAGACTCTTCAAAGGATTTTGCATGTTTTTTAGCAAACAATTCCTTGCCAGGAATGTTCAGCCTTATTTCAGCAACCTTGTTATCGTTACCGTTGACGCCTTTTTCCAGTCGCAAGTATACTTCGCCGCCAATGATATTGTCGTAAAACTGCTCAAGCTTATTCACACGGTCTTGAACAAAGGACACCAGTTTCTGATCTGCATCGAAGTGGATGGAATGAATTTTCAGATTCATGATAAGCCTCCTTTTTTATGCCCTGGGATGGGCTTGTTTATAAACTGACTTTAATTTCTCTACTGTATTGTGGGTATAAACCTGTGTTGCCGCAAGTCCGGCATGACCCAGTAATTCCTTGATGGCATTGAGATCAGCGCCTGCATTCAAAAGGTGCGTGGCAAAGGTGTGCCTCAGCACGTGCGGGCTTCTCTTCTGACGCGTGGTAACTTCAGACAACACACGATTTACAAGATTATATACAAACTTGGAATATAGCGGCGCACCTTTTGCAGTCACTAACAAGGCCGGTAACTTGTCACCAGGAAAAGTTTGATTCCGGATGGTCACATAATCCTTAATCAACGCAGACAAATCCTTTGTGATCGGAATGATCCTTTCTTTATTCCGCTTACCCAACACTTTTAAGGAACCATTGAAGTAATCCACATCACCGTCTTTCAGTCCCAGCAACTCAGACAAACGCATGCCGGTTCCGTAAAATATTTCCAGGATCAGACGATCCCGTGCCCCCTCAAAACCATCTCCAAAATCTGTATCCGACCAGATCTTTTCCACCTGTTCGGTCTCAAGGTACTCCGGAATGCGTTTGGGCTTTTTAGGTGATACGACCTTCTGCATGGGATTGACCTTGACCAGGCCTTCCCGGTGCATGTACTTGTAAAAACTTTTTAGGGTGCTGATCTTCCGGTTGATCGTGGCGGCGGTCATCTGTTGCCCGGCAAGATTTGCCAGCCAACTTCTGACCATCATGTGATTGACATCGGTCAGATCAAGAACTCCGAACGTGGAGTCGAGGAAAGAAGAAAACTGATTGAGATCCTTATGATACGAAACGAGGGTGCGGGGAGAGTACCTCTTTTCAATTTGCAGATAGGAAAGGAATCGGGCAAGCATAAGTACCAATAAAAGCGTACATCTTCTTTAACGTTAAAGATAAAAAAATGTTATCGAAGATGAAAGCCCGGGGTCCTTATGAAGGCAACTGATCCTTCATCTGCTCCTTGTAAACGGCTTTCAGTTTCTTCTGTCTTCTATCAACAGAAGGTTTGGTGAAAGTCTGGCGATCGCGCAACTCGCGAACCACACCGGTACGTTCAAATTTCTTTTTGAACTTCTTCAGTGCTTTCTCGATGCTTTCGCCTTCTTTTACGGGAATAATGATCATGTTCGTGTTCGTGATTAAGGTCGGCAAAGGTAAATAGTAATTCCTGAATATCAAAACATCTTCGTCCTTTACCTGCTATTCTTTGAGGATTTCTCTAGCTATCACCAGTTTCTGGATCTCAGATGTGCCTTCACCGATGGTGCAAAGCTTGGAATCGCGGTAAAATTTCTCCACCGGAAATTCCTTCGTATATCCGTAGCCTCCGAAGATCTGAACCGCCTCTGTTGACACGCGTACAGCCACTTCGGAAGCATAGTATTTTGCCATGGCTGCCAGTTTGGTTACCACTTCCTTCGCATCCTTTTTGGCTGCGGCCTGCATGGTCAACAACTCGGCTGCTTCAACCTCGGTACGCATGTCGGCCAGTTTGAATGAGATGCCCTGGAAGTTGGCGATGGGCTGATCGAACTGATGGCGTTCCTTGGCATACTTCACAGCAGCATCGAGCGCACCTTTGGCAATGCCCAATGAAAGTGCAGCTATGGAGATCCGTCCACCATCCAGCACCTTCATGGCCTGGCGGAACCCGTCCCCTACTTCGCCTAAAACGTTCTCTTTCGAAACCCTGCAGTTATCAAAGATCAACTCCGTGGTTTCAGATGCCCGCATGCCCAGCTTGTCTTCTTTCTTGCCTGCGGAAAAACCGGGAGTTCCTTTTTCAACTACAAAAGCGGTCGTGCCATTGCGGTCTCCTTTCTCACCGGTACGAACAATCACCACGGCTACGTTTCCGCTTTTTCCGTGGGTGATAAAATTCTTGCTTCCGTTGAGAATAAAATCATTCCCGTCAGCAACCGCAGTTGTGAGCATGTTGCCGGCATCCGAGCCCGTGTTGGTTTCTGTGAGTCCCCACGCCCCTATCCACTCGGCAGTTGCCAGTTTCGGAAGCCATCTTTGCTTCTGTTCCTCGTTGCCGAATTGCAGGATATGACCGGTGCACAGGGAATTATGCGCGGCCGTTGACAACCCGATCGACCCGCATACACGGGCTATTTCGGATATCACGGTCACATAGTCCTGATAAGTCAATCCTGAACCGCCATAGGTGGTTGGAACCAGCACGCCCATGAGGCCCAGTTCGCCCAGTTTCTTGAATACCTCAACCGGAAATTCCTGTGATTCGTCCCATTTCATCAGGTCGGGACGGATGTGTTTATCCGCGAAAGTACGGATCATATCAGCGATCATGCGCTGATTCTCGCTTGTTTCAAATTGCATACGAAATCAATATTCGACCAAACTGTGGATGTGCTCTGAATACTCGGCCAGCCTGGTATTTCCACTCAGAAACGACAAATGTATCAAAAAAATGAATCCTGCGATTTCCCCTTTTGCTTTTTTGATCAGGGCCGCTGCCGCCTGGGCAGTTCCGCCGGTAGCGAGCAGGTCGTCATGAATGAGGATGCGCGCGCCGGGCTGAAACGCATCCACATGCATTTCCACTTCTGCCGATCCGTATTCGAGATCGTATTTGTGCGTGATGGTTTCATAGGGTAGTTTACCCAATTTCCTGACTGGGATGAACGGCACAGCCAGTGCTTCCGCCAATCCCACACCAAAAAGGAATCCCCTGCTTTCGATGCCGGCCACGCCATCCGGTTTCCAGGGCCGAACCTGGTCCGCCATCACCTGAACGATGTCGTGGCATAGCGCATAATCCTTGAGAATCGGAGTGATGTCTTTGAACAGAATACCCGGCTTGGGAAAGTCGGGAACGTCCCGGACGGCAGTCTTAATCCTTTGTTCCATGTTGTACATTTAAATAGGGTGCAATTTTAGGATATAATTCACGGGTGACCAATTTTCGTGTTAGCAAATCTGATATTTCATTGAAGGGTGACCGCCGCCGCGCATTTACGATGTCTTTCACCAGGTCGTAGGTCAGGTAAGGATGGTGCAATAAGGTTCTAAACCCTGCCGTATTCAGGTTTATCCGAACCAGATGGGTATCTACGATGGTGAGAAAAGGAAGCATTCCTTGCCAGGTCACCGAATCAATCCCATAAACCTCAAGGAGCTGATCGGTACTGTAAAACCCACCCAAAAGATCCCTGTATTTGATGATCCGTGTCGACAACTTTTCCCCGATCCCCGGCAACGTGATCCATTCCTGACGTTCGGCTTGGTTAACGTCTAGCATCACATGGTGAGTTGAGCGCAATGGTTTTTCACGAACAGGTTCTTTATGCAGGTTCTTATTCAATGGGGTTTGAACGCGGATTTGTACGAAGGGAAGCAATCTACCAAAGGTGTGATCATCCATTGCATATAGCTTTTTCAGGTCACTTGCCTGACGAAAGCGCCCTCCGTGTGCAACATAGGCCACCCACTGTTTCAGCAAACGCCCTTTAACCCCCATGCGTTCAAGCTCCTTTTCGGTTACAGTATTCGGGTCGAATACTTCCGGTACAATCTCCGGTGCATACCGTTCAACCGTATCTGTATCCTTGGCTTCCATCGTGGTAGAGAGAGCCGGCACATCCGACGGTTTATCGGGTTGCCACAACATATTAACAGCAGCTAAACTTAGTATCAAACTTACCAACGCAAGAACACCTCTTTGTTCATTGCGAGAATAGGTAAGCCATTCCAACCATCTTTCTTTCATGGGACTTTGCTAAAACAAGGAGGGCAGTCGTTGTCGACTGCCCTCCTCATTGATTTATATGTAATGATATCCTACTTATACCTGGTAATCTCCCCGCTTTTAATTTTGGCAAGGAACACATTAAGTTTGGTTCTGACTTCCGGCGCCAGAATGATCAACCCCAGAACATTCGGGAAACACATAGCAAAAATCATGGCGTCGGAAAACCCAACCACACTTCCCATGTTCAGGGCGGCGCCGAAAACAACAAACAAGAGAAAGATCATTTTGTAGCTGAGGTCTGCGATTTTGGTATTTCCAAAAAGGAAAGTCCATGCTTTCAAGCCGTAGTAAGACCATGAGATCATGGTAGAAAATGCGAAAAGCACCACAGCCACGGCCAGCACATAACGGGCACCCGGGATCACGCTTTCAAATGCTTTGGAGGTCATGGTGATGCCATCAGTTTCACCGCTATTATAGAAACCGGTGATCACAATGACCAATGCAGTCATGGTACATACCACAACCGTATCAATAAAAGGTTCCAGCAAAGCCACGAGCCCCTCTGTAACCGGTTCATTTGTCTTTACTGCGGAGTGAGCGATCGACGCTGAGCCGATTCCTGCTTCATTGCTGAAAGCGGCCCGCTGGAATCCGGTGATCAACACCCCGATGATGCCCCCGTATATGGCTTCGGGAACAAAAGCGCCGCTGAAAATCAGAGAGAATGCATGTGGAATTCTCGCTGCGTCACCGAAGATGACGATCAATGCAGCGAGCACATACAATCCGCACATAAAAGGAACAATCTTATCCGTCACTTTGGCAATCCCTTTGATACCACCTACGATTACAATGAACACAAGGGCCGCCATTATGAGGCCGAACACCCATCTGCCTCCGCCGGCTAAAAAGCTGTCTTCTCCTCCGGTAATGTTGATGAATTGCTGGCAGGCCTGGTTCACCTGAAACATGTTGCCTCCACCGAAAGAACCACCAATACAGCATATGGCAAATATCACTGCCAGAATACTACCGAAGGTGGCCATTCCTCTTTGTTTCAATCCTTTCGACAGGTAGTACATGGGGCCACCGGACACCACACCGTCCTTACCAACGTTGCGGTAGATTACGCCGAGGGTACATTCTACGAACTTGGATGACATTCCCAGCAATCCAGCTACGATCATCCAGAATGTAGCACCGGGTCCACCCACAGAAATTGCAATTGCCACACCGGCTATGTTGCCAAGTCCCACCGTACCGGAAAGTGCGGTTGTGAGTGCCTGGAAGTGCGACACCTCTCCTTCGTCGTTCGGATCATCATATACCCCTCGCACGATGGACAATGACAACGGAAACCCTCTCAGGTTAATGAACCCGAAGTAAATGGTAAAACCGATCGCTCCCAGGATCAGCCAGATCAAAACAAAAGGCACTTGCTTTCCGCCTCCAATAGGCACTGCACTGAAGATAAAACTTGTAATGGCATTGGATGCTGGTGTCAACGCCTCATCAATGGCCTGGTCAAATGTTTTGGATGCCTGCACAGTCTGCGCAGTGTCACCTTGGGCATAACTGTGAACCGGCAACGCCGTGATACAGAAAAACACCAATAGAGAAGCGAAAAAAGCTGATAAACGCATGTGAAAAGGGGTTTTTATTTCTGCGGCCAAAGATAGGACCAATTTACAATTTTGAAAGAAATGTCAAACTTGCTCCAGCTCTTTGAGCTGTTCAGCCAGCAATGCCAGTCCTTTCGCAAAGGATGTAGGCTTATAATCCAGTTGCTCCATGGCCTTGGTCAGCACGAAACCGGTCTTCGGGGGTCTTTTGGCTGCCTGGTTCAGTGAGTCTGATGTGATCTCGCGGATCAGCAATTCATCCTCTTCAAAAAAATGAGCGACTTTTTTGGCCAGTTGCACCATATTCATCATTTCATTGCCTGAAACATGGAAGATACCTGTGGCTTTTTTCATGCCCGCAGAAATGCAGGCCACCGCCAGGTCTTCCGCAAGCGTCGGCATGCGGTACTGGTCATTCACAATGTTAAGCGGTTCGCCTTTGGCCAGGGCTCCTTTCACCCAAAGCACGATGTTGGAACGGCTCATTCCTTCACAAACACCATAAATAATAATGGTACGGATGATGGCCCAGGGTAATCCGGATGCAGATACCAGTTTTTCCGAAGCTACTTTGGATGCGGCGTAATGGCTCAACGGATTCACGGCATCTTCCTCGCGGTAGGGTCCGTTTTGACCATCGAAAACGAAGTCGGTTGACAAATGAATGAAGTGTGTTCCCAGCGGCTTGCAAGCCTCAATCAGGTATTCAACCGCATTTACATTCACATCCCAGCAGGCCTCGCGGTTGGTTTCACACGCGTCCACATTGGTCATGGCGG
The DNA here is from genome assembly GCA_020635855.1 of Flavobacteriales bacterium. Lineage (NCBI taxonomy): Bacteria > Pseudomonadati > Bacteroidota > Flavobacteriia > Flavobacteriales > Flavobacteriales bacterium. The sequence continues at coordinate 911,953 of JACJYZ010000002.1, read as the reverse complement.
CGGTATGGATCAATACATCAGGCCGCACATCCCGGATGATTTCCTCTACCGCCTTCCGATCGGTGATATCCAGGCTCCTGTATTCGTACCCTTCTTTTCCGGTGATACGGTTTTCTCCTTGAGACGTGGCAACCAAACGAACTGCGGGATTACCCGCCAATGCATGCACGATCTTCTGTCCGAGCAAGCCGTTGCTGCCGGTAATCATCCACGTGTTTTTATGTGTTTTCGCTTCCATCAGGTGATAGAAAAAATCTCTTTCAGCTTACCCACCTGTTCCGGGGTGCCCAGCACAAATACTTTGGCGTTCGGGGAAATGGGGGTATCAGGAGAAGGGTTGATCACGAACTGACCTTCGGCTGTGCGGAATCCGACGATGTTGGCGCCGGAGCGGTTGCGAACTTCCAGGTCCCGGATGGACTTATTCCTGAGGTTTTCAGGCAAGTGGTCAAAACTGATCTCCTCCAGGTTGGTGTCGAGGGCATACTGGCCGATAATGTAATCAATGAATTCGATCACATCCGGCTTCAGCACCAAGGATGCCATGTGTGCCCCCCCGATCTTATCGGGCATGATCACATTGTCTGCACCCGCTCGCCGTAATTTCTTGTCTGAAGATTCTTCAGAAGCACGGCTGATGATGGTCATATCAGGATTCATTTCCCTTGCGGTAAGCACAACCAGCAAGTTATCTGCGTCTTTCGGTAAAGTTGTGATCAAAGCCTTTGCATACGCCACCCGGGCCTTTTCCAGTACATCGTCGTGGGTGGCATCTCCTTCAATAAAAAGATGTTCATGTCCTTCACGGATGACGGACACCATATGATCCGTCTGTTCAATCACCACGTACGAATGTCCGGCTGCACGAAGTTGCTGGGCAGCCTGGCGACCGTTACGGCCCATGCCACAAATCACTACATGTTTATTGAGCTGACTGATGTCGCGGTTCACTTTTTTATCCTTGAAAAACCGTTGAAAATCTCCCTCAACCACATATACGGTCACGGCCGAAACGGCATATGCAAATGTACCAAAACTTGTTACAATCAGAAGGACGGTAAACAACCTGCCTCCGCTGCTCAGTTCATTCACTTCCCTGAAGCCCACGGTGGAAACGGTGATGACAGTCATATAGAGGGCATCCAGCAATTGCATACCCTCAATGATCATGTAGCCGGCGACACCGATCAGGGTGATGAGCAACAACAGGGTAAACGCAACGAATATTCTTGACAATCTAGCCATCAATCTCAGGTTGTTTTAGCGATCCGTTCCGACTTACATATTGCTTAAGGCGTACCCCGGATGATCTGCTGACCTATGGCGCAAAGTAAACACTTTTTGGCCTTGCAGTAAGTTCCGTGCAAATGAATCAGTGCCTGGCTATCGCCCGCGTGTATTGGCTCAAAACCCATCCCCGAGAACACATTTGTGATGCTATTCCGTTCCGGATGCAAGGTTTCCATCCAGTGAATTGCTCTGGCTTTCCTCCCCTGATCACCATTTTGAGATGCAAAAGCAAACAGGGTTGGAATAAAGGCATTCAGCATGATTATGTTCGCCGTGGCCAGCCCCAACCGGGTGGTTCTTTTTCTGCAAACGGTGCTGAACTTGCTGTGATGTGCCCAGTAAGATGCAGCATTGACGCGGATTTGTCGAAGCAGGGGCTCGGGCTCGGTGGCTTCCAGAAGCATGTCAAGCCAGGAAACGGATTGATGGATCAGTGCTGCAAACTGCGAGATGCGCAGCGTAGGAAAACTGGCGGGGCGCATCCGCAGAAACTTCCACACATGTGCCTGCATCGGCTGCAGTTGATGGGCCGCTTGCAAATAGCGGTACTCCGAGACAAGCTGAGCCACATAAACTTCTTCTGATGTGAGGGGCAGAAGTCCAGCCTGTCCGAAATACAGTGCTTCCAATGTTGTCAGACACGCCCTCTTCTTCCGGGCAAGCTTCAATGGCACCCTGCCCGCCAGCCATTGGAATGGAAGGCCATTCACCGGCAGGCCCATGCACCTTGCCATCATCAGGTAAAGGGCATCCTCCCAATTACTTCCCTGCCCGGCCAGTTTTTGCAATACGGCCGCCTTTTCAACGAGTCGCTCCGCGAGCATGCGATCCAACCAGGAAACCAAGCGTATGCGTTCCATTTCAGGCCAGGCAAACGCACACGGCAACCCCTGTCCCCGTTTTTGCAACAACCGGGCACGTTCCCAGAAGGCATCCGGAATCAGGTCCTTCAACTCCACCGTTTCCGGAACACGACCGGATACCGTCCGAACCGATTTGTCATGTTCGTAGACCACATGAAGGATTACATGGTCGTAAGCAGGATCATACTGGTGACCATGACGCTCCCAGTCGGACGAGCGCAAATGAACTTCGACCGGGCCCACCCATAAGGTATCGCCCAACCTCAGGCGAGAATCGGAGAAATCGGGGCCACCATTCAGTTGGCGCTTACCCGGACGAACAACCTGAAGGGGTTCACCTTTGCTGGTTTCCCTGGGTGGATACTTGAAGATCTGCCACTCCCAGGCGATCTGAATCAAAACCTCCGGAATATCGTACACCGACGGAGGTGTGGTTTTGGGGTAGAGGAAGGACTGTTTTACCATATGGTACGGGTGCCCTCCCCGAAAAGAAAGAAATACTGGGTGCAAAGATAAAGCGGCAAAAAGGATTCCGTATCTTTAGGGCAAGATCTGACATTACATTTTCTCATGATAACACTTTCTATCCTTTCGAGAGGTAAAACGCACATGGCAAAAAGTCTTTTGTCTGTGTTGTTGCTTATACTTCCGGTTATGATGGTGTATGCACAAACGGAAGACAGTTCTGCGGAAGTCAAGGTGAAGATCGACAAGATGCCGAAATTTGAAGGTGGTCAAAGCGGTTTGTCAGAATATCTGGCCAATACCATTCAATTACCTGAAGCGGGTGCTCCCGGTTCAGGGGGGGGAACCGTGGTTACGAAGTTTGTGATCGATGAAAAAGGCAAGGTAGGCCAAGTCACGATCGTACAAGGTGTAAATGAGTTTTACGACAAGGAAGCCAAAAGGGTAATTAGCCAAATGCCGAGATGGACACCGGCAATGAAAGACGGTAAGCCGGTATTGATGGAATTTACGCTCCCGATCAGCTTTCCCCCGTCCTAATTGGGTTTAGCCGGCATGTACTTCCAACAGCTTACCCATTTCCTGTTGAAGGGCATGTGCCTCACGGCGGGCCGCTTCGGCAAAATCCGCACCACTGCTTGCATATATGATGCCGCGTGAACTGTTCACGAGCAAACCCACATCCCGGTTCATACCGTACCTGACTACATCCTCAAGGCTTCCGCCCTGTGCACCCACACCGGGCACAAGCAGGAAATGATCCGGAACAATGGCCCTGATCTTTTTCAGGTCCCTGGCCTGGGTAGCGCCCACTACATACATGAGATTTTCGTCTGTACCCCACTGCATGGATTCAGTCAGTACTTTTTCAAAAAGTGTATCGCCGGATTTGAGTTGCAGTTGCTGGAAATCATGGGCACCGGGATTGGAAGTCAATGCCAGCAATACCGTCCACTTCCCTGCATGGTTCAGAAACGGCGAAACGCTGTCGTGCCCCATGTAAGGCGCTACGGTAACGGCATCAAAGGAATAGGTTTCAAAGAAAGTCCGCGCGTAGAGGTCGGCCGTATTGCCTATATCACCGCGCTTGGCATCGGCGATCTTGAAGATTCCTTCCGGAATGTATTCAATGGTACGGGCAAGGCTTTCCCATCCCGAGGGGCCCATGGCCTCATAAAATGCGATGTTGGGTTTGTATGCCACACAGACATCGGCGGTGGCATCGATGATGGCTTTGTTGAAGGCAAACACCGGATCTTTTTCTCCCTGAACGGATGCCGGCAATTTGTGCAGATCGGTATCCAGTCCGACGCAAAGAAAAGACGCCTTGCTGCGGATGCTGGTGATGAGTTCGCTTCTATTCATACCTTACGCGTTCACGGTTCCTTCCTTGAGGCGCTCCGCATTTTCGGCCACCTGAAGGGCATCAATGATCTCACCTATATCTCCGTCAAGAATGGCACTCAGGTTATACATGGTAAGGCCGATGCGATGGTCGGTTACCCGTCCCTGCGGGTAGTTATAAGTTCGGATTTTGGCAGAACGATCGCCGGTTGCCACCATGGTCTTCCGTTTCTTGGAGGTTTCCTCCATGCGCTTCTGCAACTCGATTTCGTAGATACGTGATCGAAGCACCGAAAGCGCCTTCTCATAGTTCTTGATCTGTGATTTTTCATCCTGGCAGGATGCAACGATCCCTGTTGGAATGTGCGTCAGGCGGATGGCCGAGTAGGTGGTGTTCACCGACTGACCTCCGGGTCCTGAGGAACAGAACGTATCTTTCCGGATGTCGGAGTCCTTCAACTGGATGTCGATTTCCTCGGCCTCCGGCAGAACCACAACCGAAGCGGCGGACGTGTGTACACGACCCTGCGTCTCTGTCTGCGGTACACGCTGCACACGGTGCACACCCGACTCATACTTCATGACGCCATATGCCCCTTGCCCGATCACGTTGAATACAATTTCCTTGAATCCACCTGCGGTACCTGGCGTGGTTTCCACGGTTTCAAGCTTCCAGTTGCGGCTTTCCACAAAGCGACTGTACAGGCGGAACAGGTCACCGGCAAAAATGCTGGCTTCATCACCGCCGGTTCCGGCACGAATTTCTACGATGGCATTGCGGTCGTCTTCCGGGTCTTTGGGGAGAAGAAGGAGTTTGATCTCTTCTTCCAGTACATCCTTCTTTTCCGATAGGGTATCGATCTCCGCCTTGGCCATTTCGCGAAATTCCTCGTCCTTCTCGGTCTCCAGCATCTTTTTGGAAGAAGCCAGGTTCTCCACCACTTCCTTATAAACTTTATAAACAGCTACGATCTCTTCCAAGTCTTTGTATTCCTTGGCCAGTTTAACGTACAACTTCTGATCCGAGATCACCTTCGGATCGGTGATCTGCACCCCAACGTCTTCCCAACGTTTCTTGATCGCTTCGAGCTTATCGAGCATAGCAATTAGTGATAAAGGTAATTTCCGTGCGGGCCTTCTATGGCGACTTCCGCCCTATCTGCTGCTTCCACCCTTCCTATTACGGTCGCCTCAATACCGAATTCTTTTGCAATGCGAATCACTTCAGACGCCGCATCTTCATGGTCCATATAAAGTTCGAGCCGGTGCCCCATATTGAACACTTTATACATTTCCTCCCATGGTGTTTCGGATGTTTCCTGAATCAATCTGAACAGTGGTGGAATGGGCAGCAAGTTGTTTTTAACCACCCGCGATTTGTCCGGCAGGAACTTCAGCACTTTGGTTTGTCCACCACCTGAGCAATGAATCATACCCCTTATGTGTGGCCGCACCGATTGGAGCACCCTATGAATCACAGGCGCATAGGTACGTGTAGGAGAGAGAACAAGTTTTCCCACGTGCAAACCTGTTTCAGGTTCGATGTCCGTCAAACGGTGAGAACCGGAATACAGCACCTCATCGGGCATCAGGGGGTCGAAGCTTTCGGGATAGGTATGCTTGTAAAATTTATCCAGTACATCATGCCGGGCGGATGTAAGCCCGTTGCTTCCCATCCCGCCGTTGTATTCGGTCTCATAGGTTGCCTGTCCATAGGATGCCAGTCCGACCACCACCTGTCCTGGCCGGATATCGTTCACAATTACATCCGATCGCTTCATGCGAACGAATGCAGTGAAGCCTACGTCAAGGGTGCGGACAATGTCACCGACATCTGCGGTTTCACCACCTGCCAGGTGTACATCCACGCCTAGCTTTTGAAGATCGTTTGCCAGTTCGGCAGCGCCTTCGATCAGTTTTTTGACCACGTCTCCGGGAATAAGGTTCCGGTTGCGGCCGATGGTTGAGGAGAATACAATTCCGCTGGTGGCACCGATACAGATCAGGTCGTCAAGGTTCATCACCAGGGCATCCTGCACAATGTTCTTCCATACGGACGCATCACCTGTTTCTTTCCAGTAAAGGTAAGCCAGGGCTGTTTTGGTGCCGGCCGTATCGGCGTGCATGACGTTGCAATAGGCATCATCATTACCTGCATAGTCAGGAAGCACCTTACAAAAAGCATAAGGGTATAGTCCTTTATCCAGCCCGGCAATGGCATTGTGCACATCATGCTTGTCGGCGGAGACACCCCGCAGGTCATATTTCAGGTTTTCACTCATTTCTATTCAATTCCATTTGCAAAAATAGGTGCTTTTTTGAAGCGACCGCCGGTAAATACGCACAACATGTGAGTCTGGTCCGGATAAAAAAAAAGCATCCCGTATGTGCGGGATGCTTCTTTGTATCGATTATTTGCTAGTTGGCTCCGCCACTTGGTGCTTTGCCATCATTGGAAGCTTTGGGAACGTAGTTATCACGAATCACCGAGAACACCGTACGACGGTTCTTTTGGTGAGCGGCTTCTTTCTCCTCTTCCGTAGACAATTTGGCAATATCCGCATCGGTCACCAGCAGGCGGCTTTCTCCGTAGCCCACGGGAACCATGCGATCGGATGGTATACCTTTGGAAACGAGGTAGTCCACACATGACTGGGCACGTTTCTGAGAGAGTGTTTTGTTGTATTTATCGCTACCCCTGGAATCTGTATGTGCCGACAGTTCAATCACGATGGTGGGGTTGTTGACCAGTACCTTGTAAAGGAAATCCAGTGAATCTTTGGACTCTGGACGCAGTTCGTATTTATCCAAATCGTACAGCACATCTGGGAAACGGATTTCCTTGGTTGCGGTACTTTGAAGATAGAAATCATGAACGAGGTCAGCGGATTCCGTCAGTCCCATGGTGGTTTCCGTACCATTGTCGTTCAGAAACTTTTGTTTGCTTGCTGTCAGATCATATGTCATGTTCTGTTTGATCTGGGTGAAGTAGTGACCTACCGTATCGGTTTCCAGTGTAATGGATTCTCCGTTGCCACCGTCAATGGTAATTTTCGTGCTGGGGAGATAGCCTTTTGATTCCACGTCATAAGCCACACCTTGCAATGTGAACACGAGTGGCGGCAACCAGAACATGTAGATATCATCACCACCTTTGCCATTGGCGCGATTGGAGGTAAAGTAACCTCTTTCGGCATTCTTCTCAACAATGATGGCGAAATCATCCCCGGCGCTGTTGATCGGGTACTTCATGTTTTCGGGTTTCTTCCAGTCGTCGCCGTCGGGTTTGGCGAAAAAGATATCGAGTCCGCCCATCCCCGGTTGACCATCTGATGCGAAGTACAGGGTACCGTCGCTGTGAATGAACGGATACATTTCGTTGCCGGGTGTGTTGATGGTTGGCCCCAGGTTCTTTGGTTCCGACCATGTACGGCTTTTCTTGGTATAGGTGGCCATCCAGATGTCTTTTCCGCCCTGGCCGCCGGCCATATCGGAAGCAAAGTAAATGATGGATTCGTCATCCGTCAGTGATGGGTGGCCTACCTGCACCGTATCATTTCCAAAGGGAAGTGGTTCTATATCGGACCAGCCTGTACCCTTTTTCTTTGCCGAGCAAAGCTTACAAACTGTGCTTCCTGTTTTTTGCACATCACACCGCGTGAACACCATGGAGGAACCACGGTCATCCAAGAATGAGCTTCCGTCATTGGCCGGTCCGTTTACCTCTCCGGCAATGGGTGTTGGTTGGCTCCATTTGCCGTTTTTATCTCTTTTGGTCTCGTAAATATCGCTGAAGCTTTGGCCTACCCACTCATCGATACCTTTTCCGAGTGAACTTGGGCGGGTGCTGGTAAAATACAACAGGGAATAATCTTTCTTGGCATACGAAGGTGAAAAATCGTGGTATTCCGAATTGATCAGCGCCATGTTCTCCACCTTGTAGCGGGTGGGATCATCCTTCCATTTCTGGGCGTTGGTGCATGCCTCCACTCCTTCTTTTCCGCGGATGTCATCCGGTTCCAGTGCTTTGTATGCATTGTATTCCACGATGGCCTCGTCGTACTTTTCATTCGCCTTCTTCATGTCGGCATAGTACAGCTGAGCAACGTGATCTTTGTATTTAGCTTTCAATGCCTTGTCGTACCAAACCTCCGCCTGACGGGTATCATTGGACATGCGGTAACACTCGGCGGTTTTGAACAGGATCTCAGCTTTCTGCGCTGGCTTTTTGGCTTTGGTGTATGCCTTCTTATAGAGGTCGATGGCCTCGAAATACTTCATGGCGTCGTAAGCATCGTTGGCTTCCTTCATGAAGTTCATTTGAGCCGAAGCGGAAAGACTTACGATGAACAATAGAATAAACGCGCAAAGAATGCGGGATAATCGTGTCATAGAGGTATGTTTAATTAGGGGCACAGTACGTTATCGCCATTTAACGATGTGGCTAAAATAACTAAATATTTCAAAATTACGCAAAGATAAATTTAGACTTGAAAAGGGCATTGAAGCAAAGAGGCCCTACCGGAAAAGGAAGGGCCTCTTTGCAACCAGGAGCTGATCATCTGGCAAACAGCAATTCCCTGTATTTGGGAAGCGGCCACATTTCATCATCCACCATTAACTCCAGTTTATCTACTTCATAACGAATGACATCAAAGTACTTCCTTACGTTGTCACAGTAGGCAATTGCTTTTGCTCTCGCATCCGTCAGCTTATTGGCTTTCTTTCTCGCCTCAACCATATCATCCACCGCCTTCTGAATCACGGCGATATGTGTGGACATGGTTTGAATGGCGGACAAGGGAAAAGCTGCGGCCTTTTCATAGTCCGGCTTAGCAAGCACTTCTTTCAATCCGCGTACATTCTCCAGAAGAATGTTTTGGTAACGGATAGCCACAGGAATGATGTGGTTGGTGGCAAGATCACCCATGACGCGCGATTCGATCTGGATCTTCTTTGTGTATGTCTCCAGCTGGATTTCGTGGCGGGCGTGAAGCTCTCTTTCACTGTAGATATCGTTCGCCTCAAAGAACCGCGAAGCTTCTTTTGTAACCATTGCATCCAGGGCTTCCGGGGTGGTCTTAATGTTAGCCAGCCCACGCTTGGCAGCCTCTTTCACCCACTCATCGCTGTATCCGTTTCCTTCAAAACGTATATCTTTGGAGTCGATAATGTATTGACGCAGGACTTTAAAGATGGCTTCGTCCTTCTTAAGACCCTTATCAATCAATTGATCTACTTCATTTTTAAAGTCACGCAGTTGTTGCGCCATGATGGCATTCAAAACCGTCATTGCAGATGCACAATTGGCTGATGAACCAACCGCCCTGAGTTCAAACTTGTTGCCTGTAAATGCAAATGGCGAAGTTCGGTTTCGGTCGGTGTTGTCCAGCAGGATATCGGGAATCTTACCAATGTTCAGCTTCAATTCTGTTTTCACATCGGAAGACATCTTGCCTTTTCCAACTTTCTCCACCACTTCATCCAGGATGGCCGTCAGCTGAGAACCGATAAATGCGGAAATGATGGCCGGGGGCGCTTCATTTGCACCCAAACGGTGGTCGTTTCCAGCAGAAGCGATAGACGCGCGAAGCAGGCCTGCATGTGTGTGAACCGCCTTCAATGTATTCACAAAAAAGGTCAGGAATTGCAGGTTTGTCTTCGGCGTGGAACCAGGACTCAACAGGTTCTTGCCAGTGTTGGTTGCCAACGACCAGTTGTTGTGTTTACCGGATCCGTTCACACCTGCATATGGCTTCTCGTGCAACAACACGCGGAAGTTGTGCCTGCGAGCCACTTTTTCCATCACATCCATAAGCAATTGGTTGTGATCTACAGCCAGGTTGCACTCTTCAAATACGGGGGCACATTCAAATTGATTCGGGGCCACTTCATTATGCCGGGTTTTTACCGGAATACCCAACATCAATGATTCTTTTTCAAAGTCGCGCATGAATGCCGCCACCCGATCTGGGATGGATCCGAAGTAATGATCTTCCAGCTGTTGGTCTTTTGCAGACGCATGTCCGAACAGTGTTCTGCCGGTCAGTGCCAGATCAGGACGCGCATTGAACAGAGAAGAATCCACCAGGAAATATTCCTGTTCCCAACCCAGGGTTGCTGTTACTTTGGTAACATTCTTATCAAAATACTGACAAACATCCGTTGCCGCCTTGTCCACCTGATGCAAGGCTTTGAGAAGTGGCGTTTTGTAATCCAGCGCTTCACCGGTATAGGATACAAAAATGGTAGGTATACAGAGGGTCTTACCTATAATAAAGGCCGGAGATGTCGGATCCCATGCAGTATATCCGCGTGCTTCAAAAGTATTACGCAAACCACCGCTCGGGAAGCTGGAAGCATCAGGCTCCTGCTGCACCAGTTGGTTTCCACCGAACGATTCAAATGCACGTCCTTCGGGTGTCGGTTCAAAGAAGGCATCATGCTTTTCAGCGGTGGTACCCGTCAACGGTTGAAACCAGTGAGTATAGTGAGTTGCACCCCGCTCGATGGACCATGCTTTCATAGAAGACGCCACCTGGTCTGCGATCTTGCGACTCAACCTCTCCCCTTTCTGTACCGCATTCATAACACTTTCAAAGGCATCGTCCGGCAGGTATTCGCGCATGGCGTCCATACCAAACACTTTTGAACCAAAGTAGCTGGAAACCGACTCCTTCGAACCATTGGTCGCCTCGGGCAACCTTTGCAACAGGCTTTCCAGGGCCTCGAATCTTAAACTGGTTAGTGATGACATCTTGAATTGTTTTTATAGGTGTATGCTTATTTAATGACACAAAGGTATCACTTGAAAGGGGTACTTGTCAACATTTTTACAAATATTTTACAAACACCCCTCAATTTTTACACACTATATCGAAAAAAAGTTACTTTTTCAGACACACCCCCTGCAAAAACAACATGATTCCGCAAAAAAAGTTAAAACAAGTGCAGGATATAGATCAGGTATGTAATCAGCAAAAGGAATCCGGACAGGCGGTTCACCCGGAAGCGATATGCCATCAAGGGCAGGATCAACAGGGCGATGCCCATCATCCAATATACATCTACGGAGCGAATGGTCTCCGTTACGGCAATGTCTGAAAAGAGCGAAGTGCAACCCAAAATACCCAGGAGGTTAAAAATGTTCGAACCAATCAGGTTGCCTACGGTAATATCCGTTTCCTTTTTCAGTGAGGCGATGATGGAAGTAACGAGTTCGGGAACGCTGGTACCGAATGCTACGATCGTGACCGCAACCACGTACTCTGAAATTCCCCATTTAATAGCAAGACTTGAAGCACCTTTGATCAACCAATCCGCGCCGAACGCCAATCCAACACATCCTGCAATCACCCACAGCAGGCTTTGCCAGACGGGCTTAGTCGACCGTTGAACAACCCCCTCTTCATCCACTCCCGCGTCACCCTGCTCACCCTCACGTCTCGACTTAATCACAAGCCACGTCATAAAGGTCACCAGGATCACCAGAAACACACTTCCTTCCGAAAGCGAAATATGTCCGTCTGAAGCAAACCACCAGAAAAGCAGGGACGCAATCATCATCATGGGCCAGTCGATCCTGACCGATATGCGGTTCACAGCTACCGGGGCAACCAACGCTGTTATTCCCAGAATAAGGCTGATGTTGGCCACATTCGACCCCACTACGTTACCAATAGCAATATCCGGGTGGCCACCCAATGCAGCTTGCACGCTTACCAGAAGTTCAGGAGCTGAAGTGCCAAATGAAACAACCGTCATTCCAACCACCAGGGTTGAAATGCGCATTCTCAGGGCCAGGGCAACTGCTCCTCTCACGAGAAACTCCCCTGAAACCACCAGTGCGATCAAGCCGCCCAGTAAATAGAGGTAATCATTCATAGCCCGAAGAAGGCTATTCCTTAATGTGCTTGGTCAGGTCTGTGCTGTCTTTCAAATCCTTGGCGCTGTCCTGGATCTCCTTTTGCACGGCATTGGCCGCATTTTTGAATTCCCGCATGCCTTTGCCCAGCCCCCGGGCCAGTTCCGGAATTCGCTTGGACCCAAAGAACAACAGGACCACCAGAATGATCAGCACCAACTCACCGCCGCCAAGATCAAAAAATAGCAGCATTTGCTGTTCGTATTGATTATTTCTTGTCTTCCTGACTGCCTTTCTTCGCGAGGTCAATCACAACCGGTGTGGCGATGCAAATGGATGAGTAGGTACCAACAACCACACCCACCAGCAATGCGAACGAGAAACCCCGGATCACCTCACCACCCAAAAGGAAGATAGCCAACAACACAAGGAACACAGTCATGGAAGTATTGAATGTTCGACTCAGGGTGCTGTTCAACGCATTGTTGATCACCACACCCATTTCACTTCGTTTGTGTTCTGCAAGGTACTCACGAATGCGGTCAAACACAACCACGGTGTCGTTGATGGAATAACCGATTACGGTAAGTATCGCAGCAATGAATGCCTGGTTAATCTCCATGGAGAAGGGCACGATGCCATCAAGGAGAGAGAAACAGGAAACCACCAACGCCACATCATGGAACAGGGCGAGCAAGGCACCCAGCCCGAACTGCCATTTTTTGAAACGGATCAGGATATACACAAAGATCACGAAAAGGGAAAACACAATGGCCCACACCGCATTCTGTTTGATGTCATCTGCAATGGTAGGGCCTACGGTTTGTGAACCCATGACTTCCCAGCCATCTGGCCGAACAGTGGAGATTCCTTCCTTCAGTTTATCTTCCACCTGTTGTTCCACATCCGAACCTTCCTGGTCGATCATGTATTTGGTGGTGATACTCACCTGGTTGGATTCACCGAAAGTCTTCACCTCAGGAACTTCTCCGCCGAACGGCACTTTCAGCGCCTCCTGAATCTGGGTGGTGCTGACATCCTTATCGAATCGCACCACATAGTTTCTGCCACCAACGAAATCAATTCCGTAGTTCAGGCCTTTGGTCACCAGCGAGCCGATTCCCAGCAGGATCAACGTTCCGGAGACTGCATAGTAGATCTTTCTTTTCTCAACAAACTTGTAAGCTACATTCTTCAGCAGATTCTCCGTTGCTTTTGTGGAGAAACGCACTCCCTTATCCTTGTCCATCATCCAGATAAACACAAGACGGGTAATAAAGATACCTGCGAACAGGGAAGTCAGGATACCGATGATAAGCGTGGTAGCAAAACCCTGGATGGGGCCGGTTCCAAACACGTACAGAACGATACCTGTCAACATCGTGGTTACGTTGGCATCCACAATGGATGAGTAGGCCGCCATATAACCGTCTTTCAATGCCAGACGTACGCCCTTGCCCTTATGCAGTTCCTCACGGATGCGCTCATAGATAAGCACGTTGGCATCCACAGCCATACCAATGGTGAGTACGATACCCGCAACACCAGGCAGGGTGAGCACCGCTCCGAGTGAAGCAAGCACGCCCAAAATAAAGAAGATGTTTGCCATCAGCGCCACGTTGGCCACCATACCGGCATTGGAATAGTAGAATACCATGTATACCAACACAAGGATCAGGGCGATGGCGAACGAGATGAAACCGCTTCGGATCGCCTCGTCTCCCAGGGATGGTCCTACAACCGCTTCCTGCACGATACGTGCCGGAGCCGGAAGTTTACCTGCTTTCAGTACGTTGGCCAAATCCTCCGCTTCCTTGATATCGAAGTCGCCGGTGATGGTTGAAATACCATTCGGAATCTCACCCTGAACGGTGGGAGCTGAATACACATATCCATCCAACACAACAGCAACAGCACGCTTGGGTGTTTGAGAAGAAGCTTCTTTGGTAATCTTTTTCCAGGAATTGGCACCCTGCGGATTCATAACCATCACCACCTCAGCGTTTGCGCGGTTCTGACCGAATTCCTGCCGGGCATCAATCACCACATCACCTGCCAGGATGGGTTTACCGTCACGGTTGGTAACCTTGAGTGCGTACAAATGAAGGAACCTACCCTCATCATCAAAAGCCTTCACACCCCAGCGAAGCATCATATCCCTCGGCATGAGGTTGCGAATCTCCGGCATATTGAGGTATTCATTGATTTTACCAGTGTCTTTGATAGCCGCATATCCGGCCATCGGACCACTTCTGAGGCGATTATCACTATCCAGAAGCGGATGCAGTACTGCGAACAACGGATTATCCTTCGACCATTCTTCAAAAGATTTGTTCTGAGCGCTGGCGGATGTGTCAGAGCCGGTAGAATCGCCGGTACCCAGCAGGGCATTCAAAGCATCGTTGATGGAGTCTTCTTTGGAAGTAGCAGTTTCCTGAGCGGTTTGATCGATGGTCACTTTGGATGAATCCGCAACAACCGTTGAATCCGGTGATGTCAACGCACCCAATGCATCTTCCTTATCGGCACCTTCTTTTCCCTCACCGCTTACATTCATTTGTGCCAGGCGGCTGTTCACCTTCTCCAGCACCGGATACGTTTCACCTGCCTCGTAGGTCTCCCAGAATTCCAGCTGGGCGGTTTGCTGAAGAATACCCCTTACACGTTCAGGATCTTTCACACCCGGCAGTTCTACCAGGATGCGGCCGGAGTTACCCAGCTTCTGGATATTGGGTTGAGTAACGCCAAACTTGTCAATACGTGTGCGGAGAATATTGAAGGTACGATCAATGGCCGAATTGGCTTCTGCGCGGATCACCGTCAACACTTCTTCGTCGGTTGACTCGAAGTTGATTTTATCCTTCAATTCCAGCGTAGAGAAAATCGTCTTCAGCTGTGCATTGGCATCCAGCTTCTTGAATTCCTGCCCGAACAGGGTCACGAAATCCAGGTTGGAATGCTTCTGTGCTTCCTGGGCATTCTGCAGCGCTTGAAGAAAGGTAGGGTTCTGGCTGTTGTTGGCCATGCTGCGGATCAGGTCCACTGTTGAAACTTCCAACGTTACATTCATTCCCCCTTTCAGGTCAAGCCCGAGGTTGATCTCGTTGCTCTGTACTTCCTGGTATGTATAGTTCTTGATGCCCAGGTTATATACAGGCTTGGTCTTGATGGAGTCGAGATAATCATTCTCCTTTTTAAGGTCGCCATTGGCATATGCCTTGGCATCTTCACGCACTTGATATCCGATCCAGGTGAACGAAATCTGAAAGAGACAAACCAACGCGAAAACAACAGTGAATATCTGTATCGCAGTCTTATTTTGCATAGTGAGAAAAATTTACAGGCGGCAAAGATAGAATATCATACCTTAATAACCAATTGGGTTCTGCGATTCCGTAAAGCTTAACAAGTCGACAGGATTCTGTTCAGATTCATGTCCTACTTTTTAAGCTCTTCAGGCTTTTCTGCACGCCGACCGAAATCCGCTTGTACCCAACCGTTCACCCAACCACACAAACCTCCCGCGTGAACAAAGCAACACAACGTAGGTTTTTACTGTATATTTGTTAGAGAAGCATTTGTCATGAAAAACCTATTTGCACCCATCCTTTTTCTGTTCTGTGTCGCCGCCTTCCAGGGGCAGGCACAAACATTAACATATGACCGCGACACGACAACCGTGGTCAAGGAAGGAGGCAAACCGTTCAGGTTCCCCTGGGCGGGCGGACTGAACTTCGTGCAGGTATCCAGCATTGATATGAACCTGGACGGAAAGAAAGACCTGTTCGTATTCGATCGCACCGGGAACAAAATCTTCCCATTTATTTTCCAGGGAGGAACCGACACCATCAACTACAAGTACATGCCCGAATATGCGAAGTTCTTCCCCGACCTGCACGATTGGGTGTTGCTGGTCGATTATGACAATGATGGCAAGGAAGACATCTTCGGATATTCCAACAGTGGCTTTGCTGTATACAAGAACATTTCATCCGGTGTACTGGATTTTCAACTGATCGATCCACTGGTGCATACCCAAACCACAAACTTCCCCAACCTGTATGTCAGTCCGGCCGACATCCCCGCCATTGCCGATATCGACAACGACGGCGACGTGGATGTGCTCACTTTCGAGCAGAACGGCCAAACCGTGGAATTCCACAAGAACCTTTCGATGGAAACTTTCGGCCACGCCGATAGTCTTAAGTTCAAACGGCAACCCGACTGCTGGGGCTATTTCAGTGAAAACATCAGCAACAACAAAGTGACCATGAACATTTCCTGCCCGTACAAAAAAGCGGCACCCGACGAAACCGATCGCACAGATCATTCCATACATTCCGGTTCAACGGTACTGGCACTGGATATGGATGGTGACAACGACAAGGACCTGATCCTGGGTGATATCTCATTTCCTAATCTGGTACAACTCACCAACGGAGGTACGGTAAGTTCAGCGCTGGTAACGGCGCAAGACACCAGCTTCCCATCGTACGACGTACCTACTGACATGGATATTTTCCCTGCCTCATTCTACCAGGATATAAATCACGACGGCAAACGCGACCTGATCGTTAGCGCCAATTCCCAAAACACCTCGGAAAACTTCAAAAGCGTATGGTATTACAAGAACACGAATACCGACAATGCACCCATCTTCGTCAAACAAACAGAATCTTTGCTACAGGAAGACATGATTGATCTGGGACAAGGCGCCAATCCAGCCTTTTTTGATTACAATGCAGACGGACTCCTCGACATGATTGTTGGCAACTACGGATATTACGAAGGAGGCGGAAACTATAAATCCAAACTGGCCCTGTTCAAAAATGTGGGCACGGTAAATCAACCTTCTTTTGCCTTGATAGATCGGGATTACCTGGGACTTTCCTCACTGGGGTTGTACAACATCTATCCGACTTTCGGCGACATGGATGGGGATGGGGACAAGGACATGATGATCGGTGATTACAATGGTGTGATACACTATTACGAAAACAGCGCCGGGCCGGGCAACCCTGCCAGTTTCAGTTTGAAACAGGCCAACTACCAATCCATCGACTGCGGCAGTTTCTCCGCACCCCAGATCGTGGATGTGGACAACGACAACATTCCCGACCTGCTGATGGGTGAACGTAACGGAAACCTGAACCTCTTCCCTAACCTGGGCACCATCAACACCCCCATGTTTAACCTGGATATAGATGCAGTAACATGGCAAAGCGGAAACACCGTGCGGTACACAATCCTGGGCACCACCAACCTCAGCAAACTCTGGCCCGGCGACAAACTAACGGTAACCGGCTGCACCAGCTTCACCAACAATGGCACATTCGAAATTACCGCAGTGAATGCCGGCAGCAGGTACATTGAAGTGTACAATGCCATCCGCGATGACCCTTCCTACGATGAGCCTTCCGGTTCCGTAGCAATAGGGATCGGGTTTGATGAAAATTTCGGAGATGTGGATGTCCGGCAGTTTGGATACTACACCGGTTACAGCACGCCCTTTCTGTACAAAGACAGCGGCAAGTTAAAACTGCTGTTGGGTTCGGAAAGCGGGTACATTTATCATTACGGAAACATCGATGGCAACCTCAGCGGTACCTTCACCGAATCAGATACCACTTACATGAACATCTGGGAAGGAGAACGCACAACCATTGCCGGCGCCGACCTGAACAACGACAACATCATAGACCTGGTGATAGGCAACTACGGAGGCGGCCTGGCACTCTTCTGGGGTAAACTGATCACCGGCATTGAACCCGAACCTGTCAAAGGTGAATCATCCGCTGCCTTTGTGGTATTCCCCAACCCGGCCAAAGATCAGATCCGGATCCAATGGAACACCCCGTGGAGCCAGGGTGCAGTCCCTTACACCATTACCGACATGACGGGAAAACTTTTGAGAAGCGGCACACTGGTCTCAGCCCAGCAAACCATCCCGACAGACAACCTGGCCCAGGGCGTTTACCAGCTCAATCTTCGTATGGAAGACGCGCAACGTTACAGCCGCTTCGTGATCGGGCAATAGAACACCGGTCACCCATCTGCACAAAAAAAGGCGCTTCAATTTGAAGCGCCTTTGCTATTATCTTAAAAACAGATCAGGCAGTCTGCATACCATCCAGCACACCCATCACTTCACGAACCGCTACCGCTGATTGCTCAAGCAGTGCACGTTCATCATCGTTCAGTTGGATTTCGATCACCTCTTCAATGCCATTCTTGCCAAGTTTTACAGGAACGCCGAGGTAGATGTCTTTCATGCCATATTCGCCCTGCAACCATGCGCAGCAAGGGAAGATTCTTTTCTGATCGCGAACGATGGCTTCCACCATCTGGGCAGCTGCCGCACCGGGTGCGTACCATGCGCTTGTTCCCATCAGGTTCACCAGTTCGCCGCCGCCTTTCTTGGTGCGATCTACAATGGCATCGAGTTTGTCCTTATCAATCATCTCGGTTACGGGAATGCCACTCACGGTCGTATAGCGCGGAAGCGGAACCATGGTGTCTCCGTGACCACCCAACAACAGAGCCTGAATATCTTTCGGAGACACATCCAAAGCTTCGGCAAGGAAAGCGCGATAGCGAGCGGTATCCAGGATACCGGCCATACCGAATACCCGGCGGGAATCCACTTTGGCAGTGAGGTAAGCACAATAGCACATCACATCCAGCGGGTTGGAAACCACGATGATGATGGCATTCGGGGAGTGCTTCATTACATTTTCAGTAACCGTTTTCACGATACCCGCATTGGTAGCGATGAGGTCATCGCGGCTCATTCCCGGTTTACGGGGAAGACCTGAAGTAATCACCACCACGTCCGATCCGGCTGTGCGCGCATAATCGTTGGTGACACCGATGGTACGGGAATCGTACAAATTAATGGGAGCCGTCTGCCAGATATCCAGGGCCTTCCCTTCTGCGAGTCCCTCCTTGATATCCACGATAACAACTTCGTTGGCCAACTCTTTATGTGCAACTACATTCGCACAAGTGGCGCCAACGTTGCCAGCTCCGATAACACTGACTTTCATGATAAGTAAAGATTATGGTTAGCAATTGATATCCTTCAAAACCCTTCAAAGATAACAAATTTGACATCCGCCATCCTTTTCCGGGGTTGAATCTGTTTTCACGCAGCCGGCATTTGAGCAACCGAATCTGTGTCGAACGATCCGTTACGCGTCGATCTTGGCGTACTTGGCATTCTTCTCGATGAACTCACGGCGCGGTGGCACATCATCTCCCATCAGCATGGAAAAGATCCTATCTGCCTCAGCCGCACTTTCAATGGTCACCTGCCGCAGGGTACGCGTTTCCGGGTTCATTGTTGTAGACCAAAGCTGCTCGGCATTCATTTCTCCGAGACCCTTGTACCGTTGAACGTTCACACTGCTTTCCTTGCCTTCCTTGGCAAATTCCTTGATGGCCACATCACGATCGGCATCATTCCAGCAATACCTTTCATCCCTGCCTTTTTTCACCAGGTAAAGCGGAGGCGTTGCAATGTAGATGTTGCCGGTCTCCACCAACTCCTTCATATAACGGAAGAAGAAGGTAAGAATCAGGGTGGTGATATGGCTGCCATCCACGTCGGCATCCGTCATGATCACGATCTTGTGGTAACGAAGCTTTTCGGTATTCAGGGCGCGTTCATCTTCTTCCGTTCCCTGTGTAACTCCCAGTGCCGTGTAGATGTTTTTGATTTCCTCGTTTTCGTAGATCCTGTGTCCCATGGCCTTCTCCACGTTCAGGATCTTACCCCTCAAGGGTAGGATGGCCTGGTACCTGCGGTCACGACCTTGCTTGGCCGTACCACCTGCCGAGTCTCCCTCAACCAGGAATATTTCACATTGGTGCGGATCTGTTTCACTGCAATCCGATAACTTACCCGGGAGACCTGTGCCGGTGAGCACGCTTTTGCGTTGCACCATTTCACGGGCCTTGCGAGCGGCATGACGGGCCTGTGCAGCCAGGATCACTTTCTGAACAATGGTTTTGGCTTCCTTCGGATGTTCTTCCAGGTAATTGGTGAGCATTTCACCCACAGCCACATCCACAGCACCGGTCACCTCATTGTTTCCCAGCTTGGTTTTGGTTTGTCCTTCGAACTGGGGCTCCGCCACCTTCACTGAGATAACGGCGGTGAGTCCTTCACGGAAATCATCTCCGCTGATCTCGAATTTCAGCTTGGCCAGCATGCCTGATTTCTCTGCATATCCCTTGAGGGTGCGGGTGAGCGCACGACGGAAACCCGCCAGGTGTGTACCGCCCTCATGTGTATTGATGTTGTTGACGTACGAATGGACGTTCTCGGAGAATGTGCTGTTGTAGAGCATGGCAACTTCCACGGGGGTTCCGTTTTTTTCGCCTTCCATGTAAATGGGCTCGGGGATCAGCTTTTCCCGTGTGGCATCCAGAAACTCTACGAATTCCCGGAGACCACCTTCGGAGAAGAACTCATCTTTGCGTTGCTCTCCCTGTTCATTCGGGCGCAGATCCGTCAGGGTCAGATGAATGCCTTTGTTCAGAAAGGCCAGTTCCCTGAGGCGCGCCGATAAAGTATCATATTGATATTCGGTCGTGGTGAAAATCGATGCATCGGGAAGGAACGTGGTACGGGTGCCCGTACGATCGGTGGTACCCACTTCCTTCACAGGATAGAGCGGCTTTCCCTTTTCGTATTCCTGCTGGAAGACCTTGCCTTTGCGATGCACTTCCACGGTTACATGTGTAGAAAGGGCGTTCACACAGGAAACACCCACACCGTGCAAACCGCCCGACACCTTATAAGTGTCCTTATCGAACTTACCTCCTGCGTGGAGGACCGTCATCACCACTTCCAGCGCCGATTTCTTCTCCTTCTCGTGCATCTCGGTGGGAATACCTCGACCGTCATCGTTCACGGTGATCGACTGATCCGGGTTGATGAATACCTCAATGTTCCGGCAATACCCCGCCAGCGCTTCATCAATCGAATTATCCACCACCTCATATACCAGATGATGCAAGCCCTTCGAAGACACATCACCGATGTACATCGCCGGACGCTTACGCACGGCCTCAAGGCCTTCCAACACCTGTATACTGGAAGCTGAATAATCTTTTTCCTGCGCCATTTTCGTTTCCATTTCTTCTAAGTATAATACGAACACTCACCCGCGGCCATACCTGCGCTGACAATCCATTCTGAACGCTAAGGATTTTACCGGATTCCGAAAGTCATTTCCCGTTGCTTTTTTGACGCGAAAAATCTGCCGAAACCCCAGTTTTTCCGGGGGCTAGGCAAAGATAGCATTTTTGGCTTCCCGGGCCGCCTTCAACGGCGCATAACGGTTGCTTTTTTTCAACATTTAATTAACACGGAGACTTACTGACCCCAGAAGGAATAACTGAAGCCTGCCAGCAGCTGAATACGCTGTGATGGGTAGTTGTTCCAGACCATGTAACGCTTGCCTGTCAGGTTCTGCAACCTCACAAAAGCGGAGAGGATCTTGGAGTAGCGGTATTCAACCCTCAGATTGAGATCAAGATAACCCTTCAGGTAAGGGTCTGTTTTCACCACCGGGTTTTCCGGATCAAGGAAAGGCCGTTTGCCCACATAGAAGGCATCCAGTTGAAGCAGGATCTTGTTCTGCATGTTGTACCTGGCCGACAATCCTCCCTTCATCTGCGGACGGTACCAGGCGGACCGGATGGAGTCGGTTTCGTAGGTGGCATATTGGGCCGATGCAGTGACCCTGATCTTGCGCTGATCATCAAAGGAAACTTCGCCCCGGAACGTATGCGCCATGAGTCCGTCATAAACGGGCAGGAACTTGTTGTAAAGCACCAGATCAGGATCTTGAATAAAGAACAACTCGTTCTCGATGTTGCTCAGGCTGTAGTTCACATGGAAAGCCGTGTGTTGGCTCAATGCACCTCTTAATCCGCCCCTGACCTTCAACTCCCGCCGGTTCTTCATCAGGAAATCCCGGCTATCCGTGGAAATAAACGGATTGGCTTCGGCGAGCCTTCCCAGGTCGTTCCGTTCCACATCCCCGATGCCCTGCACGTAAGCGGTAAGAACCTTTGGTATCAAGTGAAAGCCCAGTTGCACATCCGGGAAGAAAGTGATTTCCCGCAGACTATCTGACTCAAGGAAGAGGTTCAGGCCCAACGTAAAGTACCATTTCTCGCGCCGGGTGCTGATCCGCGGGTTCAGGTTCAGGATGATGGCGGATGCCGTATCCTGCACCAACGCCTGCCGGTAATAATCCGTGCGCAAATCAATCTGCAGGAATTCCGTGTGGAAGGCTTGCTCCATCCCTCCCTGAATGCGCAAGTGACTTTCACCCGTCCCGTACAGATCCTCAAACCTTCTGAAACCCAAATCGCCGTGCAGGTGCATCTTACCGGTATCCACCTGCTGGCTCAGAAAACCTATGTTTCCATCCAATCCGACAAACCGCTGCTTGATGTCATTCTTTTCAACCGGAATATGGTAGTAAGGGATCAGGGTATCCAGGTCGTTAAACCCGTAATAATGGACCACCTGCCTGTTCCAGTTCAGGGACTCATTCAGTGTGAATGTGGACAAGAATTGTTTACCATACACCGTAGCGAGGTTGTCGCTAAAGCCGCTGTATCCATAGTCCAGCAAATTTCCCGCTGATGACATGTGCTTCAGATGAAGCCCCTGTGAGTATTTCTTGTTGCGGATGGAATTCAGGTACAATTCGGCATACGGAGTGGTGTAATTTCCCACGCCGCCCTGAAAATACCCCCTATACAAACGAGGTAGTTTTTCTCCCTTGAACTTGGCTGCAGTGATCGGTTCCGGTGCATAATCCGTAGCCACCTGACGCGGCAGCACTTCGTATTCCAGTTTCGGGGTCGGCAGGGTGGTGTCCGGAATCTGCGGTTCGTCCATCAAACGCACAGCTTCAGTCACCGCCGGTTTAAAGCTGGTTTGAACCACGATCTCCACGGGCTTCAGGTCTTTATCCTGTGCCCGTACCGAGCTTCCGACACATACCACCATCACCAGGGTGGGTATATATCTCCAGGCTTTACTCATCCTTGTGATCCTCCTCATTGGGTGCGGTGTTATCAGCCGGCGGGTTCGCGTTGGGGTCAAGTTCTATTTCCAGTTCCTCTTTCTCTTTCTTGACTTTTCCGGCCTTTTCCTCTTCCTCCAGTTGCTGGAGTCGCTGGATCGCCTTTTCTCTCAATTCAGTGCCTTTGTAGTCGTCAATAATGCTTTGCAGGGTGTACTTGGCCTGGAACATGTCACCTTGCTGGTAATAATTCTCTGCCAGCAGCAACAATGACTTTGTTACCCATTCGTCGTAGGAGGTCAGATCCCCGATCAGTTGGAAGATGAGGGTTTCGGATGCTTTATAATCCTGTCGGGTGTGTTTGATCAGGGCCATCTGGTAAAGTGCCTTTGCTGCCGAAGCGCTCTTGCCTTTCTTCACCACCCAGTCATACTCATCGTATGCTTTGTCAAGTTCATTCTGCACGTAGAACCCATCCGCCATCATCAGGTGGGCTTCCACGGTGAGTCCGACATCCTGTTTTTCCATGGCCAGCACACGTTGAGCCGCTTCGATCAATGCAGCGGGTTGATCCAGTCGTGCCAACGAGCGCATTTGCCCAACCAGCGCACTTTGCCTGTTGGCCTGTGATTCCGCTATTTTTTCCAGCTGGCGATAGTAATCCAACGCCTGATCAAACTTCTTTTGCTGGAATTCGATATCTGCCAGGGACCTGAGAGATTTTTCCGTGAAGACATTTTTCGGACGACCGATCACGTATTTATATCCGGCCCGTGCCTTGTCAAAATCCTCGATGAAATTGAGGCATTCCGCTCTGTAGAACTGGGCATTCACACTGAATATACCTTCAGGGAAGCGCTGCAGATAGGAACTGAAATCCTGCATGGCGCCGGCGCAATCGCTCTTCATGTACTTGTTCTCTGCAGCGAGGTAAAGGATGGAATCCTGAGACACTTCCTCAAGTGAAGTACCAGGTAAATGTTCCTTCAACCAATCGAAAAAATCATCCACGTTGCCGCGTTCGATGTAAATATCCTGGAGATCTTTCAGGGCCTGACGGGCGGCATCCGATCCGTAATGTTCGGTGGCCACTTTCTCGAAAGCATTTTGCGCCTCGGTGACCTTTCCTGACTGCAACTGCATCAGTCCGCCCTTCAGGATGGCATCTTTTACATACACACTGCCGGGGTAATCCGATTCTACCTTTTTATATTGCGCGAGTGCATCATCCACCCGATTCATGGTTTGATAGGTGTTGGCCAGTTCGTAAGCCGCTGCCGCTGCAAAACCCGACTTCGGATATTTGGACAGCATTTGCTCGAGGATCTGTATCTTCTCCTGGTACTTACTCAGCACACCCAGCACCATTGATTTCTGGTACATGGCATAGTCAACATCATTGGCCCCCACCCCGATGGCTTTACCATAATATTCAAGTGCATTGTAGAAATCTTTGTTCAGGTAATATCCGTCAGCAATGCGTAAAAAGGCATCATTCAATCTCGGCTTGCTTTTCACCCGGTTGTCATCCACAAATCGCCTGAACCAGGTAATGGCCTCTGCATAATTCTGCTGCTTATAAAAAGCATATGCGCTGCCATAATAAGACACGGGATATTCCTCCAGGTTGAATGCCCCCGGCACCAGGGTGAACTGCTCATATTCCTTCAATGCCTCATTGTACCCACCGCGTTTATACCATGATTCGCCCATCCAGAAATGTGATAACGCCTCTGTTTTCCGGTTGATGGGTTGGGTGAGCGACTTCTGAAAATGAGCGATGGCTTCGGGATATCTTTTGGTTCCGTATAGTTCGAGTCCACGGTAATAAGCTACTTCCTGGTAAGCCGCTTTCTGTTTGGCATCCATGCTGCTCATCGACTCCAGAACTTCCAACGCTCCCTTGTAGTTATGGGTAGTGAAGAAGATGCTCATCAGGTATTGGTACACCTCTTCTTTGTGGGAAGATTTGGGGTATTTGTTCAGGTAATCACGGAAGGCATAAATGGCCCGGTTGTAAGGGTTATAAGAAAGCTCGTAGGAAAGTTTTGCGTAGTTGTACAATGCATTCTCCGTTACATCCGGATCATAGTTCATGCGGGAAGCCGCTGCAAAAGCATTCTGTGCATAGGTCTTCTGGTCGGACTTGTAATACGCATCACCCAGGTGGTAATAGGCATACTGGGTAAGGGAATCGTTGACGGACACGATCTGTTTGAAAGCGTTCACCGCGGGTTCCCATTGCATGCTTTTGTAGTAGGCATACCCGAGTTGGTACAGATCTTCCCGGCTTGCGAAATAACTTTTCTCCTGGAACTTTTCAAGGTACGGCACAGCTTCCTTGAAGCGGCCTGTGCGGTAGTATGCTTCACCCAACAGCCGGGCAATCTCCGCTTCCCGCTTGGGGATCACCGAATCAAGCAACGGGGTTGCGTATGCAATCAGTTCTTCGTTGCGCCTTTGCAGGTAGTAAATCTGACTGATATAATAGGGAACCACGGGCGCAAAATTGGGGTCGTCGCGAAGCTCCATGAATTCTTCCAGGGCCGTCTCATTGTTGCCCTGCGTATAAGCGATGTGCGCATGGTAGTATTTGGCCAGCGGGGCATAAACCGACCCGCTGTTCTTTACCTGAAAGAAATTCCGCGACGCTTCATCGAAGTGCTCTTTCGCAAACAGGCTATAGCCGTTTTTAAAATAATATTCCCCCACTTCATCATCCGTGAGATCATACACATCGCATTGCTCGAAATACTGAGCTGCTTTCCGGTAGTTCTTATTCCGGAAGTGGTACAGTGCCAACTCAAACGGCACCTTCGCTGCCTTGGGGTGCTCGGAATGCTTGTATGCAAATTGGGTAATCCTGGCCTCGGCATCCTTGTTGAATAACTCTATCGCACACAACGCATAGTAGTACTCAGATTCCGCGGCGATCTCATCGTAGGGACTGGAAGCCATGGCAATGGCCCTTGTGAAAGCCTCCTGGGCCGCACCATACTTTTCTTTTTCAAACAAGGTAAGACCTTCGCGGAAAAAGCGACGCGGATCGCGGGGCATTTCCGTTTTCTGGGCCATAGCCATCCCCGAAAACATCACCGCGAACATCACCAAAAGGAGGTATTTCAACCGCTTCAACAAAGCAATGTTCATCAAAATATAAAGGTATACATGGGACCCTCCCCGACCCGGAATTTGAAACGGAAGTTATTAACGCACTATTGTTAAAAGGATTCCTTCCCGTGTTTTTACGGGCGGCAACGTTTCTCATGCGTATTTTCTAACTTTGTGGTCATGTATATTCTGAAGATCAAGGGCAAGGCACGCATTCCCGATTATGTGCAGATCCGCGAAGACGACTTCACCCTGAAGGCGTACTTCAGGGTTGACAGGCCTGAAAAGGCATTGGAAAAATGTGGACTTTCATACGCAGAAGCCGTTATCCAGCGTATTATTGCCGAGCTTCCATTCGGTAAGATCCAACGCCTGGTGCTTCCCGATAACACATCAGAAAACCCGGCATAATACATGGGCCTAGACACCATCATTTCCATCAGACAAGCCTCCGTTTACCAGAACAAACACCTGGTGTTGTCGGATGTGAATCTTCAAATCAACAAAGGTGAATTCGTTTACCTGATCGGTAAGACAGGCAGCGGAAAAAGTTCGTTGCTGCGCGCCCTTTACTGCGATCTTCACTTTGAAGAAGGAGAGATTGATATCGCCGGATACACCCTGCAAAAAATCAAACGGCGCAAGATTCCCCACCTCAGACGCAAGCTGGGCATTATCTTTCAGGATTTCCAACTCCTGTCGGACCGGTCTGTCAAAGACAACCTGCTCTTCGTACTGAAAGCCACCGGATGGCATAAGAAGCACGACATGGATGCCCGCGTAGAAGATGTGTTGCAGAAAGTAGGCATGGGCACCAAAGGATTCAAGTTCCCCCACCAACTTTCCGGCGGCGAACAGCAACGGGTATCCATCGCCAGGGCGCTGCTCAATGACCCTGACGTTATCCTTGCTGACGAACCCACAGGTAACCTTGACCCGGCCACTTCAGAGGACATCCTGAAACTCATGAAAGAAATCAGCACATCGGGAAGGGCCGTGCTTATGGCAACCCACGATTATTCCCTGATGGAAAAATTCCCGTCACGAACCGTTGTTTGTGATGACGGCAAAGTATTTGAGCAAGCCACCACCAACGCCTGACCTACACGGCCATGCTTTCGATCCTGGTTCCCATATACAGGTTTGATGCAGGAGCCCTGATCCGCGAACTGCACGAACAGGCCACTTCATCAGGAATCCCCTTCGAGGTGCTGTGCATGGACGATGGATCCGGACCGGGTTTCGAACACAATGCCACCGTTTGCAACGATCTGCCGCATGCTCATTACCTGGCTTTACCGGAAAACATAGGAAGGAGTGCCATCCGCAATCGCCTGGCGCAAGAAGCCGGATATGATCATGTTTTACTGCTCGATTGTGATGCCGCCCTTCCCGACGGCCGGTTCATCGAACGCTATGTCCCTTTCCTGAACAAAGACATGGTGGTATATGGAGGCAGGTCTTACCAGGCATCCCCACCCGACAACAAGCAACTCATGTTACATTGGTTGTACGGAAGCAACCGAGAAGCCATCCCTGCAGAGGGAAGAAGCGGTTACCAACAGTTCATGACCAACAACATCCTGGTTCCGCGCCAGGTGGTGCTGAACCACCCATTGTCGGAAACACTGAAAGGATACGGACACGAAGATACTTTGTGGGGATTGGAACTGGAAGCTGCTGGCATACCCATCGAACACATCAACAATCCGTTGGTACACATCGGCCTGGAAACCGCCGCATCCTTTCTTCAGAAAACAAGAGAAGGCGTACAAAACTTGTTGCGACTGGATGCCATGGGCGTGGATGACCGGCACATTCAATTGCTGGCAACCTATCGAAAACTTAAGAGGTGGAGGCTCCGGGGGCTCATTAGACAAGTAATGCGAATCAAAATGCCCTGGCTGGAAAAGAACCTGCTCTCATCCAACCCGAGCTTGTTTTATTTCGACCTGTATAAGCTGGGATGTATGCTGGGTGCGGTCCGTTAAGTTTTGACGGCGGCATTCAATACCGCTTCCCACTTCTTTTTTTCCTGCTCCCAGGTAAGCTGGGATGCTGCCTTTTTCAGGTTGGACTTCCACGCATGCCTTTTGTTCTCATCGTTCAGCATGTTGCGAATCTGTTCCGCCAGCAATTCCGGTTCAAGGGATGCGGTCACCTCTCCGACACCGTATGTTTCAACGATGTTCTTCACCTCCACCATGGGTGTTGCGAGCACCGGCACCCCGGCCGAGATGTAGTCGAACAATTTATTGGGTAAACTGAAACGATAATTGATGTTGCTGTCTTTGTCGAGCGTCAGGCCCAGGTCGGCATGGGCGGTATATTGGCGCAAGCGTTCGGATGGCATCTTGTCCATGATCTTCACCTTTCCGGCACAATCATGTTCTGAAGCCCGCTTCCGGAGCAATGGGAACACATCACCTCCTCCAATGATAAGAAGAAGCGCGCCTTCCAGGCGAACGACAGCTTCAATCGCTTCCTCCGCGCCGCGGTCTACATTGATCCAGGATCCTTGCAGGATGATGATCTTTTTGTCCGAAGGCAATCCCAGTTCATTCCTACCGGCATGCACCACGCCGGTTTTCTGTTCCCCGATGTTTCTGACCACTTCGAACTTTAACCCGTATTCCTTTTCAAAGAGCGCCGCGATGGAATCATTCACGGTAACCCGGTACTTTACCTTCGGCACCAGCCATTTTTCAAATCCTTTCCAGATGCTTCTCACCAGCCGTCTTCCCATCAACTCGGGCACCCCGGTAAAGTATTCATGGCTATCGAAAATAAGCGGGAGCCGGCGCAAACCGGCTGCCAGGTACGCCGCAGGAAGCGTATCCAGATCATTCGCAACGATGTGCGTACACCTCACCCCAAGCAGAAATACAAAAAGCCGTAAGTTATATGCTGCATAAAACAAAGGCCCCGACCTGAAGGGAAGCCGGAACCGAACAGCGGGGAACGGGTAGTCATTCAACAACGCACTTTCGGGAAGTTGCCGCCCCACCACCATCACATCCATACCCAATGCTGCCGCAACACGGGCATGACGTAGCACGCGCTGATCGGTGACCAGGTCATTGGTGACACAAAAGCAAATACGTTGCCTGTTTTCCATCTTCTTGCGAGCGGTTGGGTAAAGAAACGAACTTATGCCCTATTTTTGTTGCCCGCTGTTTATGATGTTGCAGGAAAACATATCCCTGGTTCCCTACCATACATTCCATTGCCAGGTACAAGCCCGGTACCTTATCCGTTGCGATTCGGTGGAGGATTTCCGGAATGCTTTCCGGGATACGCGTTTCCAAGATCTCCCGAAACTCATCCTGGGTGGTGGCAGCAATGTGCTGTTCAGAAATGACTACCGAGGTGTGGTTCTGCTCAACGGGATCAAAGGCATTTCGGTGGAACGCGAGGACGATGAACATGTATGGCTGCGTGCGGCCGGTGGTGAAATCTGGCATGAAGTGGTGATGTTTGCGGTTGAACACGGATGGGGCGGCATCGAAAACCTGTCGCTGATTCCTGGAAGTGCAGGTGCTGCGCCCATGCAGAACATTGGTGCTTACGGTGCGGAACTGCAGGATGTTTTCGAGAGCCTGGAGGCATTGCACATTGAATCAGGTGAGATAAAAACATTTGACCGGACATCCTGTGCCTTCGGATACAGGGAAAGCATATTCAAACATGCAGCAAAAGATCAGTATGTGATTACATCCATCCTCTTGCGACTGAGCAAGCATCCCGTTGTTCATATAGCCTATGGCAACCTGGTGGAAGAACTGGAGAAGGCTGGGATCTCGCACCCTGCAATACGCGATGTAAGCGAAGCCGTATGCCGCATCCGACGAAGCAAACTCCCCGATCCTTCGGAAATAGGCAATGCCGGAAGTTTCTTTAAGAATCCGGTGATCGATGCAGGGCTTGCAAATCAATTAAAGACACTTCATCCTGACATGCCGGTATACCCGCAGGAAAACGGTCAGGTCAAGCTGGCCGCGGGCTGGCTGATTGAGCAAGCGGGCTGGAAAGGCCACCGAGAAGGAGAGGTAGGTGTACACAAACGACAAGCACTGGTATTGGTGAACCATGGGCACGGAAGCGGATCAGATATCCTCCGGTTGTCAGAAATGATGATGCACGACGTGCACCGGAAATTCGGAGTGACTTTGGAAAGGGAGGTCAACCTCATCCCATGAAAAAGCGAATGCTCTTCATCACACATGAAATTCCCTTCCCTCCTGCAAGTGGTGGCACGATCAAGACATGGAAGTTGCTGGAGTATTTCGCGCAAACCCATGAGCTGAGTCTTGTTTGTCTGAAAAAAGGACAAACGAGTGAGGGCGAAGCAGACATGTTGGATAAACTCCGTCCGGCTCGTTATTTTTCAAAGGCTGTAGACATTCCGCGCAATGCTTCCAGCTACCTCCAAAGCATCCTGAAAAGAACCCCCCTGCCGATTTACAGGAATTACGACAAGGAGGTCGCAGAAGTTGTGAATGAATACGCCATGGATTGCGACATCTTGTTTGTGGATCATTATGAAATGTTCTGTTATGTCCCTGAGGTACCTCCATGTAAAGTTGTTTTACATACACACAACGCGGAGTTCCTGCTTTGGAAGAGACATAGCATCGAAGAAACGTCATGGCCAAAGAAACTTGTAACACGATGGGAGGCCGGCAGGGTTTTAAGAAAGGAAAAGGAATACATCCGAAGATCGGATCTCGTACTTGCATCCGAAAATGACCGGGACGTACTGAAAAGGGAGGGATTGGACACTTCTCATTTTACGGGTACCTATCATTTGGGAAACGATGAAATGTTATCCTGGCCGGAAATGGATTTCAGCCATACTCCCAAACAGGTTTTGTTTGTAGGGTCTTTGTGGTGGGAACCCAATATTGACGGTTTGCTTTGGTTTTTATCCCATGTGTGGGCGCAAGTGGTTCAGAAAGACCCCGGGATACACCTGGTCATTGCTGGAAAACAAAGGGACAATCGCATTGAAAAGGCCAGTAAATCCATCCCCAATGTGGAAATAGCGGGTTTTGTAGAGGACCTGGGGCCATTGTATGCCCACAGTCGGATCGCCATTGCCCCTTTGCGGTACGGAAGCGGGATGAAAGTAAAAGTATTGAACTATCTGTACCGTGGCATCCCCGTTGTTGCCAGCCCGGTAGCGCTGGAAGGAATTCCGGTTCAAGCGGGAAAAGATCTATTGGTTGCTGAATCACCGGAGCAATGGATTGAAACCATCCTTCGACTGGCCGGGGACATTCAGCTTTGCTCACAAATTGGCAAGACGGGACGTCAGACTGCTGCACTCAAACTTACGTGGATGGCTCACTTGAAGGAAATCGGAGACGCCATTGACGCTCTCCTGGATCAATAGGCATTTTCATCGCCACGCACCATATTCAATACGGTTTTCACGATGATTTTTAGATCCATGACCATGGACCAGTTCTCGATGTAGTACACATCCGTTTTCACGCGGTTTTCCATCATCTCAGGGGTTTCGGTTTCACCCCTGTACCCAAGCACCTGTGACAAGCCGGTGATACCAGGCTTGATCAGATGCCTGACCATGAACTTGTCTACAATGGTAGCATATTCTTTGGTGTGATTTAACATATGTGGTCTGGGACCTACAACCGACATGTCGCCCTTGAGCACATTGTAGAATTGGGGGAATTCATCGAGACTGGTCTTCCTGAGAAAAGCGCCCACCCGCGTAATACGGGAATCTCCCTTGGTTGCCTGAACGTGATGGGCATCATCATTCACCAGCATGGAACGGAATTTATAACACCAAAACTCTTTGTTGTCCTTTCCTGTTCTTTTCTGCCTGAAAAATACCGGCCCTTTTGAGTCGAGTTTGACCAATATGGCAATAAGAGGGAACAACCATGAACACACACCCACCAGAACGAGAGAGGAAAATGCCACATCAAAACAACGCTTGACAAATCGGAACACCACATTTTCCAGGGGCTCGTTCCGCATGATCATAACGGGGATGTTGTTGTAAAAATCGATACCCACCCGACGCATTTCAAACGCCCGGAAGTCAGGCACGATCTTGAAACGGATCAGGTTGTTTTCAGAAAAAGCCATTAAATCCCTGATGATATTCGTTTCGTGCAAGGGCATGGCACAATAGATCTCATCAATGTTCTCGCGCCTGCAGAATGATTTGATTTCGCCTATTTCTCCCAGGAACTTATCTGGTGAGAGACAATCGTCCTGGCTCTTGTCAAAGAAACCGACAAAATGATACCCGTATGAAAGATCCGATTCAAAGAATTTCTGCAACTCCTTTCCTACCGGACCGCACCCCACAATAACCACACGGCGGAAGTTGTAGCCTGCCTTGCGATACACAGACAACATATATAAGACCAGTAAGCGCCATCCGAAAAGCACAGGCCCGAAAATCAGGAAGGTCAGCATGAGCAGTTCACGCGACAACGTGTATCCCTTCTGGATAACAATAAATGAGAAGATCAACAGAATTTGCAAACCCAGCGCACGAAGCAGGTTAAGTATGATTTTCTCGATACGGGTGACCCTGTATATGTCATAAAGACGAACAACAAACACAACCAGTATCCAGAAAATGTTCAGAAAGGAAAGCAAAGACAGGTATTTCTCGTCCTGCACGGTGAGCACCCGGTCAAACTTCATGTAGAAGGCAACCAGGAAAGCCAGGTTCAGAAAAAGTACATCGCCCAGGAAATGGATGATGTGAATGTATCTAGAATATTTATTGTCCATTGAATGGATTACGCAACTTTTGCAAAGTTAATAAACGTTACTTATCTATTGGCTATAAAAATCGTACCAAAAACTGTTTATGCATCAAAGTAATTTTGCAACAAGGCCACAATTCCATTATGTTCGACTGTGACTTTAATATTAAAAAGAATAGTATTTTCGCAGTTAAATGTGATTGAGCCCAGGTGGGCAAGTATTGTAGAACATAAGCTGTACACGCTGTTAGTCCTCAAGGATTCGGTACCGGCAAATTCAGGAAAACATGAAAATATCATCATCTACCAAGGTTTACATTGCAGGTTGCGGAGGCATGTTGGGGCAGGCGGTATACAAGCAATTCTCCGCACATGCTAATGTCAAGGCCACAGACATCGACCTAAACGAGTCATGGCTTGAAAAAGCAGATGTGAGATCCTACACGGAAATACGTGATTCAATTTTATCCTTTCAGCCGGATCTGATTATCAACCTGGCGGCACTCACAGATCTTGAATTTTGTGAACTCAACCAGGAAAATGCTTGGCTAACCAACGCACTTGGCGCCGAGAATTGCGCTCTGGTTGCCCGGGAAATGAATGTTCCTCATGTATACATAAGCACTGCGGGCATTTTTGATGGTCAGCAGGAATACTACAACGATTTTGACACACCTAATCCACTTGGGATATATGCAAAATCAAAGTACTACGGAGAACGGTTTGTAGAAAAGACCTTGTCAAGGTATTACATTTTCCGTGCTGGCTGGATGATGGGTGGTGGAGAGAAGAAAGACAAGAAATTTATTTACAAAATCTTCAAGCAGTTGAAAGCCGGACAAAAGGAACTATTCGTGGTTGAAGACAAACTCGGCACGCCCACATATACAAAGAGCTTTGCAAATGGCATTTTTGAGATTGTACAAACTGGTCAATACGGTTTGTATAACCAAGTATGCAATGGTGATTGCAGCAGGTATGATGTTGCCTTGGAGTTTGTAAAGCTGCTCGGGCTGGAAAATGACATCACTGTTACCAAGGTGAGTTCCGACCATTTCAAAGAAGATTATTTTGCTCCCAGGCCGGCATCAGAAAAGCTAATCAACATGAAACTGAATGCCCGCAACCTCAACTTCATGCCCTCATGGCAAGAAGCGCTGGCAGAGTATGCAAAGGAGTTCTCTTCTATTCAGCAGAAGGCATAACATTGAAGATAGCTGTTCTTGGCATTCGTGGCCTCCCTGCTAACTATGGAGGTTTTGAGACCTGTACAGATCACATATCAAAACACTGGACGGAACAGGGTCATGATGTATTGGTGTTTTGCCGGAAAAACCGCTACAAAACACGTCCCAAGCATTATGGCGGGGTCAAGTTGTGTTATGTTGCCTCAATCAATGCCAAAAGCTTAGACACCATATCACATACATTTCTTTCTGCGATCAGATTGATATTCTTTTACCCGGGCTTCAAATATGTTCACCTGTACAATACAGGAAATGCGCTTATCATACCATTATTAAGGTGGGCGGGAAAAAAGGTGATCATTTCCGTTGATGGCATAGAATGGAAACGGGAAAAATGGGGATGGGCAGGAAAAACCATGCACAAACTGGGTGAAATAGTAGCCAGGAAATACGCACACAAGATCATTACAGACAATCAGGTTGTATCACAATATTATTTAGACCATCGCCAGGTAAATACGGTCATGATCCCTTACGGAGCAAAGATCAC
This sequence comes from Flavobacteriales bacterium, assembly GCA_020635855.1. Lineage (NCBI taxonomy): Bacteria > Pseudomonadati > Bacteroidota > Flavobacteriia > Flavobacteriales > Flavobacteriales bacterium. The sequence goes on along the minus strand of JACJYZ010000002.1, from coordinate 877,473 downwards.
GACCAGGAAACCCTTGCTTTCGGAGGAAATACTGGAAAAGTTCCAACTCCAGGCTAACGGGTATTTTCTATTCGTTGGGCGCCTTGTTCCTGAAAAGGGTGTTCACCATCTGATTGCTTCCTACAAAAAACTGAAGACAGAATTTCCACTGGTTATTATTGGAGATGACCAACACACAGATTACAGAAATCAATTGTTTTCAGAAGCATCCGATCGTATTCGGTTTCTTGGTTATCTCTACGGCGATGAATACGAACAATTATTGGTAAACGCACTCATATACGTATCGGCAAGCGAAATGGAAGGAACTTCACCCTCATTGCTTGCAGCAATGGGCGGACATGTATGTGCATTGGTAAATGGTATTGAAGAAAACCGCGCCACAGCCGGGGACAGTGTTTACTACTTTGAGAAAAATAATTACGAAGACCTTACAACCAGGTGGCAAACCATTGCGAATGATCCAAAGCGGATTTCAGAAATGGCAAAAACCGGGTATGCATACGTGCAAACACACTACAACTGGCAATCAATCGCCAACAGGTACCTGGAAGTATTTGAAAGCTTATAAAACAAGCTTATCCTGGTCCATGCAGTGCATCAAGGATCATACATCCTTCCGGTTTTTGAGTACTTTGGCCGGTACACCACCCACCACTGAATAAGGTGGTACATCTTTGTTAACTACTGCCCCTGCAGCAATTACACTGCCTTTACCAATCGTAACACCCGCCAATATTTTTGCGCCTGCACCGATCCACACATCTTCCTCTATTATTGTTTCCATTCGTTCTACGCCCTGCTCTTTGATTGGAATTTCGGTGCTGTCGAAATTGTGATTTTCGGAAAACACAGAGACAAAAGGACCGAAAATGACATTGTTGCCTATTCGAATCTGCCCTCTCACACCAATGAAACAATGGTGGTTAATCCCAACATTGTCACCTATCACCAAACCTTGTCCAACATTTCGCAACACACCTGTACATTCGATCATTGCAAATTCACCGAGTGTGAAATTATCGCCAATACGTACCCCGTCCACCGACAACGCCTGAATTTTCGCATACCTCCTCAGGTTTAGATTTCTGCCGCAACTTATTTTAGAGGCGAATTGCACTTGTACACCTCTTTGCATGAACACAAACCCTTTGGACCTTCGAAGAAAGGGTTTTACAAACAGTGTCCCTCTGATCAAAGACACCAAACGTTCAAAGAAAATAATTACCATTTCCCTGACTGAAAACTGGTAAGATACCTGGTAAGACTCACCTTTTACCTTAGAAACAATTTTTTGGAGAAAGTGGCTATTTCCCATAAGTGGTCTGGTAAAGTTGTGTAACGTCTCTCATGTGGCACTGCTTGGAATAGTGCTGATTGAATCGCTCTCTACATGCTGTGAAGAAACTCCTGTTTGTTAACTCATCGTCCATGGCTTTCCAATTCTGATGCGCATCCGGAGAATCAAAATTCAGCAAGTATCCGGTTTTCTCAGGATCAACCAACTCTTTGAAGCCACTGTGATCCGAACAGATAACCGGTGTGCCCACCGCATAGGATTCGATGACCGTCATCGGACAATTCTCATACCATTTTGCAGGCTGAACAACTGCTTTGGCTCCTGCTATCAATGTCAACAGTTCGTTTCCGTATTTGGGTCCAAGGTAGGTCACATACGCTGTATTTTTGATCCGATCCACCGATTCACCCTTCCCAACCACCAGCAATTTAAACTTCAATTTATTTGCCATTTCCTGAAATTCAACAATTCCTTTCTCAGGAGAGACCCTGCCATAGTACAAATAGTAATCCCGGTTATTGGAAGGAGACAAGATAAAATCAGACGGAAGCTGGTAGAAATTGGGAATGACCCGTATAGGCACATCCACACGTCTGCTAACCAGATCTGCTAAAAACTGACTGGGGGAAATAATGGCATCCAGGTAACGGTTGTAATAATTCAGCCCATGGTATAATGTTGACTCCAAAGCACCGAGCGTACTCTGAAAATAGGAATCATTGAAACACCTGTCTTTGATACAATTCACAAAACTTCCCTCTACACATTTTGTACAGGTTGCATCGCGTTGAAAGTTGTAAAGGCGATGATATGGACAAACCATCTGACTGTCATGAATGGTTTGCACTACCTTTATACCGCGCTTGTGCATTTCAGGAAGGATGCTGGCAGTGAGTTGGAAATTGTAGTTGTGAAGGTGAACAATATCAGGCCGGAACCGATCCAGTATTTTGGCCATTTTAGAACGGTTCTTGCCCGAGTATACCGTTGCAAATGATTTGCTGAACTTTTTCAGCAAACCCATACTCCCGTAGTCAATTTCCTCTGCAAACGTGCCGTATTTGTCTTCCACCAGCATGTCCGCGTGTTCCATCCCCCAATAAGCCACATCAAAACCCTCCTCGACAAGTGCCCGGCTCAAACTGAACATGTAAGATTCAGCACCGCCCACCTGGTGCATGTACTTGTTAACCTGCAGTATTTTCATAAACAGCTTTCATGTTTCCGGTCCCGAAAAACCTTTTGGCATTGCGCAGAATCAGTGCCAGATAAATCACGCCCAGAGCAGTTTCAAAAAAGACATAGCAAAATATGAATTGTGTGATACTGGCAGGATGCACCACAAGCAACATAATCACCTTTACGCACATTGCAGTGGCCAAGACAAATGCATTTTGCCGTGTTTTGTGCATATAGTTCAAGAGATATACGCCGGCCTCTGTCATGATATAGAATGGTAATCCCAACACCAGATACTGAAGAAACAAATGGGAATGCGCGTATTCCACCGGATAAATCACACCGAAAATGACCTTGGCAAAAAGGACCACAAACAATACAACTGCAATGGCATACACAGCAACCTGTAACACACTCCGACGGGCATCGTGCCATTGAGAAGTGACCGCCAATTTGAGCTTGCTGGAAACGAATGCTGTAAAGAACAGCTGAAGGGACAGGTATATATTAAACGCAGCCGAATAATACGCCACGGAAGTCGTATCCAGCATTCCATTCAGCAACACAACCTCCGAACGTTTAATTCCTACCAACGCAAAATAATACATAAGGTACCAGCGGGATGAAGTAAACACCTTCTTCACCTGAATAGAACTGAATCCTATGTCGAGAGGATATCTTGATTTGGCCAACCCATACAAGACGATGAATGCAAGAAAGGACACCAACAGTAAAGTCAACAACAACATCTCCAACCCGACCACAATGCCCCCTATCCAAATGATGCCAAGAACAATGATCCGAAACAACGGTTCTGCAACAATTGCCAAAGAATCGGTACGAATCTCCGTCTGCCCTCTTGCAATCATTTTCACAAACGCCACTGATCCGGTAAAAAAGATACTCCCGGTTGCAAGCATCACCAGGAAAAAGTAATCCGGTTTGAAAACGCCTATGATGGCGAAAAACAAAACCGCTGCAATCAACGAAAAGAAATTCTTGGTAGTGAACAAGCTTGGAAGCTCATCCAATTGGTTTCTGAGACTGTTATTAAACGCCAGACTGTTGATACCGCCATCCATCACAACGGATACCAGCAATACGATAGACAACACATAAGAATAGCGTCCGTAATCTTCAACCGACAAAATACGTGTCACCAGAATTACGCTGAGGAAAGCCATCATCCGTCCGGTCACCTCCAAAACTGGAATAACAGGTATACCAGGCAGGATATATGACATTCTGCGCTTCATATGCCATCCATCCGTTTAAAGTTACCCGCAAAACCCATCAGCATAAACATGTCATTCACTTTTTCTCAAGACCACTTTATACAACCATATGAAAACCAAACTGAACACAATGGCATAAGAATACAAGATTCCATTTCGGATCGAATAAGGAAAATACGCCATGAGGTAACAAAACATAATCAGTACGATTTCCCTATGGCTGTGCAAGACCCAGAAAAAATATTGATTTAACAACAAGCCGAGCAGAAACATTTCTATAATCAATCCCCAGAATCCAAAATCCACATAAATCTGCCCCAGAATGGTAGGTGTCATTCCTCCTCCTTCAAATTCAATTCCCAGTTTGTTTTTAAGAAACAGGCTCATATCCAACTGGTGTCCTGGCAGCAGTACCGCAAGTCCTCTCAAGTGCATCATGCCGTGTTCTCGCTCTTCATGTTCGGAGTAATACCGATAAACCGTGGTAAGGTTGTATTTCATCGCGACCAGTTCATTCAGAAAAGTGACCGTAATGGGCCTGTCAAACGACCCCGCATTTCTATATCTACCGAAATACGCAATGGATAAGATAAATACAACAGGAATCACAACACTTTTAATGGAGATCCTTCTCTTGAGTACCAGCAGGTAGACAAAAGATGGCACAAATACATAATAAAAGCTTGTCCTATTCGATTCGAGAACCATCAGAAATAACAACACCCCCCCCAGGAGAAAATTAAAACCTCTTATATGAAATGACTGCTTGAGCACATAGCGTTTGATAGAGGCTATACACAGCATGAGCAAAGCAATATTCGCATTGTACTTAATCACAAAGAACAGTGGGTTTACAGCTCCGGTATTCCCTACTGTTCTTGCTTCATTTATGTTTGCCTGGAGCAGTGGTATTCCGAAAAAGAGAAAATAGACAATCATGGAGATGACGCCCATTCCCAATGATATCGTTATGTAGTTGTTATATGCTTTGGGGATAAACCGAATGTTCATCTGCTGAGGAATATCTCTATTCAAAAAAACCGCCAACGGAACACCTACATTAAATGACAGAAATGCATACACAATGACCCACGACAACTCGTGATCATAAAAAAGGCCTGATATATCAGTCACGGAAAAAATCAGGTAGTATATGCTGTTAAAAACAAATACCGGACTGAACACAAAATTCTTTCTGAATGTCTTTTGTTGTATCCAGACACTGACAAAATATATGCTCCACAAAGCAATCAGTGGGTTGATACAATCTGGATTAAAAGTCCGGGCTGCGAGATACTCTACAACGAATGCAATAATGATCAGTATCCTCAGCATTGATTTGAAAGTTCTACAAATCCGGTGATCCAGTTAATATGATAAAACCGCGCTGCATCAGACGACCTCAATCGCTTTACAGGCTCCATCCGAAGAAGTGCCTCCTGAATCTCACCCAATGAAGAGAAAATACACTCAGGCGGCAGATAGTCCTCCTCCGTACCATCCGCATGTACGGTCAAGACAGGCAATCCAAACAACACAGACTGCAACACAGCAAGCCCTCCGTCTCCCGGAAGAACAAAAATATCCGCAGCAAAATAGTGAGGCTTCAGTTCTTCATATGCATACTTCGGGCCAAGCAACTTAACATGCCTGATTGAATTTTCCTCAACGTATTTGATTAAAGGTTCATATTCGCTACCTCCTCCCACAATATCCAACATGTAAGTACGCGTACCCGCCCTGTTCAATGCAGAAACCATATCAATCAACTCACGCACCATCTTTCTCTTCTCCACAACACCAACATACAACAACCGAATCTGTTGAGAATTGGTTTCCCTGGTATCTGCAACATGATTCACTTCTTCGCGAATACCCTCAAAATAGCTTGTATTGATTGCGTTCAGAAGGCAGTGGCAGTTTCCTGCGTGCATGTATTCCGACATGTAACGCCTACCCTTTTGAGAGTATGCAATCTGGGCATCCGTTAGCATAATCAATATGCCCATGACAAAATCTATTACCTTCCTTCTGGGTGTGCGAACCATTTGTGAGGAACCGGAATCCCACCAGATGATCTTTTTACCCAATAGCTTTGCCAAAGGAACAATGAACAGATTATTCAACACATTCGTGGTTCCTTCCAGCAACAACACATCATGTCTGAAAACCTGCAACAAAACGGCAGGATACAAAAAGACCGTGGTTGATCTTACATCTCCGGAATACCCCAACTTAAGGGCAGGAAGTACCTTTATGTTTACATTCCTGTATTCAACTTGCTGAGGACGGTACAACCGCAGCGTACCTTGTCCGTCTCCAGCGGAAGTAGCAATGGTTACTGAAGAAAAAAAAGGAGAAAGTTCTTTAAGAAGTTCATACCGGTATTTTGTCAGAACCCGTTGAACTATAAGCAATCGTTTGGCTTTCGTTTCAACCATTGCAGATATTCAAGCATGATTGAGTAAACCGCAAAAATCCAACACTTCAATACCCGGTTTGAGTCGTAACTGTGCAAAAATATCATGTTTAACCAAGGCTACAACCAAGTCGGCCTCCGACACAGCTGTCTCAAAAGGAACAATTTCAATACCCTCCACCTCGCGCACATGGGGTTCAACCACTTTAAGCACACAATTCTCTTTCATCAGCACCTTGACCACCGATACAGCCGGTGATTCCCTCAAGTCATCAATATTCGGTTTAAAAGCCAAACCCAAACATGCAATCACCGGTTTGCGTTTGTTTTTCAATTCAAATGCCAGGGACGCGTTTTTGATTTTCTCAATCACCCACTCGGTTTTGTAGTTATTAAGCTCACGTGCCTTCCGAATTATGACAGCCTCCTCAGGGAAGTCGTGTACAATGAACCACGGATCAACCGCAATACAATGACCGCCCACACCGGTACCAGGCTGAAGGATATTCACCCGTGGGTGACGATTTGCAAGACGAATCAATTCCCACACATCAATACCCGCTTTATCACAAATAATAGACAACTCATTGGCAAAGGCAATGGATACATCCCGCGAGGCATTTTCCACCAGTTTGCACATTTCAGCCGTACGGGCTTGCGATTGGTGCAATTGCCCTTTTACAAATTTCCCATAGAAGGCCGTTGCCAATTCTGTCGACTTCACGTCTAGCCCACCTATCACGCGATCATTGTTGCTCAACTCCTCTATCACGTTGCCTGGCAAAACTCGTTCGGGGCAATATGCAAAATATACTTTGCCCTTCAACTCAGGCCGGACCGCCTCAACCAATGCATTCATTTTTTCCGTTGTCCCAACCGGGCTGGTGGATTCTATAACAACCAACTGCCCTTCTGCCAAAACAGGCAATATCATTTTAACCGCCGACTCTACATACGCAAGATCAGGTTCATGATCATTTTTGAACGGCGTCGGAACCGCAATCAGGTATACAGGTGCCGAAACCGGCTCAAGAAATGCTTTGAGATAACCTCTTTCCACTCCATGTTTGACCAAACCGTCCAATGCCGGTTCCACAATATGTATCTCACCCCGGTTGATGGTACTAACCACATCCGGGTTCACATCCACCGCATGCACGTTCAGGTTTTTGGCTGCCATCAAGGCTGCTGTCGGTAGCCCAATATAGCCGAGCCCCATCATGACAACATCCGGTGTTGCCTTTCCATGTTTTTCAACCATTTTTCACTCGTATCATGTGTTCTATAAAAGCCCGAATCCGCTCACTGGCTTTGCCATCACCATATGGGTTGTGCAACTTAGCCATGCGTTCATAACGCATTTTGTCTTGCAACAAACTCCTGGCTTCATCTACAATCTTGTTCTTGTCCGTGCCCACCAGAATCACAGTACCTGCTTCCACTGCTTCCGGTCTCTCGGTTGTCTCACGCATCACAAGCACAGGCTTACCCAAACTCGGAGCCTCTTCCTGCACGCCACCACTGTCTGTAATAATCAACCTTGATTTATCCATCAACCAAACAAATGCAGGATAAGACAAAGGTGAAATGAGGTGTACATTGGAAATTCCTTCCAGGTATTTGTAAACCGGGCCTTGCACATTCGGATTCAGGTGCACCGGGTAAATGATCTCCACTTCCTCGGTTTGAGCCAGCTCCCGCAGGGCCATACAAATGTTCTCAAATCCGGAACCGAAGTTCTCCCTGCGGTGGCCGGTCACCAATACCCAGTCTTTGCCTGCAGGCACCTTGTCACGCAGGTTAGAAATTTCGGGGTGATGGTACCCATCGGCATTCACAATGGTAACGCTTTCAAGCAATGCATCTATGACCGTATTGCCGGTGACCGTCAAAACAGCCTTATCCACACCTTCTTTTGTCAGATTATCTGCAGCGCGGGAAGTGGGAGCAAAATGATACGTTGCAAGTCTACCCGTTAAAACACGATTGGCTTCCTCCGGAAAAGGCGCCTGCATATCGTAGGTGCGCAAACCCGCTTCAACATGACCAACAGGCACATGATTATAGAATGCAGACAAAGTGGTGGCCATCGTCGTGGTCGTGTCACCATGAACGAGCACCAGATCTGGCTGGAAGTCATCCAACACAGGCTTTACTTCCTGCAGCACGGCCGCTGTCAATCCATGCAATCCCTGACCGGGCTTCATGATATCAAGATCGTATTCGGGAGTTATTTCGAAGAATTCCAACACCTGATCAAGCATTTCCCGGTGCTGGGCAGTCACACATACCCTCACATCCAATGCGGTACCGTGTAACTTTAGTTCGCGTATAACCGGTGCCATTTTAATGGCTTCCGGCCTTGTACCGAAAACAAACAATACCTTACTTTTCATCGGGAGTCAAAGATACTCATTCCCCCGATCCCGCAAAACATTATCAGCTTAGGGAAACCGGGCTAATTGACGTGAACCCGGTTCAACTTATATCTGCGTTTCAGGGGCCCGTCTCCGCTCTTGTAAGCGAGACTGTATGCCAGCGTAATCTCATGCGATCCGCTGTTGGATGACCTTAATGAGGAATACAGGAAATCATAAGAGTAAATCACCTTGAAGTGTTCCTTGATAACCGCACCGGCCAGCAACACCACCGCATCACCCGTCCGGTAAGAAATGCCGGCATAGATCTTTTCATCAAACAACAGGTTCGTGTTCACATGCACCTGCACAGGGTTGGCCTTGACCGCATGAACCAATAACGAAGGCTCCACTTTGAGTTTACCCCGCGTATCTATCTCATATCCGGCCATCAAGTAGTAGTGATTCTCCAGCGGGATGGATGCCGGGAGCGGTTTGCCATTAAAAAACTGCAACCGCCCTTCCAGCAGGTGCAGGGCTGAAATACCCACATGCAGCTTGTCATTGTAGAGATACATCCCGAAGTTGGCATCAGGGGTGATGTCTTTGTCTCGTGTATTCAGGTCTATCAACTGGTCGGTGGCGTCATACAGTTCCATTTGCCTTCCGTCTACACTGTACTGAAGCAATCCGCCCGACAGGCCCATGACCAGGTTCACTTCTCCAAGCTGAAGATGGTAAGCATACGCCAGGTTCAACCCGATCCGGTGAAAAGGCCCGGCAGCATCATTGAACATATAACCTCCCACACCCATCTTTCCATTGGGTAACACACCGTGCCCGCTAAGCACCTGCGTTACCGGCGCATCTTCAAAGCCCACCCACTGGCTGCGATGGTTCAGTTGAATATTGATAAAAGGGTCTGAACCGGCAACGGCAGGATTCAGCAACACACGATTAAACATGTAATGACTGAACACCGGCAACTGCTGTCCACGACCCATAAACGGCAAAGCAAGCAGCAACAATGCCCCAATCCATACACCCGGTTTCATGCCACCTTGTCTCATGGTCATCTGATTATGGTCAGTATTCCTTTAATCACATCCGATCCGTCACCGAGATCCAGCATGTAGTAATAAGGTGCAGCCGGCAGATCTTTCCCATCGATCATCCCGCCGAAATCATTCCGATAAGATGTGAATGTCTGAAGTAGGTTCCCATTCCGGTTGTAAAGACGAATCACAGCCGCCGGGTACCGATCGAGGTTGGTAATAATCCATGTATCATTCGACCCGTCCTGGTTGGGAGTGATGGTATTGGGAATATGCAGTTTTACATCTTCCGATATACACAACTGATGAACAGAGGTATCCGTACATCCCATGCTGCTGCAGGCAATCATCGATACATCAAAACAACCGGTATCCTGAAATACATGGGTGGGATTGAAAGCGCTTGACGTAGAGTTATCATCAGCAAAATACCATGTACATGCCGTACCGCCGGAAGTTACATCCGTAAACTGCACTTCCTGTCCGGCAGAAATATCGGTCGGCGAGTAATTGAATTCCGCCACCGGATTCGAATAAACACGTATCATATCCGCATAGGTTAGTGAATCCGAGCAGCCGCTTGAACCATTGGTCACAACAAGTGTAACATCATAGTTTCCGGGAGACGTATAGTTGTGAGCAGGGCTGTTCTGTGACGATGTGGAACCATCTCCGAAATCCCATGCATACAGGGTTCCACCGTTCGAGAAATTACTGAACTGAACATACAGGCTTCCGCAACCGGATGCAGTATCATTGAAGTTTACCGTAGGTTTGGCACCGAGGGTCACACCTTTTTGAATGGAATCCGAACATCCCACGGAATCCGTTGCCACAAGCTTCACCAGGTATGTACCCGACCCTGCAAACAGGTACACCGGGTCCTGCAGGTTGCTGGTACCGGTACCGGCAAAAGTCCATTTCCATCCGGTGATGCTACCGCCCACGCTGTTGGACAGGTCGGTGAAACGGATCGAATCACCCGTGCATCCACCGGTGTTAGAGAAGTTCACATTGGGTCCGGGGTTGATGTTCACCTCCATGCTATCCGTAGCTGCGCACCCATACGTATCCGTCACGGTCACGTAATAGGTCATATCGCCGGAAGGACTTGCTTTCGGATTGGATACACCCACCTGGCTCAATCCGCCCGAAGGTCCCCATACATAATCAATTCCACCCGTCGCCTGCAGTTGAACAGAATCACCGGCACACATGAGCTGATTGGTGCCCGCATCAGCCGGCGGTGGAGTTCTCAACGATACCAACACGGAATCATAACCCGTGCAACCGGCGGTATCGGTAACCTGCACGTAATAATAGGTAAGCGCAACCGGTGTGGCCACCGGATTAAAAATTGTGTCGTTGTTCAATGTGGATGCGGGCGTCCACTGGTAGCTGTTCCCGCCCGACGCCGATAGCTGAACGGAATCACCCGGACAGATGGCCGTATCCGCTGTTACGGTCACCGTCAGATTGGTACCGATGCTGACCACCACCGAATCACTGTCCTTGCAACCGAACGCATTCGTTACGGTCAGCCAGTACGTAGTAGTGGATGTGGGATTTGCGACCGGGTTGGCAATCGTTGCGTTGTTAAGCCCGGTTGACGGACTCCACAGGTACGTACCAGCACCGCTGCCATTCAATTGGGTGGCACTTCCCAGACACATGGTCACATCCGTTCCTGCTTCGGCACTGGGTACGGGATTAACAACAACAGCCACTGAATCGATAGCAGAACATCCTCCGGCACCGGTAACGGTGAGGTAATAGGTGGTGGTTGCAGATGGTCTTGCATAAGGCATGGCGATGTTCGGATCACTCAATCCTACAACCGGAGACCATGCATAGGTTCCGCCACCACTGCCATTCAGCTGTATGCTGTCACCCATACACAAGGTAGCGCCGGCACCTGCTTCAGCCAATGGTATGGGTGCAACGGCAATGGTAACAGAATCCAGGTGGCTGCATCCGCCGGACGTATCCTCCACCAGCACATAGTACTTAGTGGTAGATGTGGGCGTGGCCACCGGATTGAAAACGGTCGAATCACTTAGCGTGGCCGCCGGCGACCATGTGAACTTTGTACCCCCACCCGTGGCTGCCAACTGAACATTGCTTCCATCGCAAATCGTGGCATCAGCTGTTACCGATATGTTGAGGGACGACCCCACACTCACTTCCACCGAATCGGTTCCGGAACATCCGCCGCCATTGGTTACTGTCACATGATAAGTGGTGGTGGAAGAAGGATTGGCAATAGGGTTGGCGATGTTCGGATTGGAAAGACCCGTGGAAGGCGACCACACGTAAGTGACGCCACCTGATGCGTTAAGTTGTACGCTGCCACCGGAACAGATGGTCACGTTGCTGCCGGCATCCACAGACAGGGAAGCACCCACCGTAACAGTAACAGGAACCCTGAACGTACCCGGGCATGTACCCACATAAAGCGTTGTATCAGCGTTGAGGGGGCCTAATGCAAGCGGACTTCCCGTTGCCAGCAGATTGCCACCCACTTCCGCATCCCACCAGGTAACGGTAAGTCCGCCGGGGGCGGTGCCGACAATATTCGGTGCCAAATCAACTGAGCCGCCCAGGCACACCGTTGTATCATTGATCGCAAGGTCGAATCCTCCAATGGTGCCGTTTATGGTACCGGCATGGCCGGAAGTAGCACCATTCGGTGGGAACTCCGTAAGGGAAGTTGCATTCGTGGTGCCATTCTTTCCACCCGATGCCGTAACGGTCAACGCACCATTGGAAATGGCCACATGGCCACCACCACCACCACCACCAGGACCTTCTGCTTCGGTGTTTGAACCGGCGCTGGGTTTGTTGAACTGGGAACCTCCACTGCCGCCATTGGCCTGCACGGTAACGCCCGATGCGCTGCCCAACGTGTTGAGAATAACCGTTCCGCCTGCGCCACCACCACCTGCACCATCATTTCCTCCGGATGAAAAACCGGCACAACATGCATCCCCGCCTTTGACTCCGTTCGATATGATTTGTCCCGATCCGCTGATATCGCCATACACCATCGCAAAGATGACACCGCCTCCTTCACCGCCCACACCGCCGTCGCCATTGTTGCTGTCGCCCGCTCCACCGCCGCCGCCGAGAAAAAGTCTGCCTGAAGAATAATCGAGTGGTCTTCCTCCAAACCCACCCAAAGGCTTTCGGTTGTCTCCTGACCAGGCCGCCTGTTCAGGGCCCACCACAGTGGCATCGGCATTCAAATCGCTCCATGTGTATCCGCCTCTTCCACCTCCGGATGAAACGGACGTGTGAAAGCCGGCAGCTTCCAGTTCCCAAGCCTGGATCCATCCGGGTTGACTTGTATCCGGGTTGCCGGTTGACAGCCACGCAAGCGGATCTCCGCCATTGCCACCTCCACCACCGCCGGAGTTGTGGGAGTTACCTCCACCACCGCCGTTGGCCGGTGCACCACGTGAGTATCTACCTCCGATGGTTGCATCATAATACGCCTGGTATCCCCCGATCCCCTCACCCTTCTCTCCACCAAACTTGGGATCCAAATTCTTCACACCATAAAAACCCCAGTCGGTCTGGGTATCCAGTCTGCCTCCCCGGAAGCCAAGTCCGCTGGCATCCATGGTTCCGTTCACCACCAGGTCATTTTCCACTTCAATGATCACCAGTCCACCCGTCTGACCATCCCACGCCGGAGCTGTTACCTTTGAACCGCTGTTAATGGTAAGGTCTGCATAACGGGGCACCCGGATCACCTGCACATGTCCGCTATCGGCATAATCATGCTGCAATCCGCAATCCAGTTCGATGGTATTGGCATTGGGCACACCTAGTACCTGTGCGAATTCATACTGGCCGGATGAGACGTAGTTCAGTACCGCACCATAGGTGATGTCATTGGGAGCACCATCCAGGGTTGCTCCCTGCGCCTGATAAATGAACACCAGATCGCCGGTGGCCAGTGCAGCAGAGAACCGACCATTGGCGTTCAGCGCACTGTTGTTAACGGTGATGCCGGTGCTTCCGGCCGCAACATCTGCGGTGAGGTATGTGTATTCGTTAACGACGGTGGATGCGGCAGATAGGGTAACGCTTCCCGCCTTTCCCTTTTGAGCCGAAACGGTGGTACTTCCGGCCAGGATCGCCAGCGAAACCATGCACGCAAAACGACGACTACCGGCTCTGTACCTGATCTTCATGTCCCCGAAAACAACGATTAAAAGAATGCCCTACACTTTGCATTTGAAAGTCCAATTAACGGAAATTATTCCTAAAGGTCAAATTTGGGTAAAAATCGTACAGCTTTAACCGCCTGTTCATTTTTGTACCTTCGCAAGGTAACATATCTATGCAAAGTACACCCCCACAAACAGCTGCAAAATTCGGATTTGACGAAGTGCTTGAACGGCTCAATCCCGGGCAACGCCTTGCGGTGGAAAGCATAGAAGGTCCGGTGCTTGTACTTGCCGGACCGGGTACCGGAAAAACGCAGGTACTGGCTGCGCGGATCGCTTACATGCTGCAACACCCCGACCTGCAGTTGCACCCCGAAGAGATCCTATGCCTCACCTTCACCGAAGCCGGAACAGTGGCGATGCGCAGGAGGTTGCTGCAATTCATCGGTCCGACCGCCCACCGTGTAGGCATCTTCACTTTTCACGGATACTGCAATGATCTGATCCTGGCCAATCCTGACGTATTCGGGGTACGCGATTTCGAGCCCATCACAGACCTGGAAAGGCTGGAAGTGATGAAACGTCTGATCGAAGAACTCCCCAAAGACCACCTGCTGAAACGATTCAAAGGTGATCCTTATAGCGATGTAAGCCGCCTGCAGCATTTGTTCCAGGTGATGAAAAGCGAAGACTGGACCGAGCAGACCATTAAGGATACAGTGAAGCAATACCTGGATGAACTGCCAACCCTGGAGGAATTCACATACAAACGGGCCAATGCCAAACAGGGCATCCAGGCGGGTGATCCCAATCCCAACAAGATCAAACCGGTTCAGGAGCGGATGGAGAAACTGCTCGCAGGTGCCTCCCTGTTTCAACGCTACCAGGACATCATGAATGAGTTGCGGCGTTACGACTATGCCGACATGATCCTATGGGTACTCCGGGCCTTCAAGGAACAGCCTGAATTCCTGCAACTGCAGCAAGAGCGATACCCATATTTCCTGGTGGATGAATACCAGGATACCAACGGTGCACAAAACGAGATCCTCCAATTGCTTGCGTCTTATTGGGAAAAACCCGACGTGTTCGTGGTGGGCGATGACGACCAATCGATCTTTCGCTTCCAGGGCGCCAACATCCGGAACATCCTCGACTTCTGCACACTTTACCGGCAACATCTGCGAACCGTCGTCCTCACCGAAAACTACCGTTCATCCCAGGTGATCCTCGATGAGGCAAGGCGACTGATCGAACACAACACCGAGCGACTGAACAATTCGCACCTGCCGGGGCTCAACAAAACCCTGGTGGCGCGTCACCCTGCCTTCGCCCACCTGAAAGACGAACCCGCGGTATGGGAATGCCCCAACAACCTGCATGCCTTGCAGGTTCTCACCGACAGCATCCGGGCACGCCACAACCAAGGAACGCTCTACAAAGACATGGCGGTAATCTACCGCAACCACGCCTCCGCAGAACCTTTCATCCGCATCCTGGAGCAGCAGGGCATCCCATATAAAACCGGCCGTAAGGTGGATGTGCTCACACTGCCCATCATTCGGCAGCTCATCACCGTATTCAACTACTGCGCAAAAGAAAACCAGCGGATCCTGAGCGGCGAGTCCCTGCTTTTTGAACTGTTGCACTTCCCTTTTGCCAACCTCAACCGCAGAGACGTACTTAAACTGGCCATCCGCATGGCCGCCAAATCCAAACCTCATGCTTCCTGGCGGGAGCTGACCGGCGATCACCTGCTGCTCGCCACCCTCGAACTGGAAGACCCCCAGGCCGTGATCCGGCTCAACACCTGGCTGGAAGATGCCATCCGCGATGCACACCACCTGCCCCTCCCCCTGTGGATCGAGACGGTGCTGGACAAAAGCGGGTTCATGAAACACCTCCTGGCCTCACCGCAACGCATCTGGCATCTGCAGGCCGTGAGTACTTTTCTTTCGTTTGCCCGCGCCGAAACCAACCGCCAGCGCAAACTCACCCTCGCCGGTTTCCTGGAGACACTGGAGTTGATGGAAGCCAACCGACTCAGCCTGCCGCTGGAAAAATCCATCGACCATGAAGGTGGCATCAACCTGGTGACGGCACACGGTTCCAAAGGGCTTGAGTTCGAACATGTGTACATCATCGACGCCACCAAAGATCAGTGGGAAAGCAGCAGGAAGGGAGGCAACAACCGCTTCACCTTCCCGGATACACTGACACAGGCCGGTGAAGACAGCGACACCGAAGAAAGTCGGCGCCTGTTCTATGTTGCCATGACACGCGCCATGCGTTCACTCACACTCATTTATCCAACCAGCCGCGACCAAAAAGAACTTGAGCGTTGCCTGTTCGTGGATGAATTGCTGGAAGGCGGAACCATGCAGGTCACACATCCAGCTGCCAAGGAAGAAGACCTGATCCGGCTGCAAGCACTGTTGCTGTTACCCTCTCCGGAACTCACCCTGCCCGAAGCCGAATCACAACGGGTCGCAGAACTGCTGCAACACTACCAGATGAACGTGACCCATCTGAACAAATACCTCGAGTGCCCGATCGCCTTTTTCTACGATCACATCCTGCGCGTTCCCACCGTGGAGAACCAGTACATGGCATTCGGAACGGTGATCCACGATGCACTCCGACGCTTTTTCAACCAATGGAAGGACAAAGAAGCATTACCGGATGCCGACTTCCTGGTAGATTGCTTCAGACATGAGATGCACCGACATCCCGCTGCATTCACCACACTGCAATTTGAAGATCGCCTGCACCAGGGCGAAGACATCCTCAGAAGATACCATGCCCATTACTCATCGTCATGGAACCCGGTGGTGGTTACCGAATACCACATCCGCCAGGTGGAAATTGACGGTGTGCCGGTAAACGGAACGCTCGACAAGATCGAGTTCGAAGGCAACCATGTGAACGTGGTGGATTACAAAACCGGCAAGGTGGCCAACGGCAAGAGCAAGCTTCAAAGCCCGAACGACAAGCACCCCGATGGCGGCAACTACTGGCGGCAGCTGGTGTTTTACAAGTTATTGGTGGATGCGGACAAACGCACGAACTGGGCGGTACAATCCGGAGAGATCGACTTCATCGAACCGGATGAAAAAGATGCGTTTGCAAAAGAAAAGATCTTCATCACACCTGCCGACGAAGGCATCGTAAGGGCACAGATCAAAGACACCTACCAGCAAATCATGGCACAGAAATTCAGTCCGGGCTGCGGAGAAGAAACATGTGAATGGTGCAACTTTGAGCGGGAAATGCTGGGGTGAAGTTGCGAGTTACAAGTCTCAAGTTTCAAGTTGGCAACCGACGTCGATAAGCTGCTTGCAGGCAATACATTCACAGGCACAATCTCAACTCTTCACTTGAGACTCGCCACTTGAGACTTTCAACTCAAACCCCTTCACCGCTTCCAACGTCTTTTCCAGCATCTCATCGGTAAAGTCAAGGTGGGTTACAAAGCGGATGGTTTGGGGGCGAACGGAAAAGGCCAGGATGCCTTGTTCCTTCAGGTAAGCCAGAAACTTGTCGGCCTGCACCTCATCTTTCAGGCGAAACACAAGAATGTTGGTGAACACATCGGCCACTTCCTCCACATACGAAAGTGTATTTAATGCAGCTGCCAGCGCAGCCGCCCTGCGATGATCTTCCTTCAGCAGGCCCACATGGTGCTCGAGCGCATACAGGCCGGCAGCCGCCAGCACCCCCACCTGTCGCATCCCGCCACCGATGGCTTTGCGCACCTTGCGGGCGCGTTTGATCATGTCGCTACTTCCAACCAGCACCGATCCTACCGGGCACCCGAGCCCTTTCGACAAGCATATGGAAATGCTGTCGACATGCTTTCCATATTCCGATGCATCCGCACCTGAAGCCACCAGGGCGTTGAAAATCCTGGCACCATCCACGTGGAAGATCAATCCTTTGTCCCGACACACTGCAGACAACGCCCTGATCTGATCCAACGAATAATAATTGCCGCCGGTCATGTTGCAACTGTTTTCAACCACCACCATGCGTGTACGGGTGTGCCAGTCCGTATCCGTTTTGATGTTCCGCGTTATATCTTCAGGCAACAGAATGCCGTTGCGACCGTAGACAACGCGGATGGATGCACCGGATAACATGGCGGGTGTACCGCCTTCATAGTTGTAGATATGACTGAACTCATCGCAAATGATCTCATCACCCGGAACGGTATGCGTGCGGATCGCCACCTGGTTGGTCATCGTACCCGACACTCCATACAAACCGGCTTCCATCCCGAAACGGCTCGCCATTTCCGCCTCCAGGGCTTTCACCGTAGGGTCTTCTCCAAATACGTCGTCGCCCACCGCGGCCGCCACCATGGCCTGCAACATGGCGGGTGTGGGTTTGGTAACGGTATCACTTCTGAGATCAATATAGCTCCGGCTCATATCGTTAATTTTATTATTCTTGTTGATTCAATCGCCCGAATTTAATGGATATCTCCCGAATAGTGAAGACAGGATGGTTTTGCGGACTAGGTTTGATGTACGGGACCTTGACCATGGGCCAGGCAACTGCACCAGAAACCGTTACCACTTCCACCCCATATTGGGTGTACTTTACCGACAAGGGAGGGCAGGCGTTTGATCCGTATGCCTTCTTTGACCCGTTGGCGATTCAGCGAAGGAAGACAGCCGGTATTCCCGTATTCGACAGCACCGACATACCGGTTGACCCTCGGTACATCCGTGAAGTAGGTTCAATATGTGATTCGATTGATTACCCGAGCCGGTGGTTCAATGCGCTGGCCATATATGCAAAACACGACCAGTTGAACACCATCCGTTCATTGCCATTCGTAAGCAAAGTAGAAGCAATGACTCCAATGCTTCTTGAACCGGCGTGGCAAACAACCGGCAAACTCAACTGCAGGCAAACCGACCTCCTTGTACAGCAAACCGCATTCATGGAAGGAGCGCTTTTCAAAGAGGCCGGGCTTACAGGCCGTGGCATCCGAATCGCCATACTGGATGCGGGTTTTCCAGGTGTAGACACCGACCCTGTATTCCAACACATCCGCAGTCAGCACCACATCATCTCAACGTACGACTTTGTTAAGAAACAAGAATGGGTCTACGGCTATAGCACACACGGCGCCATGGTGCTGTCGTGTATTGCGGGCATCTACGACAGCATACCGGTCGGACTTGCACCCGACGCAGAGTTCCTGCTGGCGCGAACTGAAAATGTCATCCACGAACCCTTTTCCGAAGAAAAAAACTGGCTGGCCGCCGTGGAGTGGGCAGACAAACAAGGGGTACAGATCATCAACAGTTCACTCGGGTACACCGTGCAACGCTACTTCCCGGAAGACATGAACGGCAAAACCAGCCTCATCGCAAGGGCGGCTACGATGGCGGCATCCAAAGGCATCCTGGTGGTGAATGCAGCGGGCAACGAAGGCGACAACCGGTGGAAGCACATTGCCAGTCCGGGCGACGCCGACAGCATCCTGACCGTGGGCGCCATCAATCCCAATACAGGGTACAAAAGTGATTTCAGTTCGATCGGCCCTACCGTTGACCATCGCCTGAAGCCCAATGTTTCTGCGTTCGGTACGGTGATGGCTTCCACAGGACATGGAACGGGAAACCTTGAGGAAACCAGCGGCACTTCATTCGCAAGTCCGCTTGTGGCCGGGTTCGCCGCCTGTGCCTGGCAGAAAGACACCACGCTTACCAACATGCAAATGCTGGAACTGCTCCAGCAATCGGGACACCTGTACCCGTATTTCGATTATGCCCACGGATACGGTGTACCCCAGGCATCTTTCTTCACCAAAGAAATGAAGATACCCAAGCCTACTTTCGAGTTCGCGGTAGATTCCACCGGCTACATTGAAGTGGACATCCGTGACACAAGCGGCCTGGACACGATGAACATGTTTGCCACTCCCCCCCTGTTCACACAGCGGGAGGATGACGAGCATGAACCTATAAGTGCGATGAATGCAAGTCGCGCCAAACCCTACCTCATCTATTATCACATCGCAAACGCCAGTGGCATGCTCAGAAGGTATGCCGTCATACAAGTGCAATCCCACACGCCGCTAACGCTAAGCATGTATCAGTTCAAACCCGGCGACCAGCTTTCTGTATGTTTCCGCGGTTATGTTCATACCTATGTATTCAAATAAGAAGTTCTGCAGATGAGAAGTGTTGTGATATGCATATTGATCCTGTTACCGGGCTGGCTCATGCAGGCTTACGGACAGGCAGTATTGATGGAAGAAGATGTTGCGGGCGATACGGTTCCGGATATGTACGGCCCCAACCGGAGGCACTTTGTGTTTGAATATGTGGGCTTCGGTTCACATGGCGGTCAGGCGGAAAAGAACGGACGCATCAATGGCGCATCCAGCATCCAGTCGCGCCTTGGCTACACGTATAAACTCAGGATCAACCAGCTGCTGGCAACGGGCATCAGCCTGGGCTACGCATACGATGTATTCGCCATCAAGCAAACCGATAACAAAGCGATACCGGATACGGTTCGCCACAGCAGCGAGAAGATGCGGTTCCACCTGCTCACCTCAAATGCATTCTTCCGGATTTCCCTTTCTCCCAGACGCGGAAACATCCTGGGCAACTACATCGACCTGGGCGGATACGGTAACTGTGTGCTGGGCGCCAACCACAAAACCATCGACGACATGCCGGACGGCACGCGTATCAAAACCGTGGTTTCCAGGGAAGGGCTGCATGAGACCTTGCAGTACGGACTATTCAGCAAGCTGGGCTTTCAATTTGTTGTGATCTTCGCAGAATACCGGATGTCAGACCTGTTCAAGGCAAACAGAAACATTCCCGAAACGCCACGTTTTATGGCGGGCATCGAGTTCAACTTACCGATGCAATAAGGGGCTCAGCCTTTGAAATGGCGGATCATCAACGAGATCTTGCTTTTCAGTTCGCGACGGTCCACAATGCTATCGAGGAAGCCGTGTTCGAGCACGAACTCTGCGGTTTGAAATCCTTCCGGTAAATCCTTCCCTATTGTTTCCTTCACCACACGCGGACCGGCGAAGCCGATGAGGGCACCCGGTTCAGCGATGTTAAGGTCGCCCAGCATGGCAAAAGATGCGGTTACACCCCCGGTGGTCGGATCGGTGAGCAGCGAAATGTAAGGGATGCGCTTTTGCGCCAGCACCCCAAGCCTGGCAGCGGTCTTGGCCATTTGCATCAGGGAAAAGGCAGCTTCCATCATGCGGGCGCCACCCGACTTGGAGATCATCAGGAACGGTGCCTTCCTCGCAATGGCGAAGTCAATTGCCCGGGCAATCTTCTCCCCTACCACAGCGCCCATGGAACCACCTATGAAGTCGAAGTTCATGCAGGCTATCACCACATTGTGCCGTTCGATCTTGCCGAAGGCCGACATGATGGCATCGTGTGCATTTGTCTTCTTCTGCGACTGCACCAACCGGTCGGTGTACTTCTTGGTGTCCTCGAAATGGAGGGGATCGGCGGCTTCCATATATGGATCGAGTTCTTCGAACTTGTTCTTGTCGAACAGGATCTTGAAGTACTCGGCGGGGCCGATGCGTTGATGGTAGTTGCATGAGGTACACACATACTGGTTATCCTCATGGTCTTGCTTGGGAACAATTTCTTTGCACGACGGGCATTTGTACCACAGACCTTCCGGGGTTTCTTTCTTTTCCCGGGTGGACGTAGTTATTCCCTCCTTGATTCTTTTAAACCAACCCATATAACTCTACTATAGGTTTTGATCTGAATTATGCCAGATCAATATCCGCAGAAAGATACACGTCCTGAATGGCCTGGAGCAGTTCCACTCCTTCCTTCATGGGTTTTTGAAAGGCCTTTCTTCCGGAAATCAGTCCCTGGCCACCCGCTCGCTTATTGATCACAGCGGTTTGTACGGCTTCGGACATATCGGAGGCCCCTTTGGATTCTCCACCCGAATTGATCAGACCGGCACGGCCCATGTAGCAATTAGCCACCTGGTAGCGACACAGGTCGATCGGATGCGGAGAAGTCAGTTGGTCGTATACTTTCGGATGCGTTTTGCCAAATTTAATGGCATTGAATCCACCATTGTTGGTGGGCAATTTCTGTTTAATGATGTCTGCCTGAATGGTCACACCCAGGTGGTTTGCCTGGCCGGTGATATCGGCAGCGGTGTGGTAATCCACCCCGTCCACCTTGAACCCGCTGTTGCGCAGGTAGCACCATAGCACAGTGGCCATTCCCAGCTCATGGGCACGTTCGAATGCCTGGGCCACTTCCACGATCTGGCGGGATGACTCTTCTGAACCGAAGTAGATGGTGGCGCCTACGGCTACAGCGCCCAGGTTCCATGCTTCCTCAACGGTACCGAACATCACCTGATCGTACTTATTGGGGTAGGTCAGCAGTTCGTTGTGGTTGATCTTAACGATGAACGGAATCTTGTGCGCATATTTTCTGGATACAGAAGCGAGTACACCATAGGTAGATGCCACGGCATTGCAACCACCTTCAATGGCCAGCTTCACGATATTCTCAGGATCAAAATAAATGGGATTCGGAGCAAAAGACGCCCCGGCTGAATGCTCAATACCCTGATCCACCGGAAGGATGGATAGGTAACCGGTATGTGCCAGGCGACCATGCTGATACAGGGCGGAAAGGTTCCGCACCGTTTGGTTGTTCCGCTGTGTCAGTGAGAAGACCCTGTCGATAAAATCAGGGCCCGGCTGATGAAGCATTTTCTTATCAATGGTTTCACACTTGTGGTTCAGGAGAGAGTCTGCCTGATCGCCCAACAGCGCTTCAATCTTTTTAAGTGACATGCAATGGGTATTTAAGAATAACAGGCAAAGCTAAAAAAATATCGCCTGATCGCAATTGGGTCGTGAGTCGTAAGTCGTAAGTCGTTAGTAGTCAATGGGCATTAATAATGGTCAATGGTCAATAGTCAATAGTCAATAGTTAATAGTTAATAGTTAATAGTTAATGGGACCCGGGTTTCATTGACGCGACCGAAGGAAGCCTTTGACAGCGCCGCGTATTGACCCGACCAGCGGGAGCAATGACCATTTACACGACCGAAAGGCAGGTAGAGAGTCTCAAGTCGCGAGTTAAGAGTTGATATACGGCCCGAGAATGGTCTGTCCCCATTGAAAAACTACCGGGCACAATGCTCCAATTGAATGGATGCTACCAACTTGAGACTTGAAACTTGAAACTTGAGACTCGCAACTTGAAACTCGCAACTCTTAAAACGGATATCCGATCCCCAAATTCACATTCGCGAAAGGATAGCGTTGCCCGTTCGAATTAAAGTAGTTGTCTTTCCACGTGCGGTCGAACAGGCGTTGCAGCGTGAACCGTTCTCCGTAATCAAAAGCCGGATCAATGGTTTTCAGGCCCATGTCGAGGCGGATGATGAAGAAGGTAAAATCGAACCGGAGGCCGGTTCCAATGCCAAGTGCGAGGTCTTTGTAGAATGAGCCGGTGAATTCGCCTCCCGGACGGGCATCATCTTTCCGCATCAGCCAGATGTTGCCCGCATCGGCGAAGAGGGCTCCTTTTAACGACTTGATGATCCCGAACCTATACTCTGCATTGGCTTCTATGCGGATATCACCTGTCTGGTCGAAGTTACTGATACCGCTGTAGCTACCGGGTCCCAGCGAACGCACCTTCCAGGCACGCATGCCGTTGGCGCCGCCTCCGAAAAAGCTTTCTTCCAACGGCAACACCATCAGGTTGCCATACGGAGCGCCCACTCCCCCGCTCAGCCGAAGCACCAGTTGGTCATCGTGGCGCAGGGTAAAATAATGCCGGTAGTCCAGGTGCATGCGGGCATACTGTGCGAACCGCACCCCGAGCAATGTATAACCATCACCGGTATCCACGCTGCTTCCGAGGTTATAGATTCCCCGAAGTATGTTCCCGGCGATCTTCGCATCGGCCCTGAAAAATGAGAAATGGCGGGCATCGGACTTTTCCTGGTTGTTGAAGATGAAGCTGTAGCTACTTCCGAGGGTAAGGTGGTCCTGGTAGCTGTTCAGCAGGAAAATGTTCTGGCGGCTTTCCAGCACTTCGAGTGCGGCGGGTTCAAGGTGTACTTTCACATAGTTGAAATCCACCGGCGTGAGTATATGGGTTTTTGTGGACGACTCCCTCCATTTATAACCCAGCGCCACTTTTCCGATGCGGCGGAGGTAATCGGCACGGCGCTGGAAGAAGTACGACACCTGTATGGTGGTGCGGGGGTTGAAGTATTGCGAAACATGCTCGTACCTGAATGGCACCAAAAATTTGGGGATCTGCAGGGTCACTTCCGGCCCGAACTCCACCGTATTGAAAGGCGACTTGTCGCGCGTAATGCTGTCGTTCTGCAGGTTCAGCGACTTCTGCGCTTCGAGCGCGCCTTTGAACTTCACCTCCAGGATCTCGGCCCCGTGGAAGGCGTTCCGGTGGCGGTACACCAGGTTGCCGGCGATGCCCAGGTTGCCGCCCGAGTGGGTTCCTTCCGTTTCCAAAGAAACCGATTGCAGGGGCGACGGCGTCAGGCGAATGAAGCTGTTCAGCACATAGCCGCTGTCGGCTGCGGGAACGAACGCCACATCCACAAACTTGAATTGCCCCAAAGAAGCCAACCGGCGGTAGGTATTGTCAGAATTCTTTTCCTGATAAAGGGAACCCTTTTCAAGGAAGATGCAGCGAAGAAGGGCCTCCGGTTTGAACTCCATCGGGCCGGTATGCAGGAAGTCCGCCTGTTGGGTATACGTCGTATCAGGATTTACCTGACCTTGCTGCAGCAGCTTGTACCGGGGGTACACAAATATATTCCCGATGGTATAGGGATGGTGAAAAACCGTTACAAGGGAATCGCCCGATTTGCGGGTGAAGTCTTTGATCCCGAGGAACAGATCCACCTGGCGGTTGCCCACCGTACTGTCCACCTTAAAATAAATATAATCCTGGGCGATGGTATAGTAGCCCCGATTCCTGAGTTCAGCATTGATCCACTTCCTTTCCGCATGCAACACATCCACGTCGTACCGGTTGCCTGTTTTCAACAGCGTTCGCGACTCCCTCTCACCTGCCACGATGCCTTTCAACACCGGATCCGCGATATCATACATCACATTGCGAATGGTGTACGGCTTACCGGCCGTAACCATATAATGCACCAACGATTTCCGGCGCTGCTTCCTTTGCATATGCCTTTTTCTGAAGGTCACCGTGTCTTTCACTTCGGCATTGAAGAAACCTTTGCTTCGCATGTACAGCTGCAGTTGCCGGGAGGTACGTTCGGTTAACATGCTATCGAGCAGCACCGGTTCTTCCCCGATGGTGTTCCGCATGAACTTTCTCATCTTGGTTTCCTTCTTTGATCCGGCAGCCTGGTAAACGGCCAGGTGAAACCGAAACAACCCCAGGATCTTTCGGTTCGGCTTTTGCTTGATAAGGGATTGCAGCGCCTCCTTATCGATTTCCGGAGCGCCTTCCACGGTTACTTGATTTTTCACAAGCAATGAACTGCCTTCGGGCAAATGCCTGGTAATGCTGCACCCTGCCAGCGTCAGCAACAGGATCGGCATCCATGCGAATCGCCGGAAAGATATTTGGTTGGGCAGGGTTGTCATCAGCGCGACGCAAATTTACTATATTCACCGCAAGCGCCATACCACAAGGAGATTACATCAATGAAATCGCTCAGCAAAGCACAAATCAAATGGATCCGTTCCCTCCATACCAAGAAGGGACGGGCAGCATCTGCCTGCTTCATGGTGGAAGGACACAAGGCCGTGGCAGAAGCACTGGCCTCGGGTGTTCCCCTCAAGCTGATAGCAGGATCGGAAGAAATCCTTGCCACCATGGGGCCAGAACAACCCTTTTTCCATACCGCCACATCCGACCAACTCGCCACCGTCTCTGCATTGAGCACACCGCCCGGCATCGTTGCAGTGGCAGAAATTCCCCAGACCGATTTTTCACCGGAGATGATACGCGGGCGCACCGCTTTCATATGTGACGGCATCCGTGACCCCGGCAACCTGGGCACACTGGTGCGTACAGCCGACTGGTTCGGGCATCCCTGCATGATCTGCTCGCCCGACTGTGCCGATCTGTTCAATCCCAAAACAGTTCAGTCAACCATGGGTTCCGTCTTCCGGGTGCCGGTTTTTTATATGGACCTGCAACCTTTGATGAAACTCTTTCGTGAAAGCCATAGTCCCATCTGGGCCACCACCCTGGATGGCGACAACCTGTTTGACCGGCAGGACATCGCGCCAGGCCTCATTCTCCTGGGCAGTGAATCTCATGGATTGAAACCGGAACTCGCAAAAGAGGCCACTGGTTCATTACGAATTCCCGGCGGAACCCGTGGAACGGAAAGCCTGAATGTAGCCATGGCCGGCAGCATCCTTGCCGCCGAATTCCACCGACTTACTCGAAATAGAAAGTGAACATCACCATCTTGGACCGCAGCACACGAATGGCCTGCGAGTAAATCTGGTCTTCGTGTACCAGCAGATCGGGAATCCCGAAACCCATTTTGATTTCAGGGGTGAATTTGAAAAATTCAAGGTAGAAGTCGATGCCCATGCCCACTTCAAACAACAGGTCACTTTTGTGGATCCTCACAAATATTTCTTCGGGCTTCAGGTTCTGGTCGGCACCTTCCTGTGATGCCAGGTCAAGCATATAAGTGGCACCCGCCACCAGGTACACACGGTAGTTATTCAGCCTGGCTGCGCGGTATTTGACATTGAACGGAAACATCAGGAATGTACTTTCCACATTTTTCTTCTGCTCAATGATGGCATTTTGCTTGGTGGAACGAACCCTGTATGTAAGTCCGCGTTCGGCAAAAGAAAGTGTGGGCAGAAACCGCAGGTTCATGTGCTGGTTCATCCGAAGATCGGAAACGATGCCGAGGGAAAATCCCGACTGCGCATATGGCTCTACCGATAGCACCGAATCCAGACTGGCAATGTCGGGTGAAGTTTTGACGATGAAATTGGCACTGTTGATTCCGAGCAGAAAACCGAAATGCAACTGCTGGTTGTCATAAGTCGACAGGAATTTAACGGTTTGCTTCTGTGCCTGCACGCTTACACAGAGGCACACGAGGCATAACATGGCAAGCGCCGTATGTCGGATGCGGTTCAAACCTTATTTATCTCCGGTATAAATGGAAGCGATGCCGAATGAAAGACGAACGCAGTTCACTTTTGAGAATCCCACGCTGCGCATCACATCCAGAAAACGGTCGCCTTCGGGGAAAGCCCTGACCGATTCCGGCAGGTATGCATAGGCAGCATCGTGTTTGGAAATCTTTTTACCGACCCAGGGCAGGATGGTTGAGGAATAAAACCGGTAGAGTTGTTTGACCGGGAAGGTGGTGGGATTTGAAAATTCAAGCACCACAGCCCTTCCGCCCGGTTTCAATACGCGGTGGATATCAGCCAATCCTTTGTCGAGATGTTCGAAGTTCCTCACGCCAAAAGCAACGGTGACCGCGTCGAAAGTATTGCTGTCAAAGGGGATATTTTCGGAATCGCCTTCCAGCAATTCAATGCGGTCCGACAATCCTTTTTTGTTGATCTTTTCCCTTCCCACTTCCAGCATCCCGTTGGAGATATCGATGCCGGTCACCTTATCGGGATGCAGGTCCAGCGCCTGTATGGCGAAGTCGCCCGTACCAGTGGCCACATCCAGGATCTGTTTCGGCGCCACTGGCTTCAGGTGCTTCAAAGCTTTGTTGCGCCAGCGGATGTCGATGCCCATGGAGAGCACATGGTTCAGAAAATCGTACCTGGGCGAGATGCTATCGAACATCCCGGAAATAACTTCCTTCTTCTTGTCGAGTGTGGTTTCTGAATGCAAATCCGGCCGGCGTTTGAATGTTCAGGCGCAAAGATACACATTCTGCCTTCCCTGCCTCAGCCGACCATGATCTGCGCCCGGGGATAGTGAAAACGCTGGCCACCTTGCTTTCTACCCAAAGCATTCAGCAGTAGCAGCAGTCCAACCCTTCCCACGATCATGGATGCCATGAGCACGGCCTGGCCGATCGCCGACATTTCCGACACCGGCGTACCACTCTGACCGGAAAGGGTGATGGCCGACATCTCCGCCATCAGCAACTGAAGCACGCGCCAGTTCGGGTCGGTCAGGCACAGGATGAACGCACCCATCACAATGGCGCCCACCATGAAGATTACGATGGAAAAGGAGCGGCTGAAGATATCGAACGATAGCACATGCCGTTCGAACTGCACATCTTTCTTGCCGCGGATGGTGGCCGTAGCCGAAAGGAGGATGGCGGTGAAGGTGGATGTTTTGACGCCACCCGCCACGGATCCGGAAGCACCACCGACGAACATCAGGAACAGCATCAGCATCACCACCGACTGGGAAGCTTTGGAAAAGTCGACAGTAGAAAAAGCACATGACCGGTTGATGGCCATGAACAGGGCCGAGATCCCTGCCTCCGAATAATTGCGACCCACCAGGGAGTTTTCCTTTTCGAGCAGGAAGAACAACACACCACCGGCGATGGCCATGAAGATGGCGCTGTACAATGCAATGCGGGTATTGATGGCGACACGTTTCCATGGCAGCCTCAACCGCGTTCTTAGGTTGGATATGCCGAACAGATCAAGAAGCGGCAGGTACCCAAGCCCACCCAGGAACACCAAGATGGCAATCATCAGGTGCAGTACATACGATGTTTCCAACAGCGGATTTCGTATGCCGCCGGTATACAGACTGAACCCTGTATTTGAAAATGCGGAGACCGCATGAAAAAAGGAACTGTACAATTTGTCACCCACCGTGGCAAAGACCATTTCTTTCGGCCACAGCATGTAGATGCCGATGGTGCCAAGCACCTCGATGAGCAGGCAGATACCGAAGATCTGCCTCAAGACACCTTCTTTACTGAACAGCCTGTCTGCGCTCTGGAAGTCTTCCACCAGGGCCTGTTTCCGGATCCCCGACCCGGAAGAAAACTGGCTGCTCATGTAGGTGGCGAACACCAGGATATTGATCAAGCCTATCTGCATCAAAAACAACAACACCAACTGCCCTTTGAAGGTCAGCGTTGCGGCGATGTCCACCACGGTAAGTCCGCACAGGGTAACGGCACTCATGGATGTAAAAAGGGCCTTGTTCGCATTCAGCGCCACTGCTCCCACTCCACACTCGGGCAACATCAGCAGTCCGGCACCCAGACCGATCCAGAACAGGTAGGAAATAATGAGGATGCGCACCGGACCGGCGCGTTCGAAAAACAGCACGAAGGTGGTTTTGTTCAACTCGATCCCCACGATCAGCAGGAGGTACACCTGCACGAACACGAGGTACAGCGGGCGCACATTGTGAAAACCGAACTTGGCGAACATCACTTCCACCAAAGGGAAGTTGAACAGGTACGAGCTGGTGCCATCCACCACAATCCATATCATCAATACGCCCTCCAGCCACGACTCCCGCAGGAAGGCCGGCACATCAAAGGTGTAGATGATACGCAGGGCGTAGTGCAACACATAAAACCCGAGGCTGCATCTGATGATCCACAAGGGGAGGTCCCGCGATTGGGCATCCAGCGGAAACCCATAGGAATAAATCAGGGTAGATAGGGCAGCAATGGCCACCATGAAACTGGACCAGCGCAGCAACAGCAGTACGCGGTCTCTGGAGTAGTAAATGCGAAGATTTACCTTTTCACGGAATGACTGATAGGTCATAGGCCAGACGTGACGGATAAAGGTAGCCAATCCCCGATCAGCACACGCTTCATCCTACCAAAACTTTTCAACTTCGGCCTTAAGCCTTTCCATCGGCACGGTAACCACGCCCACGCTTTCACATACGAGTCCGCCGCCCAGGTTGGCGAGGAACGCCGCATCTTCGGGTGCGAGTCCTGCGGAAATGCCCAATGTGGCCAGTCCGATCACTGTATCACCGGCGCCGGACACATCGGCTATGTCGCGTTTCACGGCAGGGATATGGCGGAAGCCATCTTCCGAAAGCACCACCACGCCTTGTTCGGCGAGGGTCACCATGAGTACTTCATGTCCCTTCTCCTTGCGGAACGCCTCCATGGTTTCCTGCAGGCCTTTCAGGTCGTGGCCCGACAGGTCTTTGCCGGTGCCTTCCGCCATTTCGCGCAGGTTGGGTTTGAACAGGGTTGCTTCCTTATATACCTGGAACTGGTTTCGTTTGGGATCCACCGTAACGGGAATTCCTTTTTCCTTTCCGAAGGCAATGATGCGGTCGATCAGGCCGGGCGTGAGGAGTCCTTTGTCGTAATCCTCCAGCAGCACCGCCTTCACTTCTCCGCTTGCCATGCAGTTGCGGATCGCCAGCCACACCTTTTCTTCGGCATCGGTATCGAGCGGTGTCACGGTCTCCTCATCCACGCGCAGCATCTGGTGGTGGTTGCCGATGATCCTGGACTTGATGGTCGTAGGCCGGTTGGGTACGTCCACGAGGAGGGCATCATCCAAACCTGCTTTTTTAAAAAGTCCGCGGCAGATCCTGCCTCCGTCATCATCACCTACCACGGCAGCCACCATGGCTTTGGCACCGATGGCCTGGAGGTTCCTGGCCACGTTGGCGGCACCTCCGAGGCGGTGTTCCTTATGGGTAATGGCCACCACGGGCACGGGCGCTTCGGGTGAAATGCGGTTCACCTTGCCCCACCAGTAGGCATCCACCATCACGTCTCCCACGATCAGCACCGACTGGTCGGCCAGTGCACGGAAGAGCGCTTCCGGCGATGTGAATCCTGGAAAACGTTTCTGACTCACGCGAGCTTGGCCAGGGCGTCTTTTACACGGGTGAAGGCTTCCTTCAGACGTTCGTCGGAAGTAGCATATGACAGACGGATGTAGTCAGGCGTACCGAATGCTTCGCCGGGAACAGCGGCCACGTGGGCTTCTTCCAGGAGGTACATGCAGAGGTCGTTGCCGTCGTTGATCTTCTTGCCGTTCGCCGACTTGCCGTAGAAAGCGGACACATCCGGGAACACGTAGAACGCACCCTGGGGGTTGTTCACCTTCATGCCCGGGATTTTTGCAATCATGTCAAGTACGATGTCGCGGCGTTTGCGGAAGGTATCCACCATCTCCTTCACCTCTTTCGGGTCCATTTCCACCGCACGGTGTGCGGCTTTCTGTCCGATGGAGCAGGTACCGGATGTGATCTGTCCCTGCATCTTGTCGCAGGCTTTGGCGATCCATTCGGGGGCGGCCATGTAGCCGAGGCGCCATCCGGTCATGGAATAACCTTTGGAGCATCCGTTGATGATGATCACGCGGTCGCGCACGTTTTCGAACTGAGCGATCGACTCGTGTTTACCAACGAAGTTGATGTATTCATAGATCTCATCGCTCATGATGTAGATCTCGGGATAGTCCGCGAGCACATCGGCGATGGCCTTGAGTTCTTCTTTCGAGTACAGGCTGCCGGTGGGGTTGCACGGCGAGCTGAACATGATAAGGCGGGTTTTGGGGGTGATGGCCTTTTTGATTTGCTCGGCGGTCACCTTGAAATCGTTGTCGAGTCCGGCCTCAATGATCACAGGTTTGCCTTCGGCGAGCTTCACGATCTCGAGGTAGCTGACCCAGTATGGGGCGGGGATGATGACTTCGTCTCCCGGATCCACGAGGGCGAGCACGGCGTTGGCGATGGATTGCTTGGCGCCGGTGGACACCACGATCTGGGTGGCTTTGAAGTCGAGGTTGTTGTCGCGTTTCAACTTACGGGCGATGGCTTCACGCAGTTCCTGGTAACCGGAAACGTGGGTGTAGAAGGTGAAGTTCTCTTCGATGGCCTTTCGTGCGGCTTCCTTCACGACCTCAGGTGTGTTGAAGTCGGGTTCACCCAGGCTGAGGCTGATCACGTCTACGCCCTGGCCTGACAATTCTCTTGCTTTACGGGCCATCGCAATGGTTTGCGACTCCGAAAGCGCTTGCATCCTTTTCGCTAATCTTTCCATGGTTTTATTTGGGTATGAAAAACAACACGCAAAGCTACACATTCTGTCCGATCGTTCTGCACTCCCTCCCGCTGCAGCTGACAAAAAATTCCGATATTTAGCAATTCAACAAAATCAGCCTGGTGTATGACTGCCATCAATTCCCTGTTCGAAATCCTGAAGTTGATCTTACCCGCAGCGGTCGTGTTCCTGACCGCCTATTATACCCTGAAGAACTTCCTCGACAACGAAAGCCGCAAGAAAGCGATGGAGGTCAGGCAGGCCAACTCATCAATCACCCTGCCCGCACGCATGCAGGCCTATGAGCGACTGGTGCTGTTCCTGGAAAGGATCAGTCCGGACAGCATGGTGCTGCGTGTGCATGGCAACACGGTGAAGACGGCCAAACAACTGCACAGCGAGCTGCTGGCGGCGGTGCGGAGCGAGTTCGAGCACAACATCACCCAGCAGGTATATGTATCGGCCAAGGCCTGGAGTGCTACGCAACGCGCGAAGGAAGAAACCATCAAGCTGATCAACCTTGCTTCCACCCAGGTGAGCGACAAAGGCAACGGGCTCGACCTGAGCAAGGCCATCTTCCAACTGGGCGACGAGCTGGAGGAGCTCCCGACGAGGATTGCGCTGCAGATCGTACGGAATGAGGCGAAGCAGCTGTTTGTTTGAGGGGAGTAAGGGGGTAAGGGAGTAAGGGAGTAAGGGAGTAAGGGAGTAAGGGGGTAAGGAAGTAAAGAGGTAAATAAAGGAAGGGGAAGTAGTATGTGGCTTTGAAAACACAAAACATCAAGCAAACAAATGGTATCTTTTCCTTTCTTTTGACCACACATTAACCTGCTAAAAACCACTCCCAACCATCCATTCCTCCTTTGCAACCTTTTACCATTTCACCCCCTTACCCCCTTCCCTCCTTACTTCCTTACCTCCTTACCTCCTTACCTCCTTACTTCCTTACCTCTTTACCATTTACAACTCCCCCATGAGCAAACTCAGATGGTACATCTTTCTCATCGGCATCGCCGGGGCATCCTTCTTCTACTTCCGGTATGTGGCGAAGAAAGACCTGCCGGGTGGTGACCTCCAACTGCTGGATGGCTCAATCCTCCCCCATGCCTCCATCTCAAACAAAGTGGTGGTGGTGAACCTGTGGGCCACGTGGTGTCCGCCGTGTGTGGCCGAGATTCCCGCATTGAACCAGCTGAAAAACGCATACGCGTCCGACGACCGCGTGGTGTTCCTGGCCGTATCCGCAGAAGACCCGGAGAAGGTGAAGAACTTCCTGTCACGCACTGCATTTGATTTCATCCAGGTGGATCCGTCCCACGCCTACGACTTCAACAAAGGCCTTTCACGCGTATACCCGCGCACGTTCGTGTATGACAGGTCGGGGAAGCTGGTGAAGACGTTTACAGGGAAGATGGAGGGGGAGAAGCTTGCTGAGTTGGAAGGGCTGATAAAGTGAAGTCGCGAGTTTCACGGCAGTTACTCCCTCCGGTCGTGTCAGTGCGCTGCGCTGTCAATGGCTCCCTCCGGTCGCGTCAATGACATCCGCCCCCATTGACCCGCCTCCACGCTGTTACGGGCGGGCAGGCCATTGACTATTGACCACCCAACTATTCCCCTTCCCGCAAACTTCTACCTACTACCGTCTCGAACAACAATAAACGAACATCCAACAACAAAATCACCGCCGTTCCTTACACATGCAAGTTCATGCATCAGTTTGTCTCCTTTGATATTGATAAACATCCTAACTTGAACTGGGGCGGGGATTCGTGTGCCCCGGGATAATGACAAATGACGAATTACGAATGGGCGCCCGGCCAACGTATGCCGGATGCCATTGAAAAGGCGCGAGCCTCCCTTCGGTTGCGTGATGTTCATTTTCAAATGACCACATTCCCACATTTTCAAATCATCTTCTGGTTGCCACCCATGTATTCCTCCTATGGAGCAGGCTGTCCTAATGTCCATTACTGCCAACTTGAGACTCGCGACTTGAAACTTGCGACTCATGACTGGCTCCCTCCGGTCGCGCCAATGACATCCGGCCCTATTGACCCGCCTTCACTCCGTTACGGACGGGCAGGCCATTGACCACTGACTATTGACCAATTACACATCCCCACATTTGTCTTACATTAGCCGTGTAGTAGATGTCAAGCAAACATGAGCAAAACAGATCACCTGAAAGAACGGAAGTCCGCATTCTGTACCGAATCCGGCATTGAAATCAAACGTGTGTACGGTCCGACCGACGGCGAGCAGCCCGGTCAGTTCCCCTACACCCGCGGCGTGCAGGACAGCATGTACCGCACCCGCTTCTGGACCATGCGCCAGTACGCCGGGTTCTCCACCGCCGAAGAATCCAACAAGCGCTACCACTACCTGCTGAACAACGGCACCACCGGACTCTCCGTGGCCTTTGACCTGCCCACGCAGATCGGCTACGACTCCGACCACGAACTCTCCGAAGGCGAAGTGGGCAAATCAGGCGTGGCCATCGACACCCTCCGCGACATCGAGATCCTGTTCGACGGCATCTCACTCGAGCAGGTGTCCACCTCCATGACCATCAACTCCACCGCCTCCACCCTGCTGGCCATGTACATCGCACTGGCGAAAAAACAAGGCGCCGACCTCAGCAAGATCTCCGGCACCATCCAGAACGACCTGCTGAAGGAGTACGCTGCCCGCGGCACCTACATCTACCCGCCCAAGCCGTCGATGCGCATCATCACCGACATCTTCGACTACTGCAGCCGCGAACTACCCAAGTGGAACACCATCTCCGTTTCCGGATACCACATCCGCGAAGCCGGCGCAACGGCCGTGCAGGAGCTCGCCTTCACCCTCGCCAACGGCAAAGCTTACGTGAAAGCCGCCCAGGACCGCGGCCTCGACATCAACGTGTTCGCACGACGCATCTCTTTCTTCTTCAACGCCCACAACAACCTGTTCGAAGAAGTGGCCAAGTTCCGCGCCGCCCGACGTATCTGGGCCCGCATCACCAAAGAACTCGGCGCCACCGACCCGAAGGCACAGATGCTGCGCTTCCACACCCAAACCGGCGGCAGCACCCTCACCGCCCAGCAACCGCATAACAACATTGTGCGCGTGGGACTGCAGGCCTTGTCCGCCGTGCTCGGCGGCACCCAGTCGCTCCACACCAACGGCTTCGACGAGGCGCTGGCCCTTCCCACAGAAGAGGCAGCCACCATCGCCCTGCGTACCCAGCAGATCATCGCCAACGAAAGCGGCGTGGCCGACACCGTAGACCCCCTCGCCGGCTCCTACTTCGTGGAAGCCCTCACCGAAGAACTCGAGCAGAAAGTCATGGAGTACATCACCCGCATCGACCAGATGGGCGGCGCCGTACAGGCCATCGAAGAAGGCTTCATCCAACGTGAAATCTCCGACTCAGCCTACAGGTACCAGCGCGACATCGAGCAGAAAGAAAAGATCATCGTGGGCGTGAATGCCTACACCGGCGGCGAGCAAAACGAGGTGGACCTGTTCCAGGTGGATGACAAAGTCCGCGACGACCAGGTGCGCAAGCTCCACGAGGTGAAAGCATCCCGCGACAATGCAGCCGTTATCCAATGCTTGCAGCAACTGGAAGCTGCCGCCAAATCCGACGAGAACGTGATGCCACATATTCTGCGTGCTGTGGAAGCCTATGCCACGCTGGGGGAGATTTCGGACGTGATGCGAAATGTTTTCGGAGAGTTTAGGGGATAATTAATAATTAGGGATTAGGAATTAGGAATTGGGGGAGTGGCGAGTGGCGAGTCTCCCTCCTTCGTTAAAGCTACGGGCGGGCAAGCAAGTTGGCGGCCAGGGATGTTTGGCAATTTGCTCCATAGGAGCAACACATGGGTGGCATAAGGTTGGATGGGAGATGAAAGCGTGCCATAGGTACGCCACATGAAGTTGCAAGTCGCAAGTTGGCGGCCGTCAGATGTGTAGCGGCTTACTCCGGAGGAGTAATAGGTTTATAGAAAACGGTTTGACAAATGATTACCGGCATGCCGGAGGTATGCAAGAGGGAGGGGTGAGTGAGGCACGGATTACAAATCCGCGCAAGCATGGTTCGTAAACACACCTATCATACCACAAGCAGAAAATCTCGTTAAAATGAAAAAGTATATTTTAATAGACTGGCAAGACTATTGGAAAATATTTGATGAATTAATTGACCTCTTAAATTCGGATGGCAAAACAGAAATCAGCTCTAAGCTGAGAGACGCACAGAAACACAATAACGGCCTAACAGACGGCTGGTACGAGTTTATGTTTGCCTTTGAACGGGTTCTAAAATCGGACAGGCAAATCATGACAAAAGAGCAATGGGAAATAGCGGATTTTTTGATCAATGAATTAAAGAAATCACTAAAGAATAGGTAAGCATAAACCGGACGAAAGGCAGCATACGCCGACAATACCGATTCCATGTCTCACACCAAAACCTTCCTTTATCTTCTGCTCTTGCTGACAGCAACCGGCTGTGACCCTGCCATGTTGCTTTATGTTTCAAATGAATCATCCCAGGAAAAAGTCATTGAGGTTTTCACAGACCCCTACAATCCTCCCTCGGAAGACTCTATCCGGCTGTTTCCTTCATCGGAAAAACTCAATTTAAAAACCTACGTCCGGGCAACTACATCAACCCCTATCACCAAGGATGCAATGGCGCATCGATATACATTCAACCTGCAACCAGGCATGGCCACTTTGTTGCAACCCGCCACAATAGGAACGCCGATCATATACATTGTAACCGAACAGGACACCACTTTTTTCATTTGCCCACGAAACACACCGAGAGAACATAGATTCCAGAGAATCCGAGGACGTAACTACATCAGCACCATTCATTAAATTATCAAGCCCAATAATTAACCCGCCAACCAGAAATGAACTTCATAACTGATATCTTTAAAAGTCAGATTAGAAAAGATTGCGAGAGAGTTTTTACATTTCTTGAAAAAGACGGGTTCGAAAAATCATTTGCAGTATTTGGAACCGAATCCACATTGACATATAAAAAGAATGATATAAGGCTGACGTTGATGTGGTATCTATCCGGTGAGAATCCTTGGTTTTTGATTCAAATCAAAGAAAAAGAAATTTCGCTTGAAGACTTGGAACCAGAAATCCGAAATCGATATAAATTCATCAAACCTGGGCAACAGAAATTTTTAAATTGGGCTTGGAAATTCATGAAAAGAAAAGAATATCTCGAATTGATTGCTTTGCAAATAAAAAATGCACTATAATTCCACCTCAATGTCAACGGAATTTACGATTCCTACCTCCTCCTCACCCTCTATCCCCTACCACTCACACAACCACACCCACCGTTCGGACATCGCGTCTCTTTTGTTTTATTTCACGTTGTATCTTGTAAATAATAGAACCACACAAGATGCGACAGGAATACAAGTTGAATGTGCCTACTCCCTGCACAGAGGATTGGACTTCCATGACGAAGAATGACCTCGGAAGACATTGCTCGCATTGCGCCAAAACGGTGGTGGATTTCACCGGGCTCACCGACGCGGAAATCCTGAACATCATCCAGAACGCATCCGGCGGATTGTGCGGCCGCCTGAACACCCATCAGCTGAACCGTCCGATCATAACACCCCGTAACACCCACCGCTCCCGGTTCCCGAACATCCTGGCCGGACTCTTACTGATCGGCACCGGTAGCAAGGCATTGGCAACAAAACCAATCATCGCCCAAACGAATGTGTTCATTGATGTGAATGCGGAAATGGTGAAGCCTCCATCCGTTGCGAACAATGAACAGGTGGTGGACAGCTTGAAAAATGTTATCCAAGGAAAGGTATTGGATGCGGAGACCAAAGAACCCATAGTCTTTGCCACCGTTCAAATACAGAATACAGAAACAGGGGTCGCTACTGACATCAATGGTGAATTTAAGTTGGTTATTCCGGATGGTTTGTTGACGAACATATCCCTTCTGATCATCCGATATGTTGGGTATGAAGACGCAGAAATAGCAATAAGAAAAGAAGACCTACCCCTGACAAAAGAATTTTTGGTTATCCCCATGAAGACAACCATCCTGGGCGAACTTACTATCATTAGAAAGAAAAGGTGGTGGCAGTTCTGGAAAAGGTCAACGCCCCGCCCAACAGATGAAATATAAGGCTGTCTTGGTTCACACACATTAACAATCCGTACCTTTCCCCACCCACACCTACCCACCATGATCTACTACCTCATCGCCACCATCGCCATCATCATCGGTGTCACCGCTTCCATCAGAC
The DNA here is from genome assembly GCA_020635855.1 of Flavobacteriales bacterium. Lineage (NCBI taxonomy): Bacteria > Pseudomonadati > Bacteroidota > Flavobacteriia > Flavobacteriales > Flavobacteriales bacterium. The sequence goes on along the minus strand of JACJYZ010000002.1, from coordinate 839,445 downwards.
GCAGAAGACGTAAATGAACCACCCGCTTACCTCCACGGACCCGCTCACCGAACTGGCGAAGCAAAAAGGCATCTCTACCTGGAACGAGCTTACCACATTCGTAAAAACCCTGCCCTACGGACGAAACAACAACCGGTCGGATCTCAGCCTGGTGCTATCGGAAATGAAAGGCACATGCAGTTCCAAGCATGCCCTGCTGAAACAGATGGCCGACCTGAACCACATACCGGATGTGAAGCTGATCCTCGGCATCTACAAAATGAACCGGTTGAACACGCCCGGGATCGGAACCGCGTTGGACGGTTTCCCGGTCGATTTCATCCCCGAAGCACATTGCTACCTGAAAGTCGCCGGTGAACGCATGGACATCACCACCCCCGCATCCGACATCAAAAACCTCGAAACCGATATCATGGAAGAAAGGGAAATAACACCGGGGGATGTCGACACGTTCAAGGTTGATTTTCACCAAACGTTCATCCGGAAATGGATAGCAGACGACCGCATTCCCCTTACCTTTGAACGCATCTGGCAGATACGCGAAACATGCATCAACCATCTATCGGCATGACCACCCACTACGCCCCCATCCACGGCCTCAACATGTATTATGAGATCCACGGAGCAGGAAATCCCCTCGTGCTCATCCACGGTGGCGGCTCCACCATCCAAACCAGTTTCGGACGGGTGATCCCGCTGTTTGCGAAACATAGAAAAGTGATCGCTGTTGAGATGCAGGCACACGGCCGCACCGGCGACAGGGATGCAGACCTCACCTTCGAACAGGATGCCGACGACATCGCCGCATTGCTGCAACACCTGAACATACCCAAAGCCGACATCCTCGGTTTCAGCAACGGTGGCACCACGGCGCTGCAAACAGGCATCCGTCACCCTGAAGTAGTCAACCGCATCATCGCCATATCCCCCCTCTGCAAACGACATGGTGCACATGCCTGGTTCTGGGACTTCATGCCGCAAGCCAAACTGGAAAACATGCCGCAGCCCCTGCAGGACGCTTACCTGGAAGTGGCACCCGACCCCAACAGCCTGCAGGTGATGCACGACCGGGACGCCAAACGCATGGTGAACTTCAAAGACATTCCGGACGCACTGTTGCAATCCATCCAGGCGCCCACCCTCATCCTCGCGGGCGACAACGATGTGGTGACGCCCGAACATGCACAGGAAATGGAACGGATCATTCCCAATGCAAAGGCGGTGGTGATCCCGGGCGGTCATGGCGCCTGCATCGGCGAGATCACCACACTGACAGCGGATACGAAAGAAACGGATTTTGCGGTGGAGATGATGGAGGATTTTTTGGGTTGATGAGGGGGTTCGCCTATAGCTGTGTTAATCTTGCTGATTCATTCCTATTCTTTGAACCACATAGACACATAGGGCACAATAGGATTTCACATAGGCTATGTGTACTATGTGGTTCAAAACACCTTCCTCCCATTTTCCCAAAACCCTTAACTTCCCGGAAAAATCAACCGTTTGCAATGACAAAAAACGTTGGAATGATCGATCGCCTGTTGCGGTTCCTGCTGGGTGTTCTCCTGGTCTGGCTCGGACTTTGGCCCATGAACGGACTTCACGGAAACGTGCTTGGCATCCTCGTGGCCCTAGTTTCGCTCCTGCCCTTTTACATGGTTGCCACCCGGTCATGTTTTGTCTTCAAGTGGTTGCACATCCATTCCCTTTCAAAAGCCGAGTGCCGGAGATATGGTGATCCGCTTGCAAAAAAGTGAGAACGGAAGTCATGCCTTTTCATTCGTATCAGCATTGAACCACATAGACACATAGGGCACAAAAGTATTCACATAGCCTATGTGTTCTATGTACCTATGTGGTTCAAAACCCAACACAGCCCATGAACCCACACATCAAAACCGCCCTGCAGCTTACCTGGATGGTGGTATGGGCCTACTGGCTCATCTCCGGGTTTCGCGTAAAAAAAGCCAAAAGCCGGGAATCACTTTTCAAACGATTCATACAATACTGGTTGCCGCTGCTGGTGGCCTTCTGGTTGCTGGGCAAAGGAGAATGGTTCGGGCATACCTGGTTTCGGGAGAACTTCGTGCCGCACAACAATGCGGTGGGCATCACCGGACTGGTCCTATGCCTGGCGGGTGCAGCCATCGCATGCCATTCCCGTTACCTGCTGGGTAAAAACTGGAGCGTGTCGGTGCAGCAAAAGGAAGGCCATGAACTGATCCGCAGCGGCATGTACAGTGTTGTGCGGCATCCGATCTATACCGGACTGCTGTTGCTCTTCATCGGGAATACACTGATCGTGGGCGACTACCGCGGCATCCTGGCCGTGCTGATCGTTTTTGTGTCTTTCTGGATGAAGCTGAAGAAAGAAGAAAAAGTATTGGAAGAAACCTTCGGTGAAGCGTACGTTGCATACAAAAGTCAAACGAAGGCGTTGGTGCCGTATGTGTTGTGAAAGTCGCGCCAAAATGAATGATGGGCCGCTGGCGCGGATTTGTCATCCGTGCCCATGAATTCAGTAGTTTATCAAACCACATAGACACATAGAACACATAGGCTATGTGAATTTCTACTGTGACCTATGTGCCTATGTGGTTCAAGAACATCCGTCACACATTCATCCTTCCTATCATAAAACACATCCGGAAGACAAGGAAGCGGCTGGCGCGGATTTGCAATCCGTGCCGATGCATTTGTATTTTTATTGAACCACCCATCCATATCATCCCATGAACCCCGACATCCAATCATACAACGACCAGCAAACGCCCGCCGAAAAAGCCATCTGCGACCTGCTGGCAACCGCCATCAACAAAGAACTCACCGAAGCGGAAAACAAGATCTGGCATGCCCATCCTGTATGGTTTCTGGACGGAAACCCGGTGGTCGGATACAGCAAACTCAAAAGCTGCATCAGGTTGCTGTTCTGGAGCGGGCAAACATTTGAAGAAGAAAAACTCCAGGTGGAAGGCAAGTTCAAGGCAGCCGAATATCGCTACACATCCGCCGACCAGGTAGACCAAACCGACCTGCAACGTTGGCTGAAAAAAGCCCGCGACATCCAGTGGGATTATAAAAACATCATCAAAAGAAAAGGAAGGTTGGAACGGATCCGGTGAAAACCCCGAATACGCCGGTCCCGTTTCGTGCGCTTCATTTTGAATTTAATATACCGTACGGTATATTTGCGTCATGGTCAGATCCGAAAAAACCAGGCGGTACATCATTGAAAAGACAGCGCCCATTTTCAACAAAAAGGGATATGTGGGAACGTACCTTTCAGATATGACCGAGGCGACCGGGTTAACCAAAGGAAGCATCTATGGCAACTTCAAGGACAAGAATGAAGTGGCCCTGGAAGCATTCAGGTACAATTATGAGCTTCAAACAAAACAGATCCTGGAAGACGTGGAGAAGGAAACCCGGGCGTGCGACAAACTCCTGGTGTTCCTGGGACACTACAAAACGGTCTACAAAACCATTTTCAAAAATGGCGGGTGCGCGATCCTGAATACCGCTGTTGACGCAGATAACGGGAATGAATTCCTGAGGAAAGAAGTGGTGAAGAAAATAAACAACTGGTCGAACATGATTGTTTCCATCTTACAACAAGGAATGGAGGAAGGAGAAATCAAACCGTTGGATGCATCCGAATACGCGTACAAGATGATCGCCATGGTCGAAGGAAGCATTCTCCTATCCAAAACACTGAACAAACCGGATATCCTTCTGAAAAACCTGGAACTCCTTGAAGAAGATATTTTAAAGTTGAGATCCGTTTAAAAAAATTTTAACCCGACATATACCGGACGGTATATAAATACAGGAACATATGAAAAGAGTGGTTATAACAGGTATGGGAGCCATGACCCCCATCGGGAACAATGTGCCTGCCTATTGGAAAAATTTGCTGGATGGCACTTCCGGTGCAGGAGAAATCACGCGGTTTGATGCCAGCAATTGCGGTACCCGGTTTGCATGTGAGATCAAAGCCTACGATCCCCTGAACCATTTCGAGAAAAAGGATGCGAGAAAACTGGATCGGTTCTGTCAGTACGGCCAGGTTGCGGCGCAAGAAGCCGTGACGGATGCAGAAATAGATTTTTCAAAAACAGACAGAACACGGGTAGGGGTTATTTTCTCCAGCGGGATCGGCGGCTTCGAGACTTTCGAACAGGAAATCACCGACCACGCACGACACACCGATGCCAGGTTCAATCCGTTTTTTATCACCAAGATCATTTCCAACGGACTGTCGGGCCACCTGTCCATCCGATATGGATTGAACGGCATCAATTATTGCCCGGTCACCGCATGCGCCTCTTCCACCCAAAGCATCATCCATGCTTTTAACTATATCCGGATGGGGAAAGCAGATATCATCATCGCCGGCGGTTCCGAAGCGCCGATCACGCCCGCCTCCATCGGCGGCTTCAACGCCATGAAAGCCATGAGCACAAACAACGAACATCACCGGACGGCTTCACGTCCTTTTGATATCAACCGCGACGGATTTGTTGTCGGTGAAGGAGCCGGAGCGCTGATCGTGGAAAGCCTGGATTCTGCGCTGAAAAGAAATGCAAAGATCTATGCCGAAATAGCCGGAGGCGGAGAATTTTCGGATGCCTATCACATGACCGGAACCCACCCCGAAGGACTGGGTGCATTCCTGGCCATGAAAAGCGCGCTCGATGAGGCCGGCATCCACCCGCAAGACATCGATCACATCAACGCCCACGCCACATCAACCGGTGTAGGTGACCTTTCGGAAGCGAAAGCCATCGAAAAACTCTTTCATGCCCACCTGAAAAACATCCGCATCAATGCCACCAAATCCATGACCGGTCACCTGCTGGGCGGCACCGGTGCCATCGAGGCAATCGCCACATGCCTGTCGGTTCAAAACAACCAGGTTCCACCCACCATCAACACAAGGGAAGTGGACCCGGACATATCCCCCGAGATGAACCTCACATTGGGAGAAAAGTCAACCGGAGAAATCAACCACGCCCTGAGCAACAGCTTCGGTTTCGGAGGGCATTGCGCTGCCATTGTTTTGAAAAAATATCCGGCGTGACCTGAAAGAAGCAATCATAAAATGATTTGAAAATGGAGCAGATGGATCTTTAAACGCGTGTTAACATTTACGCTACCGCAGGAAGCCCTTACTTTTCAGAAGAAGCCGGTTTATCGCGCGTTCCAACTGCCGTCGGGCTATCCGTTGCAAGTCCGTCCCACACACCCGCCTCCGCCATGCGGGCTTTCCTCTCCTATCCCGTCTGATTGGCAGGTGCCCGGTCGCTGTATCGATGCCCCCATTCGCCTTTCGTCATTCGTAATTTAAAGCCAACATGCTTGCCCGCCGTAGCTTTAGCGAAGGTGGGAGACTTCATTTCTAATTTCTATTTCCTAACTTCACACATCATCTTGCCCCTCCCTCCGTGCATGGCAAAATGAAATGACAGGCCTATGTGACACGTGTCACTGTATGGCACTTCATCGACAATTAGCTTTGAACCAAAACCAATTGCCCCCATGGAAAACACAACCAACCATGCCGCCCAATGTCCCGTTACCGGCGCATCAGGCGCACCCACCACGGCAGGTACCAAAAACCGCGACTGGTGGCCCGACCAACTCAAACTGAACATCCTTCGCCAGCATGCCCCCGCTTCCAACCCGATGGGTGATGATTTTAACTATGCCGAGGCTTTCAAAAAGCTCGACCTGGAAGCCGTCAAGAAAGACCTGCACCAGGCGATGACCGACTCGCAGGAATGGTGGCCGGCCGACTTCGGCCACTACGGCCCCTTCTTCATCCGCATGGCATGGCACAGCGCAGGCACCTACCGCATCGGCGACGGTCGCGGCGGCGCAGGCAAAGGCCTCCAGCGCTTCGCCCCGCTGAACAGCTGGCCCGATAACACCAACCTAGACAAAGCCCGCCGGCTGCTGTGGCCCGTCAAACAGAAGTACGGCCGCAGCCTGTCATGGGCCGACCTCATGATCCTGGCCGGTAACATGGCCCTCGAATCCATGGGTTTCAAAACCCTCGGATTCGGCGGTGGCCGCGAAGATGTGTGGGAAGCAGATGAATCCATCTACTGGGGTGCGGAAACCAAATGGCTCGACGACAAACGCTATACCGGCGAACGCGACCTCGACAACCCGCTCGCCGCCGTGCAGATGGGACTCATCTACGTAAACCCCGAAGGCCCCAACGGCAACCCCGACCCCATCGCCGCCGCCAAAGACATCCGCGAAACGTTCAAACGCATGGCCATGAACGATGAAGAAACCGTAGCCCTGATAGCAGGCGGACATACATTCGGAAAAGCCCACGGCGCCGGAGACCCAGCCCTCCTCGGTCCGGAACCTGAAGCCGCCGGCATCGAAGCACAGGGCTTCGGCTGGATCAGCAAATACAAATCCGGCCATGGCGACGACACCATCACCGGAGGTCCGGAAGTCACATGGACACAAACACCCACCCAATGGAGCAACTACTTCTTTGAAAACCTGTTCGGGTTCGAATGGGAGCTGAGCCAAAGTCCGGCCGGCGCCAAACAATGGGTGGCCAAAAACGCTGAAGCCGTGATGCCCGATGCACAGGATCCGTCCAAAAAGCATGTACCCACCATGCTTACCACAGATCTGTCGCTGCGCTTCGACCCGGCGTATGAGAAGATCTCCAAACGCTTCCTCCAACATCCCGATCAGTTCGCCGATGCGTTCGCCCGCGCCTGGTTCAAGCTCACCCACCGCGACATGGGCCCCATCACCCGCTACCTGGGCGCCGATGTGCCCAAGGAAGATTTCATTTGGCAGGATCCCATCCCGGCGGTAGATCACAAGCTCATCGATGAAAAAGACATCAAAGGACTGAAAGACGAAGTGCTGGCTTCCGGCCTCACCGTTTCGCAGCTGGTGGCCACCGCATGGGCTTCCGCCTCCACCTTCCGTGGCTCCGACAACCGCGGCGGCGCCAACGGTGCACGTCTCCGCCTGTCGCCACAAAAACATTGGCAGGTGAATGATCCGCAACAACTGTCGAAAGTGCTGGACACACTGGAAGGCATCCAAAAAGAGTTCAACAAGGCACATGCCGGCAAGAAGAAAGTTTCCCTGGCCGACCTGATCGTACTGGGCGGATGCGCTGCTGTTGAAAAAGCGGCGAAAGATGCCGGACACGCGATCACGGTGCCATTCACACCGGGCCGCATGGATGCCACCCAGGAACAAACCGACGTGGAATCATTCGCTGTGCTGGAGCCAGTGGCCGACGGATTCCGCAACTACAGCAAAGGCGGCGCCGGCAGATGCGCCGAACACATCCTGGTCGACAAGGCGCAGCTGCTCACCCTCACCGCCCCGGAACTGACGGTGCTGATCGGAGGCATGCGCGCACTCGACACCAACTACGACCATTCCAAACATGGCGTGTTCACCGACAGACCGGGCATGCTCACCAACGACTTCTTCGTGAACCTGCTCGACATGAACACCGAATGGAAAGCCAACGACGACACCAAAACCGTATACGAAGGGAAAGATCGGAAGACAGGTAAAGTGAAGTGGACCGCCACCCGCGCCGACCTGGTCTTCGGTTCGAACTCCGAATTGAGGGCATTGGCCGAAGTCTATGGCAGCAGCGATGCCGGCAAGAAATTCGTAGAGGATTTCGTCGCCGCCTGGAACAAGGTCATGAACCTGGATCGGTTTGATGTATAGGGATCGTTAGAAACCACATGAAGTTATATGAAGGGTGATCCGTTGCGGTCACCTTTCGTATTTTTTAAAAGTGTAAGCATCCCGTTACTTTATCCGGATGATCTGCATTATTTGAAAAATAACTGCACTATGAAGAAAATCACACAACTGATCCTGCTCGCCCTTTGCACATGCAACCTTTGTTTCGGGCAGACGGACTCCATATATGCCGCCTGTGTGAAAGACGCCACGATTTTTTATCATGCAAGGGATTTCCAAAAATCGGCGAACAAATACAAGGAAGCGTTTGATCAACTGGAAGGCAAAGCTTACCCCAACGACAGGTACAATGCTGCATGTTCCTACGCATTAGCCGGAGATTCGGAAACAGCGTTTTATCATTTGTTCCGGCTGGCAAATGCACCCACACGATATCAGAATTACAACCACATCACCGTTGACGCCGACCTCAACAACCTGCACAAGGACCCGAGATGGAACGAGCTGATCTCATTGGTGAAAGCCAACAAAGAGGAAGCGGAAAAAGACTTCGACAAACCGCTGGTAGCCATGCTGGACACCATCTACATGGAGGACCAGCAGCACCGGTTGAAACTGGATGGCATAGAAGCAAAATACGGACTGAATTCCAGCGAGGAGAAAGCAGTTTGGGATACGATCAATACAATGGACTCGATCAACCTGATCCGGGTAAGAAAGATTCTGGACGAACATGGCTGGCTCGGACCAAATGTGATTGGTCAGCAGGGCAACATGACCTTGTTCCTGGTGATCCAGCATGCAGATCCGGAAACACGGGACAAGTACCTACCTATGATGAGGGACGCCGTGAAACAAGGAAATGCCAATGCAAACCACCTGGCACTCCTGGAAGATCGTTCAGCCCTGGACAAAGGGAACAAACAGATCTACGGCAGTCAGATCACCATCGACCCGGAAACCGGAGAACCCTTTGTATCGCCGTTGATCGATCCCGACAACGTAGATCATCGACGCGCAGAAGTGGGACTCGGTCCGCTGCAGGATTATATCTCCCACTGGGGACTGACATGGAACGCCGACGCGTACAAGAAAAAATTACCGGAGTATGAAAACAGAATGGGGAGGTAATGGAAAACAATACCTTACATCCCTTCCTCTTCAGAAGTGATTCCGGATATCCGTTTGCGCCGGAACGATGGTACAGAGGCCGCGAATGACCATGATCGATAAACGAACACGGAGCAACATTAGACAAACATTCAATATTGGGCAACGAAATCGATTCACCCAAATGAATATTTAGCTAATTTCCGCCCCGAAATCAATGGCGGCAGATGTGCCTGCCTGAATCAAACGTATCTACGCATCATTTACCATCCATGACCCAAACTGTGGCCAACAATGCCGGTGCCTATGTTCAGTACGGATGCGGCTTGTCCGCTCCTGAAAAATGGCTGAACTTCGACGCCTCACCTACCCTGAGAATTCAAAAAATACCGGTTCTCGGACAAATCCTGCGCAAAAAACTGAACGTGGTTTTTCCCGACAATGTCATCTACGGAGACATCGTCAAAGGACTGCCGATAGAAGTGGATTCCTGTGAAGGCGTCTACTGCTCACACGTAGTTGGAACACCTGTCACTGAAAGATTTCAGGACCGCATTGAAACACACCTATGATATCCTGAAAGAAGGAGGAAAGTTCCGTTGTATTGTCCCCGACCTTGAATACGCCGCAAAAAAATACCTCTCCGATCTCGAAAACAATGTCGAAGAAGCCAGCATCGAATTCATCGGAAAAAATACCCTGGTGGGCATTGAAGACAGGCCGCAGGGACTGAAAGGCATCCTGACCACCGTGTTCGGCAACTCGCACCACCTGTGGATGTGGGACCACAAATCATTGGCAAAAGAACTCGAAAACATCGGGTTCAAAAACATACGTCCCTGTAAGTTCAACGACTCCCAGGACAACATGTTCTCACACGTAGAAGACCCCGGCAGGTTTGAAAACGCCGTGGCCCTGGAATGTGAAAAATAAACGGGCAAACGCGATGACCGGTTCACTCATACTATCGCTCCAACGCCATCAGCAGGTTTTCGCCGGACTCTTCGCTAACGTTTCACGCGATCAAATCAACTGGCGATCCGAACGCGGAAAATGGAACATGCTGGAAGCTGTCTGCCACCTGCTGGATGAAGAACGCGAAGATTTCCGCGCCCGCGTCAAAAGCATCCTGGATGATCCCACACAGCCGCTTCCCCCCATCGACCCGGAAGGCTGGGTTATCACCCGGAAATATGCCGAACAGGATTTTGATATAACCGTGACGGGCTTCCTCAATGAACGGGAAACCTCCGTGGCATGGTTGAAAAGCCTCAAAGATCCACAGTGGGACAACACCTACCAACATCCCAAACTCGGACCCATGTCGGCCCGGCTGTTCCTTACCAACTGGGTGGCGCACGACCTGCTCCACATCCGCCAGATCACCCGCATGCATTACCAGTACCTGGCCGCGAATACGGACATCAGTCTGGATTATGCGGGGAAGTGGTGATGATTCTTAGTCTTTAGTCGTAAGTCTTTAGTCTTTAGTTGGCCGGAACTACCAAGAGCGGCTTGCTCCGTAGAAGCAACACATGGGTGGCACATGTTACGATAAGAGATTCGTGCATGCCGTAGGTACGCCACAACCATTATGAATGTCGAATGTGCATCATTAGAAGCTAGTGCAGACGTGTCGCGGACGTTGTCGCGGACGTCCACGTCCGTGACTCAAACCACCACGTCCGTGACACCAACCTCCATCAACTAATAACCAACAACCAATAACTACGCCTACTTCTCATCCACGATCACGAACACATCTTCGTTCTCTCGTTTCATGAGGTACTGCTCGCGAGCGAACTTCTCCAGGTGCTCGGGGTCGGTCATCAGCTCTTCCATCTTTTCCTTGTTTGACAGGTTCTCGCGAATAAAGTATTCCTGGTCTTCCTTCAACCGGGAAAGTTTGCTGCGTTCCTTCCACTGGGCCATCATGTTGTGGCGATCGAAGAACATCATCCACAGCAGGAATATCGCGCTGGTGACCAGGTAGGGGTTCCGCACATATTTCGATTTTGACCACCGCTGCATAACGGCCTTCAGCTGTGTCCACTTCTCACGCATAGTATACAAAGATACAATGCAGAAAGGGCAAACGGGGAGGTCCCATTTGCCCTTTTTCAACATCATCCGGTTGGTAGCCCCTATCCGAGGAACGGGTAACGGTAGTCGGTAGGAGGTACGAATGTTTCTTTGATGGTGCGAGGTGACAGCCAGCGAAGCAGGTTCAGTTTCGAGCCGGCCTTATCGTTGGTACCCGACGCCCTGGCGCCGCCGAAAGGTTGTTGGCCGACCACAGCGCCTGTGCACTTGTCGTTAAGGTAGAAGTTGCCCGCCGCGTTCGAAAGCTTGCGGGTCACATGTTCCAGCACATAACGGTCCTGCGAAAAGATGGAACCGGTGAGCGCATAGGTCGAGGTGGTGTTCACCAGGTCAAGCGTCTCCTCGAACTTCGCATCTTCATACACATATACGGTCAGGACCGGGCCGAAGAGCTCCTCGCACATGGTCACGTACTTCGGGTCTTTGGCCTGGATCACAGTGGGCTGAATGAAGTATCCTTTGGATTTATCGTAACCACCACCGATCACAATGTCGGCATCCTTGTCGGCCTTGGCGCCATCGATAAAGGACGCGAGCTTGTCAAAGGATTTCTCATCGATCACCGCATTGATGAAGTTGGAGAAGTCTTCGGTACCGCCCATCTTGAACGAACCGAGATCGGCTTTCATGAATTCGCGCACTGCGTCCCACATGCTGGCGGGAATGTAGGCACGTGAGGCAGCGGAACATTTCTGTCCCTGATACTCGAAAGCGCCGCGCGACAGGGCCGTGGCCACTTCTTTGGCATGCGCGGAGGGATGGGCGAGGATGAAGTCCTTGCCGCCTGTTTCCCCTACGATGCGTGGATATGCCTTATAGTTTTGGATGTTCTCACCGATTTTCTTCCAGATGTGCTGGAACACGCCGGTGGAACCGGTGAAATGGAAACCTGCGAAATCGGGATGCGAGAAGATCACGTCTCCGGCGGTTTTCCCGTCGACCAGAACCAGGTTGATCACACCGTCGGGTACCCCGGCTTCCTTGAACACCTGCATGATCACATGGGCTGAATAGATTTGGGTGTTGGACGGCTTCCATACCACCACGTTGCCGCACATGGCAGCAGAGGTGGTCAGGTTGCCGGCGATGGCGGTGAAATTGAACGGACTCAGGGCAAACACAAAGCCTTCCAGCGGGCGGTACTCAAGTCGGTTCCACACACCGGGTGACGAGATGGGTTGATCGGCGTAGATCTCCGTCAGGTATTGTACATTGAAACGGAGGAAGTCGGCCAACTCACAGGCAGAGTCGATCTCCGCCTGGAATACGTTTTTAGACTGGCCCAGCATGGTGGCTGCATTGATACGGTCGCGATACGGACCTGCGATCAGGTCGGCAGCTTTCAGAAAGATGGACACGCGATGCTCCCATGCCAGGTTCACCCACTTTTCACGGGCCTGCAGCGCCGCATCTATGGCCGCCTGAACATGACTGGCATCGCCTGCATGGAAATGCCCGAGTGTATGGGCATGGTCATGCGGCGGGGCCATCCTACCCAGCTTTCCCGTTTTCACTTCTTTTCCACCGATCACCATCGGCACTTCCGTTTCAACGGAGCGCATGGCTGCAAGGGTCTTCTCCAGGGAAATTCGCTCGGGGCTTCCCGGTCGGTACTCGCGAACGGGTTCATTCACGGCTTTCGGCACGTGGTAAACTGCTTTGGGCATATCTATGAATCTTAAATCAGGTTAATACAACTACAACAAGAGCTGCAAAACTGGAGAGAATAATCCAAATAACCCAACCCCTGCGAAAATTGAATGGGCATTGGAAAAAAAAGTACAGAAACAGGGCTAATTCAGGCGGAATGGGGCTTCCAACTGGAACTCGGGGATGACCACTTCAAAGGGATTTCCATCGTCAACATTCACCATCAGGTATTTGCCGCGCATCACCCCGAAGTCGGTCACCAGGTTGCATGCCGACTCATATGTATAGGACTCACCGGGCTTGAGGATCGGCTGGTTGCCCACCACGCCCTCGCCTTCCACTTCACGATAGTCGCCGTTGGAATCGAGGATCTCCCAATACCTGCGCATCAGTTGCACAGTCTCCCTGCTCTCGTTCACAATGGTAATGCGATAGGAAAAGACAAAATGGGGTTGCTCCGGGTTGGAATACCCCGGCTCAAACTGCCGCTCGACACTGATTTTAATCCCCTTGGTTACTTTGATGATCATGTAATCGGACTCTATGCTTGCAATGATAAGAATTATAACGGGTGCTTTGCAAGCCAGGCAACCGTTTCACCCAAATCTTTATGCACAGTTTTTAAACAGTTTTTCAACTGTTCAGGTTACGGTCACAATTTTTTGAGCGAATTGAACTGGATGTATCCGATGAGGTGGTCGTAGTCGTCGCCGAACGGACGGTCGTAGACAAGGATCATGTAGTCGTTCTCGGTTTCGAAATGCATACCTTCCACTTCGGTGATGTCGGGTACGGAATCACCCTTGGCCTTGAAAGCATATACATAGTTGTAATAGCCCTGTTTCAGCATCACATCCAGGATATACGCGAGGCGGTCGGAATTGTACGTCATCTTAAAAGCCGGCTCGCACTGGTTGTCGGACAGGGCGCCGTAGACGTACATATCACCACCCAGCATCGGGTGCGCCATGGGGAGGGCGAAATGCACGTGCACGTAGTCGGCATCGGTGATGGCGTCGCGGCCTTCCTGCACGGCCACGAGAAATTTTCCGTTGATGTCGGGCTGACTGGCATAGCGCTTGAACGGACGCTTCTCATCGGCATACAGGTACACGTGCGTACCCGTTGAATCCCGGCGGATGTCGTGAATGCGTTCCGACAGGTAACGAAGGCTTTTGGTATCAAAGAAGCGGTATTCGTTGTTTCCGGGGAAGACATTTTTGGTGTCGTCATCATAAATCAGCACATCGTCTTTCACGAACAGGGGCTTCATGTCGGTAACGGCATTGTCCCACCTGCCGTTCTGCATCAGCACCACCTTAAAGGCGCCGAACGGGTCCTGGATCTCATATGAACCCCGGAAGATATTGAAGTCGATTTCCTGTTTGTAGTTCATATCATCCAGCCGGGAAGGCTTCTTCAGGTCGGGGGCCACCGTCACCTGACGATCAACGATCATGAACCGCCGGGTAATAAGGATCCGCTCCGGCTCATTGGCATCAAACACCTTTATAATATAGTTGCCCGACTTGGTGAACTGCACATCGTCGTTCGGCAGCGACAATTGATAATGGGTATACGGCACCAGGGTGTTGAAGGAATGGGTATAGGTGGGGATGCGGTTTTCGGGCCAGCCGGTAAGGTACTCGTCCTGGTTCAGGTCCGACGGCGACCAGTCGGCATTGCAATGCACGAACGTATACCTGTATTCGCGGAACACATCGTCCATGTCGTCGAAATGCAATTCGAGCTTGTATCCTCCGCGCAGCTCCAGCAACGGCATCGAGAGCGGGTCGCCCTCCATGTGCAGCAAAACGGTTTTGATGTGATCGGTATAGGTCCTGTCGGTCATGGTCACCTCCGGAAGCGAGTCTGACAGGGCGAAAGCAGGCGTAAAGCGCAGAACAAAAAGGAGGACCGGGGCAAGAAAACGGCTGAAATTCACTGGTCGATAGCTAGCGTACATAAGATTCAACAAACGGGGAGCAGGTATCAGTTAATATATTGTTCATCTAAATTTGCCAAAATGTGTTAAGAACCGAAAACAAATTTTTAATTTTGGCGGCCTAAACGTTCCCATATTTTACTGATGACAACATCGAAAACAGTAAAAATCAGGAAGGGAATGAACATCCCGCTGAAAGGCGAGGCAGATAAAGTTCATGGCACCCCTCCTGTATCTGATACCTTTGCGATCAAACCTACGGATTTTCATGGAATCCGGCCCAAGCTGACGGTTAAGCAAGGGGATGAAGTCCTGGCGGGAAGCCCGCTGTTCTTCGACAAAGACAACCCCGACATCGTGTTCACGTCACCGGTCAGCGGAGAAATCGCAGAAATCGTTCGCGGCGAAAAGCGCAAGATCCTCGACATCCTGATCCTGGCCGACAAACAGAACCGGCATGTGGATTTCCCCAAGGGCAACCCGTCAAATATGTCCAGGGAGGATGTGATCAAGACCCTGCTGAAAAGCGGCACCTGGCCGATGATCCGCCAACGCCCGCTCGACATCATCGCCAACCCCTCCGACAAACCCAAATCCATCTTCATTTCCGCGTTCGACAGCAATCCGCTGGCACCGGACATGGATTTCGTGGTACACGGAAACGGCGACGATTTCCAGACCGGACTGGATGCACTGGCCAAATTAACCGAAGGCCGCGTGCACCTGAATGTGAGAAATGAACAAGGTGCCTCCAAGGTATTCCTGAACGCACGGAACGTGCAGGTGAATAAAGTGTCCGGGCCACACCCCGCAGGAAACGTGGGCGTGCAAATCCACCACATCGACCCCATTAACAAAGGCGAAGTGGTTTGGTTCGTAACGCCCCAGGACGTACTGGTGATCGGCCGGTTGTTCAACACCGGAAAATTCGATGCTTCCCGTATGGTGGCGCTCGCCGGCCCGGGTATAAAGAAACCCCAATATTATAAGACCATGATCGGTGCTTCCGTGAAGGGACTGATCAATGAACACGCTACCGAAGGCAACCACCGCATCATCAGTGGAAACCCCCTGACCGGCAAAAAGATCGGGAAGGACGGATACCTCGGGTTCTACGATGCCCAGATCTGTGTGCTGGATGAAGGTGATCATTATGAATTCTTCGGATGGATGGCGCCAGGTGGCAACAAATTCAGCCTGTCGCGCACCTACCCGTCATGGCTCATGAAAAGCAAGAAGTACAACATCGACACCAACCTGCATGGCGAACACCGTGCATTCGTGATGTCGGGGCAGTATGAAAAGGTCTTCCCGATGGATATCTTCCCGGTGTACCTGATCAAAGCGATCATGGCCAACGACATCGAGAAAATGGAAGAACTCGGGATCTACGAAGTGGCCCCTGAAGACTTTGCATTGTGCGAATTCGTGTGTACCTCCAAAATCGACGTGCAGGATGTCGTGCGGAAAGGACTCGATCAGATACGCATAGAGAACGCACCCGCCAAGCATCACTAAACACAGCATACCCGTCCAAAAAACCCCAATACCTTGAAATTTCTCAGAAACCTACTGGA
Source organism: Flavobacteriales bacterium (assembly GCA_020635855.1). Lineage (NCBI taxonomy): Bacteria > Pseudomonadati > Bacteroidota > Flavobacteriia > Flavobacteriales > Flavobacteriales bacterium. The sequence continues at coordinate 823,347 of JACJYZ010000002.1, read as the reverse complement.
CAACATCAAACCGAACTTCGAGAAGGGAGGAAAGTTTGAAAAGTACTATCCGGTTTACGACGGCATCGAAACATTCCTGTTCGTGCCCAACCACACCACAAAGATCGGTTCGCACATCCGTGACGCCATCGACCTGAAACGTACCATGATGACCGTGATCATCGCGCTCCTGCCCTGCATGCTGTTCGGGATGTGGAACGTGGGTCATCAGCACTACCTCGCCATCGGAGAGATGGCCGGACTGGGCGACGGCCTGATGGACAAGTTCCTGTTCGGACTGATCCGAGTGCTGCCCATCATTGCGGTCTCCTATATTGTCGGACTCTCCATCGAGTTCGTTTTCTGTATCATCAAGAAGCACACCATCAACGAGGGCTTCCTCGTGAGCGGTCTGCTCATCCCCATGGTGATGCCGGTAGACGTACCTCTCTGGATGGTGGGTGTTGGTACCGCCTTCGCCGTGATCATCGGCAAGGAAGTATTCGGCGGCACCGGCATGAACGTGCTCAACCCGGCCCTCACAGCCCGCGCATTCCTCTTCTTCGCTTATCCGACCAAAATGTCGGGTAACATGGTATGGATTGATACCAACGTGGCAAGCGACAGCGGCAAACACATCGTTGACGGCTTCAGTGGCGCTACGCCCCTGGGCAACCTCGCCGAACTGGTGAGCCTTGACAGAACATCTGCCCGTGCTGCGGAAATACACCAGATGATTGCTCCCGACGGCATACACAGCCTCTATAACTCATTCATGGGATTCATTCCCGGCTCGATCGGAGAAACCTCCGCCCTCGCCTGCCTCATAGGCGCAGTCATCCTGATTATCACAGGCATCGGCAGCCTCCGCATCATGGCCTCCATGTTCGCCGGCGGCCTCACAATGGCTATGCTGTTCAATGCCTGGGACGCCAACATGTTCATGGAAGTCAATGCCATCCACCAGTTGATGCTGGGTGGTTTCATGTTCGGTATGGTGTTCATGGCAACCGACCCGGTTTCAGCCGCTCAAACGCCGACAGGCAAGATCATATACGGATTCCTGGCCGGGTTCCTGGCCATCATGATCAGGGTGTTTAACCCCGCATACCCGGAAGGTGTCATGCTGGCCATCCTCTTCATGAATGTAATGGCGCCGCTGATCGACCACTATGTGGTGGATGCGAATGTGAAACGCCGGATGAAACGATTGAAAACCGCTTAATACTATCTTCCGATGAACAAAGAAGGAAGCGCTTATACTTTTACTTTCGCCACCATCATGGTGGTGGTTGTGGCCACCGTGCTGGCCGTGGCGGCCATCTCCCTGAAACCATATCAGCAGGAGAACCTGATCCACGAGAAAATGATGAACATCCTCAAAACCGTAGGGGTGGAATCCACCATGAAAACGGCGCCGGACCTGTTCAGCAAATACGTGAAGGAACGCATCGTACTGAATGCTTCCGCCAATGCACAACCCGCACATTCCGGTCCGATTGACCCAAAAGACGCAGGTGATGCCTTTAACGTGGATGTGCGCGGCGAGTACAAGGAATTCAAAGCCGGCACCCGCACCGCAGATGCCATGGAATACCCCGTTTTCATCTGCGAAACACCCGAGGGTCGTTTCACTGTGCTGCCGATGGTGGGCACCGGACTGTGGGGACCGATCTGGGGATACATCGCCCTGAAAGAAGACATGAACACGGTATACGGCGCCACCTTCGATCACCAGGGGGAAACACCCGGACTGGGAGCTGAAATCAAACAGCCGCATTTCCAATCCATGTTCAAAGACAAGCAAATTCATGACGAATCCGGTACCTTTACATCTATACAGGTGGTGAAAGGCGGCGCTGATCCGTCGGATCCTCACGGAGTAGATGCGATCACCGGCGGCACCATCACCAGCAAAGGTGTGGATGAAATGCTGAACCGCACCCTGCAGGTATACGAACCTTATCTCAAATCTAACGCGAAATAAGCATGGCTACAGAAACACAAACCGCAGCAATTGAGGCTCCGGTAAAAGAACCGAAAGAGCCGCTTTTCTCCAAGAAGAATCGCAAGCTGATCACCGATCCGCTGAATGACGACAACCCGATCACCGTGCAGGTACTCGGTATCTGTTCGGCACTGGCCATCACCGTTCAGGTGAAACAGGCCCTCGTGATGGGTATCTCCGTAATGGTGGTAACCGCCGTGGGCAACCTGCTCATCTCCATGATGCGCAACATGATCCCCAACCGGATCCGCATCATCGTGCAGCTGGTGGTTGTGGCCGGACTCGTGATCCTGGTTGACCAGGTGCTCAAAGCCTTCATGTACGACGTCAGCAAACAGCTGTCGGTATTCGTGGGACTGATCATCACCAACTGCATCATCATGGGTCGCCTGGAAGCCTTCGCCCTGGGTAACAAACCCTGGCCTTCCTTCCTGGACGGGATCGGAAACGGACTCGGATATGCAGTCATCCTGCTGATCGTAGCCTTCTTCAGGGAGATCTTCGGATCAGGCAAACTGTTCGGATTTGAAATCCCCGGTGTGAGCTGGGCGATGGCGCACGGTTATATGAACAACAACCTCATGATCCTGCCTCCGATGGCATTGATCATCCTCGGTATCGTGATCTGGGTACAAAGATCCAGGAACCCGAAACTGATCGATAAATAACAGCAGGGACAACCGAATCCGAACGCATAAGCAACCACACACATGGAAAATTTATTCAACATATTCGTCAAGGCCGTCTTCATCGAGAACATGATCTTCGCCTACTTCCTGGGCATGTGTTCTTTCCTGGCCGTATCCAAAACGGTTAAAACAGGCGTGGGCCTGGGTGCAGCCGTGATCTTCGTACTGGGCATCACTGTACCTGTGAACTACCTGCTTGAGACCAAGGTTCTGAAAGCCGGTGCCCTCAGCTGGCTGAGCCCTGAATTTGCCAACCTCGACCTGAGCTTCCTCAGCTTCATCATGTTCATCGCCATCATCGCGGCCATGGTGCAGCTGGTGGAAATGATCGTGGAAAAGTTCGCTCCGGCACTGTACGGCGCACTGGGCATCTTCCTCCCGCTGATTGCCGTGAACTGCTCCATCCTGGGTGGCGCCCTGTTCATGCAGGAACGCCAGTATCCCTCGATCGGTGAAGCCACCGCATTCGGAATCGGTTCCGGAGTGGGCTGGTGCCTCGCCATCGTAGCCATCGCCGCCATCCGTGAAAAGATCCGTTATTCCAATGTACCCGCACCACTGAAAGGACTCGGCATTACGTTCATCCTGACAGGATTGATGGGAATGGCTTTCATGAGCTTCATGGGTATCAAACTCTAATTACGACCAGATATGTTTTTCATTCTTTCAGCGACATCCACCATTGTTACCAGTATTGTTGTTTTCCTGGTATTCCTGATGCTGCTCATCGCCATCATCCTTTTTGCGAAAGCAAAACTGATGCCCTCCGGCCTTGTAAAGGTCACCATCAACGGAGAAAAAACCATTGAGGTGGAAGCCGGCAGCAGCCTGCTCAGTACCCTTGGCAACAACAAGATCTTCCTGCCCTCAGCATGCGGCGGCGGCGGTACCTGTGCCATGTGTAAATGCCAGGTGCTTGAAGGTGGCGGAGAGATCCTGCCAACAGAAAAGCCTTACTTCTCACGCCGTGAAGCACAGGATCACTGGCGTCTCGGTTGTCAGGTGAAAGTGAAAAATGACATCCAGATCAAAATTCCCGATGAGATCTTCGGTATCAAGAAATGGGAATGCGAAGTGGTATCCAACTACAACGTGGCTTCTTTCATCAAGGAATTTGTTGTAAAACTCCCTCCCGGGGAAACACTCGACTTCAAAGCCGGCGGATACATCCAGATTGATGTACCCGCTCTCGAAGTGGATTTCAAAGACATCGACATCACCGCGCATCCGCGCATGGGCAAGAAGCCGGATGAGTATCAGTTGGAATGGGACAAGTTCAAGCTGTGGGATCTGAAGATGAAGAATCCCGAACCCATCTTCCGCGCCTACTCGATGGCCAACCACCCGGCAGAAGGCAATATCATCATGCTCAACATCCGTATCGCCACCCCACCGTGGGACCGTGCGAAAAACACATGGATGGCTGTAAATCCCGGTATTTGCTCCAGCTTCGTATTCAGCCGCAAGCCGGGCGACAAGGTAACCATCTCAGGCCCTTACGGTGAGTTCTTCATCAAAGACACCCAGGCGGAAATGATCTATGTGGGCGGTGGCGCCGGTATGGCCCCCATGCGTTCACACCTCTTCCACCTTTTCCATACCCTGAAAACCGGCAGAAAGGTGTCATATTGGTACGGTGGTCGTTCCAGACGCGAACTGTTTTACCTCGACGATTTCCAGCAGATCGAAAAGGAGTTCCCCAACTTCAAGTTCTACCTGGTCCTCTCCGAACCCACACCGGAAGACAACTGGAAGCCGAAAACGGGCATGGATGATACTGCAGGAGATGGCTTCACCGGTTTCGTACACCAGGCGTTGATCGACAACTACCTGAGCAAGCACGATGCCCCGGAAGACATCGAGTTCTACTTCTGCGGTCCTCCGATGATGAACGCAGCCGTGATCAAGATGTGTGACGACTTCGGTGTGCCTCCCGAAAATGTGTCCTTCGACGACTTCGGTGGATAATCCCGGCATCCGGCCGCACCATACCGGTTCCGGATCTTTTTTCCGGTCTGCCAGATGGCTCCGGGCTTGCGCCCTGTTTGTAATCCTATGGGCCGGCGCCTGCACCAACAGGCAGCCCGATGCAGACGGACAGCAGGCCGATTACACAAAGATCAGCGGCTATACCCAGGGTACCACTTACAACATCACGTATCTCGACGGCCATTCCCGCGACCTTCGCACTGCGATCGACTCGATCCTGCATGTGATCGACATGTCGATGTCGTTGTGGGTGGATTCTTCCACCATCTGCCGTTTGAACAGGAACGAGCAGCTAGGCTACCACGACCGCCATTTCTACAACGTATTTAAGAAAGCGGAACAGGTATCAGCAGCTACCGATGGTGCCTTCGATTGTACCGTGGGGCAGCTGGTGAATGCCTGGGGCTTCGGTCATGCCGATAAGGCCCATCCCGACAGCAGCATGATCGACAGCCTGGTTCAGCTGGTGGGATATGACAAGGTGGACATGCACGATGAGGAGTTGCACAAAAGCGATCCCCGCATCAAAATTGACTTCAACGCCATTGCTCAGGGCTACACCGTGGATGTACTCTGCGACTACCTGACATCCCTTGATATCCAAAACTACCTGGTAGAAGTGGGTGGTGAATTACGGGCCACAGGTGTAAGTCCGAAAAACACCGCCTGGAAAATCGGCATCGACAAGCCGGTGGAAAGCGACGAACACGAGATACAGGCCGTGGCTTCGATGCAGGACATGTCCATGGCAACTTCCGGCAACTACAGGAAGTTCTACGAAGAAAACGGGGTGAAGTACTCCCACACCATCGACCCGAAAACCGGGTACCCTGCGCGGCACTCGCTGCTCAGCGCCACCATCATTACCAAAGATTGTATGACAGCCGACGCATACGCCACAGCCATGATGGTGATGGGTGTTGACAAGGCAAAGACATTCCTGGCATCACACCCCGAACTGGGCGGTTATTTGATCTATGGGGATGAAAATGGCCATTACCAGACCTGGATGACCGATGATATGAAGCAAATCCTGGAAGAGGAAGAAGCTTCATCCGAATAAGATTCAGCGCATTACTCCGAATCTTCCTTCTTGCATTGCTCGCTGGGCTTGGCACCACAAAGGCCGCACACGGCGCCTTCTTCCTGCAGCATGGGGTTGTTGCTGGCACATGTACCGGCGAACTGACCGTCTTTCTTCACGAGAATCTTGATGGCAATTCCTGCGAATGCCAACCCGAGCAAACCGATGGTAACGAGTATCAATTGCATACAACAAAGGTACGGAAATCCGAAGCGGAATGCCAGTACCTGTGAACCGGTTTATTCCAGAACCATGCGCCCGCTTGAGGAAGCGCCCTGCTCCGTTCTCGCCCTGTAGAAATAGATGCCTTTGGGCTGCGAACCAAGGTCCAGTTCATTGACGCCCGGGTTCAGTTGACGTACAGCCACACGAACGCCCAGGGAATTGTATACTTCCAGTACCACAGGTTCATGTTCATCTACCTGTACCTGCAGGATGCCTGAAGAGGGGTTGGGATAAACGCTCATTGTAAGCATTGCCTCCTGTTTTTCGTCCACAGAACCCAACACCCCTACACATCCGGCATATTCATCCGTGACGATATTCCTCACCACCGGGGTATAACTCACCACCTGACCCAGTTCTGTTGAATCAAACATAAGGGTATCCGTAGACAGGGTATCCGGTGCCGTTACAAGGGCCCAGGAACCAAACTCACATTCCACGGAGTCCATGCTTGCTTTGGTTCGGACAAGTCCGGTATGAAGGTCATAGCTATTTGTTTTAATCCCATACATCGGGCCATATCCTGTGAGCAACACACCACCGTCTTCCAAGGGCTTAACGCCATTTGCCACCATTCCGACACTGTAGGAATATCCTACACCTTGCAGGTTGGTTTTGATAAATTCGGAACCATTGTACCTATCTTCGTATCCAATAATCACGAGATTGCTGTCGGTTGTCAATGTCATGCCCGGCTTATAATTGTAGTAAAGATATGGGTATGCACAGTTTAGGTTCCTTTGCAATGAAATCACCGATCGGGGCATACCTGAATGGTCTGTATGCATGATCTTGGCGGAACCAGACAACCGCAATAAACTTACAAGACCCGATTGGGTGCGCACCATACCATCCAGCGAGGCCATGACATCATAGGACCTGGACCACACAAGGTTACCGGATGGTGAAATACCTGCCATATATGGCATATCACCTGTTATAGTACCTCCTATTACAAAACTGCTATCGGCCAATTGAACGGAAGCATTCACCTGTATGTGCATATTCGGGTATGAAAGAATTTTCTTCCATTCCATTGTACCCTGGGCATCCAGCTTAACCAGGAATATTTGCTGATAACCGGAATTATTCTTTCCATTGCCTGTTACCAGAAAGCCATCGTCATCCGTTTGAATGATGTTTATTGGTTGAAAGCCAAATACGCTATCGGTGATTTGCACGGCCCATTCCACATCGCCGGTCGTCGATTTCATTTTTACCACAACACCCTCGCCCGTATACCAAAACGCTTTACCCGTGTGCCCGCAAGCAACCAGAGATGAATCACCAACCTCTACTACATCATTGAAATATTCATCGGAAAACGCTCCGTATACTTTGGACCATTTGATGGCACCAGTATTTGACACCATCAATACCAGCGGCCCGTTGACTTTATTATTATTAAATTCTCTTGAAGATCCAACCATCACATACCCCCCGTCACTGAGTTGTATGGTAGTAACACCGAATATGCTTTCCCCTCCACTGTAAACCCTTGAAAAATGGGTGGTCTGGGCTTTCACCATAGAACACACAACAAAAAAACCAAAAAGGAATGGGTGTAGTTTCTGTCGCATATGAATTGAGATAGATAAGATGCAAGCAAAGTATATCCTTATCAAGAAATTGTCAACAGGCATTCAATATTCGTCCGTAAAAAATGTATAGCCGTTCGCGACTATCAAACATCCGGTTGTTCTATTCCAACGGATACGCCTTCCCCTTCCCCTCCCTTTTTACCGTTAACTTTTTCGGATGCCCGGCATAATATACATCCCCGGGTGCATAGATATAGGCCCCCACTTCTTCAGAGGCACGGACATATACGTTACCGGTGGAGTACTGCCAGATGTAGGTCCAGACCGTTTGCAGGTTCTCGGCATGGGTGAAGCCGGTGCCCACGGTGTTCACCTGGAATACGCCGGCTGATCCCGAAAGTGTGAGGTCGCCGCCACCGTGCATATGCGCCAGTACCTGGCCGGCTTTTACCAGTAGCTGTACATCTCCGGGACGTTTCATATGTACATCCAGCTGGTTGGCATGCAACGTATCCAGGCTGGCCAGCAGGCCGGGACCGTCGCTGGTCACTTCGATCAGGCCGGGCACCGTCACATACACAGCGATCCGGGTATCGAAACGGCGTACCCAGTTGCAGGTGTTGTCGTTGCTAACCACCAGTTCTCCATTTTCTACGGTTGTGTGGATGTTGGGCAAGAGGTTTTCGCCTCCCTCGATGCGGGCTGTATAGGTCGAGTCTATCTGGATATACACATCCACCCTACCTACCAGCCGAAGCTTATCGAACATGGGCAAGGTCCGGTACTCCGCGCGGAAATCTCCCACGCCTTTGAAACAGTCGCCACGGTTTTCGGGTTTACAACCGGCCCACAGCATCCATGCCGTCACACATATATACCACCACGTTCTCTTCATTACCCGGCCCCTTTCTTCTTTTTTACCGGCATTCGGAATCCGGCGCCCAGTTCCAGATAATCTGCATCAAACAAATGTGTTTTCAGGGAGAAGTTGGCATACCAGTGGTCATTCACATCGTATCGGATGGCCAGCCTGTGGAAGATGGGCTTACGTGCCGGGTATGCCGCCACAAGGTAGGCGCCCTGAAAAAGCAGCACATGAAGGCGCCCCATGACCAGGCCACCGTATACGCTCACGCCCATACGTGTGCCTGCCGCTTCGCTGCCTATGTCGATGCTATCAGCCAATGCCTGGTGGTACACGGATGCGTCGTAGAATCCTTCCAATGCCGCGCCGTATTCACCTTTCAGGCCTCCCCTGCGCGACAAAGCCAGGATGGCGGTGCATGCGCGGTACTTATCCGTGCCCGGGGGCACAATCTCTTTCAGGCCGCCACCCAGTGTCAGCGAGGCTTGCCAGGCGTGGTCTACAGGTTCAGGAGCGTCATGTACCACGGTTTGACTCTGGCCACTGGTTCCCCAAGAAAAACCGGTGTTCACCGTCATCAGGTTCAGACCGAGGTTGGGGGTTTTGAAGGCCCCGTTGGAAAAGTGCGAGAGGCCGATCCCGGCGTGCAGGTTCAGCCGGTCCGAGAGTTTCCACCGGGCATCCCACATCAGCTGGATGAAGATGTTGATGTGGCTGCTCATGGCCGTGTTTTTGTGGTTTTCAATCCGGTCAAAGGTTTTCTCCACCCAACCGGGACCGGTGGCGATGCGCAGCCGGGTAACGGCTGGAAAGTTTCCACCCAGGGGCAGATGTATGTAGGGAGCAAAGCCCAGTCCGTGCCCCAGCAGTACCGGGTTCCCCAATTCGGTATAAAAGAGCATCAGTCCTTTTTCAGGGTAATTGTAGGCCCGTTCCCAGGAACGGGTGCCACGGGTTTGTTGCGACACGCATAGCTCTGCAGCCCTGGAGTGCTGCGTGATGAGATGACCCATCTTTTTGGTGTGCGACATCACGAAGCCATAGTGGAAGCGGCTTTGGATGCGCCATCCGGTTTGCACCGAATCGGCAGGTTGTTGCGTCGCCGCCCGTACCGTAAGCAGGGAGCACACCAATGATGTTATGAAACATACCGGGAACCGCATGGTTGCTAAGGTAGATAATAGTCTTTAGTCGCAAGTCATTAGTCGTTAGTATTGGGATGTTAGATATTAGACAATAGACTTGCCCGCCGAAGCTATAGCGTAGGAGGGTAACTCGAGACTCAAGACTTCCTGTGGCGTACCTACGGCACGCTTTCATCTCCCATCCAACCCTATGCTACCAATATGTTGCTCCTATGGAGCAAATTGCTAAACATCCCTGGTCGCCAACTTGCTTGCCCGCCGTAGCTTTAGCGAAGGCGGGCGACTTGTAACTCTCCCGGGGCGCACCAATGCCCTCCCCGATTCAAGTTAGTTCTTATTCCTTTGGTAGATGAACCCAGGTGATGCATCTTCTTGCACGTGTAAGAAGCAACAGCACTTTGGATGGGATGATGCAGATTGGAGCATGGTCCAATTCCTAACCTCGCATTCCTAATCTCCCATCAATCACAATCGGTCATTCTTGTGGCGTACCTATGGCACGCTGGAATTTCTCCACTACCCGATGCCACCGGTGTATTGCTCCTATGGAGCAAGGCACCATCCATCAGGAAAGTGCTGCTGACGCAAGCCTGCCCAACCACAAACCAGAAACAACAAACGACAAACATTTTCCCCAACCAACTTGAGACTTGCTTGCCCGCCGTAGCTTTAGCGAAGGCGGGAGACTTGCAACTCATTTCCCGTATCTTGTCCCCTCAAACCTTCGCCATGAACGACACCTTACAATCTTTCCAGCGCCTGCTCGACATCATGAACGACCTGCGGGAGAAGTGCCCGTGGGACAAAAAACAAACGATGGAAAGCCTCCGCCACCTCACCATCGAGGAAGTGTATGAACTGGCGGACTCCATCCTTGAAAAAGACATGAAGGGGATCCGCGGCGAGCTGGGCGACCTGCTGCTGCACATCGTGTTCTATGCAAAGATCGGATCGGAAACCAACGATTTCAACATGAAGGATGTGCTGGATGGCATCTGTGAAAAGCTGATCCAGCGCCACCCGCACATTTATGGTGATGTGAAGGTTGAGAACGAAGAGGATGTGAAGCGCAATTGGGAAAAACTGAAACTGAAAGAAGGAAAGAAATCGGTTCTGGAAGGCGTACCCGTTTCATTGCCCGCTTTGGTGAAGGCTTCACGCATCCAGGACAAGGCGAAGGGTGTGGGGTTCGACTGGGACAACCGTTCCCAGGTATGGGAAAAAGTGCGTGAAGAAATGGAAGAACTGAGGGAAGAAGTGGAAAAGAATCCCGGTGCAGAGGCGGTGGAAGCCGAGTTCGGCGACGTGATGTTTTCCCTGATCAACTACGCCCGTTTCATCGGTGTGAACCCGGAAGATGCGCTTGAAAAAACCAACCGCAAGTTCATCCGCCGCTTCCAGGCCATGGAAGACATGGCCCGTGACCAAGGTCAGGCGTTCGACCAGATGTCGCTGGAAGAGATGGATGTGTTGTGGAATGAAGCGAAGAAGGCATAATCGACGGATATCCCTTCATCCAACCCTTGCATTCCTGGTCATAAAAAAGGCAGGCTCCTGAAGGAACCTGCCTCATCTTTTTATGCATTCGCCTGATGTTAGCGGGCTGCCATGTAGCTGGCCACACCTTCGTGCGACTCCTTCATGGCTACTTCACCCTTGCGCCAGTTGGCCGGACATACCTCGCCATTCTCTTCGAAGAACTGGAGGGCATCCACCATGCGAAGGGTCTCATCCACACTGCGACCCAGCGGGAGGTGATTCACCACCTGATGTTGAACGATACCGTTCTTGTCGATCAGGAACAGACCACGGAAAGCGATCATGGGGCCTGAAGCCGCCATTTGGTCGTTTTCATCGTATTGGTATTCACCGAAAAGCACACCGAAGTTCATGCTGATGGTCTTGGCTGTATCTGCTACCACCGGGTAGGTGATGCCTTTGATGCCGCCCATTTCCTTGGGCATTTGCAGCCAACCCCAGTGAGATTGTTCGGTATCTGTGGAACAGGCCACAACAGCCACATCACGTGCTTCGAACTCGGCCAGCTTCTCCTGGAAAGCATGCAGTTCGGTGGGACAAACAAACGTGAAATCCTTCGGGTAGAAGAAAAACACGACATGCTTCTTACCCAGGTATTGATCCAGGGAGAAGTCGTTAACGATCTCACCTCCGTGAACCACCGCCTTTGCGGTGAACGAGGGAGCTTTCTTTCCTACAAGTACTGACATACCAGATTGGGTTTTGAATGATATTCGTTGGTTGATAAAAAATGAAGTTGCAAATGTACAAAATCCACCGCAAACAGCCGCAAAGACTGAAGTTTTAAAACGTATCCGTACCGGTCACCGGCAATGAATTCCCATGAGAAACAATCAAACCATGCAAAAGGTTCAATCAGGCACCGAGAAAGTGGGCGGCGAAAGCCAGGGATACACCAACCAGTATGGTGATCAGCTTGTAGGCATTGAACCGGTGGTCGTGACTGGTTTCAAAGAGGATGATGGTGGATATATGCAACAACATACCCGAAACCACTGCCAACACAACAGGCACCAGGAAACCTTCCTGCATCCACAGGGTCTCTGCATGCGTGGCAAACCAGGCGCCGGCAGGGCTGGTTAGTGCAAAGATGGCGAGTATCAGGTAGACCCTGGACATCTTCATGGTTCCTTGCGAGAGAACGGTGGTAATCACAACCGCCACAGGGATTTTATGCAGGAAGATGCCTGCCAGCAACGACTGACCGAAATGCGTATGCGGCACATCCCCGCCCAGGGCCATGCCCTCCACAAACGAATGCACGAAAAGGCTCACCAGTACAGCCATTGAAAGGGAATGCTGACCGGTATGCATGTGCCCGTGCTCCATGCCATCAGAAAAATAGCTCAGGATCAATTGGATCAGAAAGCCCACCAGAATAAACACCCCACTGCGCATGGCCAATGCCCCGTATACTTCCGGGATCATCTCCATTACACATACCGACAACAGATATGCACCGCTGAACGAGAGCAGGAACTTCACCGTTGACGTTTTAGGGCGCAGGGCGAACACAATGCCGCTTCCCAGTATAACGGACAGGATCAGTCCGAGCGCAACTACAATATCCATATCGCCAATAACATCTTAAAAAGCTTCAATACCTCCAAGGCCACCCATCATCTGGTCTTACCTTCTTACTCCATTACCTCCCCACTCCATCAACACATCAGCACATAAGCACATCAGCACATTTTTCTTGCCACCATAATCAAACGTTCCGAATGGCGTGCATCAAAGGGTGCCAGTGCATAATCACCGAATGTTTGTTCCAGCCTCAGTGCATTCTTCTCAAACATACGGTTAAAATCTTCCAGGGAAAAAGCCCTGACCTTTTCTTCAAAGTTGAACATCTGCCCCTGATCTTCGAAACAGATGGTCTTCACAAAGCAATCCCCCACCCTTTTTTTCTCCGTTTCAAAGGTCAGTCCACCCGCCTGTACTACTTCCTTGCAAGGCAGACATGTTCCAGCCACTTCCGCGTTGAAGAAGTCGATCACCAGCACGCCACCGGGTTTCATGTTGGCCGCTGCCGCCCGTATCACCGACAGGTTCTCATGATCGGAAGGAAAATACCCGAAGCTGGTGAACATGTTCAGAACCGCATCAAAATAGTTAACCCGGAAAATCTGGCGCATGTCATGAACGAAGAACACTTCCTGCGAAGTGGCATCCGCAGAAGCGGCCTCCACGTTGGCCGGCGACAAATCCACGCCTGTTACCTCATACCCTTTGTCTGCCAACGAGTGCGCATGCCGGCCCCGCCCGCATGCCAGATCAAGAATACGACTTCCGGCTGGCAAACAGAGCACGTCCATCAGCCTATCCAGAAAATCCGCCGCCTCCCTTTCATCGCGGTGGGAATACAGCTTGTGATAGTAGGGTGAATCAAACCAGGATGCGTACCAGTTGCTCATCACATGACCGTTTCCGGCAAAGGTAGATAATCCTGCCATACCTCACAGGCCCCATCTCTCGGTGTGAAATCATACCTTTGAAGGATGTCTGGTTTCCGTTATGCGCACAACGCACTTATCATGATGGCCCTGCTTTTCGGCTGCAGCGAAGGTCGTCCTTCAATCGCCACGCTGAACATGGCCGGGTTGCACGGAACAACCATTTCCCTGGAAGAGATTAAACAGGCACCTGCCACCGTATTCGCGTTTTTCAGTCCGGACTGCCCCCTCAGCGAAAACTACAGCCTGACCCTGAACCGGCTGAACAATGCCTTTTCAGGTCAACATGTACAATGCTACATGGTATTTGCAGGTACCTCCTACTCCGTGCAGGAGATCGATTCTTTCTGTCTCCGGTTTCATCCGAACATGCCCGTGTTGCTGGATACCGACTACACCCTCACCCACACACTGGGTGCCACGATCACACCCGAAGCATTCCTGGTGGACTCTACAGGCGCCGAACGCTATCACGGCAAGATCGACAACTGGGCCTTTTCCCTGGGCAAGCAACGGCTCAAAGCCACCGAACACTACCTCCGGGATGCATTGGAAGCGGTGCTGTCCGGCCAGGACCCTCCTGTAAATGAAACCGATGCCGTGGGCTGTTTGATTGAATGAAAGCAATCAGGTACATGTTGCTGCCGGTGCTGGTAATGTGCTGGATGACCGGATGCCAGGTTAAGGATGATACACTTGCATTCGACCTGCCGGATACCGTTACCTTCAACCGCGACATCGCCCCCATTGTTTTTCACAACTGCACCCCATGCCACAGACCCGGTGAAGCGGGTCCGTTTCCATTCACGAACTATGCCCAGGTTAAAAAAGGGGCAAGATGATCCGCCATGTGACCGGCTTACGGTACATGCCACCCTGGCCTGCCGACCGCAGCTACCGGCATTTCTCGAATGAGCGCGGATTAACCGACCGCGAGATCGCCCTGGTCGCCAAATGGGTGGAAGACGGTATGCCGGAAGGCAACAAAAACGACAAACCCGAATTACCGCAATTCCCCGACCATTCCCAGCTGGGCACACCCGACCTCGTGCTGAAAATGCCGGAACCCTACCACATCCCCGGCGACAACACCGACCATTTCATTGTGATGAAGATCCCCTACGAACTGGAACGGGACACCTTCATCCGCCTGATCGAATTCGTACCCGGCAACAGGGAGCTGCTTCACCACATGAACGGCCACCTGATCTCTTACAACCCCGACAAGAAAACACATGTGAATGAAGGCATGATGGCCGTGGATCAGGAAAACGGCGAGATCGAACCCACACGCATCCACCACCTGCTCGGACTGCTGCAGGACGACGGCTCCTACCCCGCCCTCACCACTTCCGTGTGCAACTACCTGCCCGGAGTGATCCCTCCCGAATACCCGGCAGGAATCGGCGGATACCGTATGAGCCGAAAGGGAGCCCTTTACATCAACAACATGCACTATGGCCCGTCTGCCCTCGACACATCCGACCAGTCATACTTCAACATCTTCTTTGCCGACAGCCCGCCCAAACGCCCGATCAACGAAGTGATCATGGGTACGCTGGGCATATCCGACATCGAACCGCCGCTGATCATCGAACCCGACAAAGTGCAGAAATTCACCACGCGGTTGGAAGTGATCACGGACCTTTCCCTAATTACCATCAATCCGCACATGCACCTCCTGGGCAAATCCTTTCTGGCATACGCCGTAAAGCCCGACGGAGACACCATCCCCCTCATCCGTATTCCGCAATGGGACTTCAAATGGCAGTACTTCTATACGTTTAAAAAACTACTAAAGATCCCTACCGGTTCCGTAATTGTGGCGGAAGGCGTGTATGACAACACGAAAGACAACCCTTACAATCCCTTCGATCCGCCACGCCGGGTGGGAGAACGCAACATCAGCATGCGCACCACCGACGAGATGTTCCAGTTCATCATCACCTACGTGCCATACCAGGCAGGCGACGAGAACGTGAGCCTGGAATCACCGGAAGCGGCGGGGTTTGTTAGGTGATGGATGTGAGACATTAGACTTTAGACTTTAGATATTAGACGTTAGATGGCCGGGGTAAGCGACAACGACCGGTTACCAGCAAAATAGACGGGATAGGAGTGATACCCGCTTGTGATCTGTCAAGGTGAAATAATGTGAATGACATTGTGCAATGCATCTGCCTTCGCTGAGGCTATAGCGGGTAAAAACGGATAGCCCGAGGGCAGTTGGAACGGGCGATAAACGGGCTTCTTTAGAAACCAAAACAAAACATCCCTGATGGGTTTGCCGTCTGGGGCAAAACGTGCTGTTGTCTAATATCTAAAGTCTAATGTCTCATATCCCATACCTGCGACTAAAGACTAAATGTTATTTTTGTAAAAGGACAGTTTACAATTACCATGAGTACCCCTCACGTATATGCGAAGGACATCTTTCAGCTGATGTTCGAAACGGCCGCAGAAGGCATGCTGGTAGCTGATCACCAGGGAACCATCCGGCTCTGCAATCCCAGGATATCAGAAATGTTCGGTTTTGCCAATGACGAACTGGTCGGGCAAAAGGTAGAACTCCTGATTCCCCGCAGGTATTCCACACACCACCCCACACACCGTGAATCATTCCAGCAACACCCCGCCAAACGCCCCATGGGCATCGGCCGGAAATTATACGCCTTAAGAAAAGACGGATCTGAATTTCCGGTGGAGATCAGCCTCAACCACCTGACCAGTGAGGGCGAAGCGATGACCGTTGCCCTGATCACGGATATCTCGGAGCGGGTGCAGGCGGAAGAGCGCGTCATGCTGGAAAAAAACCGGTCTCAATCCTACCTGGACATGGCCGGCACCCTGTTCATCGTCACACAGGAGAATCACCACCTTTCCCTCATCAACAAGCAGGCCTGCGAAGCGGTAGGCAACACCGAACGGGATGCCATCGGGAAAAACTGGATCGCCAACTACGTAGCACTGAACGACAGGAAAAAAGTGGCAGACCTGTTCAACGAACTCTTTCGTTTGCCTGCAGGCTCACGCGTTGAAAGCGAGTTCGAGATCATAGGTACAGGCGGTCATCCAAGACTGGTGGCCTGGCACCACATCGTATTGCAGGATAGCGACACCAAAGGAATTCTCAGTTCCGGACAAGATATTACCGAACGGAAAGCGTTCCAGGAAAAATTGCAGGCACTGAATACCGAACTGGAAGAACGCGTTACCGAACGAACGAAAGAATTCGAAAAAAGTCAACACCTGTACAGCATC
This sequence comes from Flavobacteriales bacterium, assembly GCA_020635855.1. Lineage (NCBI taxonomy): Bacteria > Pseudomonadati > Bacteroidota > Flavobacteriia > Flavobacteriales > Flavobacteriales bacterium. Next base: position 806,566 of record JACJYZ010000002.1, on the reverse strand, counting down.
ATCGCCCGGAACTTCCCCAACGGCACCATCAATGTGCTGGATCGCAATCTGGCCTATATTTTCGTGGAAGGCAGGGAGCTGTATAAACTGGGCATCACCAGCAAAAACCTGATCGGAAAAAAAATCACCGACCGCCTGCCATTGGAAACAGCCGAAAAGATCATCAACGAATTGCAAGGGGTTTTCAACGGCGAGCCCCAGGTGATCGAGGTGCAGAAAAAAGAAAACCACTACATCCTGAATGCCGTACCGCTACCGGATGAAGACGGCGTCATTTCCCAGATACTGGTGGTGGAGAACAACATCACCGCGCAGAAGAAAGCGGAGCAAGACATGCAGGAGGCGCTGCGCAAGGAGCGGCAACTGAACGAACTCAAATCACGCTTCGTGTCGATGGCCTCCCATGAATTCCGTACACCTCTTTCCACCATCCTCTCGTCATCAGGTCTCATTGAAAAACACCTGGAACGTTCGGGGCAGATGAATGCCATTGCAGAGAAAGTGCTACCCCACTTCAACCGGATCCGCTCGAGCGTGAACAACCTCACCGGCATCCTGAACGATTTTCTGTCGTTGGATAAACTGGAAACCGGTGGGGTATGCATACAAACCAAACGCTTTGCCATCACCGAACTGGCGGAAGAAGTCCTGGAAAGCTTCGGAAACCTGGTCAAGAAGAACCAACACATTCAGTACACACACACCGGGGAAGAAGAAGTGGAACTGGACCCACAGATGCTCCGGAACATCATCAACAACCTCATCTCAAATGCCATCAAATATTCGAGCGAAGGTAGCCTGATTGAGTTCACCACAGGCGTGGCCGACGAAAAACTCACCGTGGAAGTGCGCGACCATGGCATCGGTATACCCGACGAAGACAAGGCACATATGTTCGAACGATTCTTCCGTGCCAAGAATGCCATCAACATACAGGGAACCGGACTGGGCCTCAACATTGTCAAGCGATACACCGATTTGATGGAAGGAACCATTACCTTTGAAAGTGAAAGCGGGAAAGGCACCGTGTTCACCATCTCATTTCCTCAACTGATCTGCCATGAAGAAAAGAATACTACTGATTGAAGACAACCCCGATGTACGGGAGAACACCGCGGAAATCCTTGAACTGGCAGACTACGCAGTGGAAACGGCAGAGAATGGTAAGGTGGGATTGGAAAAAGCCAGGATGATCAAGCCCGACCTGATCGTTTGCGACATCATGATGCCCGAACTGGACGGATTCGGCGTGCTTTACATGCTGGGAAAAGATGTGGACACAGCAGGTATTCCCTTCATTTTCCTGACCGCAAAAACCGAAAAAGTGGATTTCCGGAAAGGTATGACCATGGGTGCGGATGATTATATCACCAAACCGTTTGAAGAAATGGAACTGCTGAACGCTATTGAAACACGCCTGCTGAAAAGCGAAAAATTCAAAAAAGCGTTCGCAGGCACAAGTGACAGCCTGAATGAATTCCTTGACGACGCCAGAAGTCTGGAAGACCTGAAAAACCTGTCGGACGACAGGAAGACCCGTTCCTTCAAAAAGAAAGAGATCCTCTACCACGAAGGCGATTTCCCCAATGCTTTGTACTTCATCAAATCCGGAAAGGTAAAAACCTTCAAGATGAACCAGGACGGAAAGGAGTACATCACCGGGCTTTACAAAGAAGGTGATTTCATCGGCTACATGGGATTGCTCGAAGAAAACACATACAAAGACACCGCCACAGCCCTTGAACCCGTGGAAGCCATTACCATCCCCAAACAGGATTTCCTCTCGCTGCTGTATAACAACCGCGAAGTGGCCGGCAAGTTCATCCGCATGTTGTCCTCCAACATCATGGAAAAGGAAGAGCAGCTGCTGAGCCTCGCATACAACACCGTCAGAAAACGGGTGGCCGAAGCCCTCATGTTCCTGCAGAAAAAATACATGCAGGAAAACCAGGCAGCATTCCAAATGGCCATCTCGCGAGATGACCTGGCCAGCATCGTGGGAACCGCTACCGAGTCGGTGATACGCACCCTTTCCGATTTTAAGGAAGAAGGCCTGATCGAGATCCAGGGACGCGACATCAAGATCGTAAACGCCAACAAACTTGAACACCTGCGCTTTTAAAGCCTTCTCTGACGAAAGTCATACTTCCTGCTGACGTACTTCATTCCCCACAGGGCACGAATGACGCACATTTGTGCTTCGGAGGCGTCCTGTACATGCAGGACCATGGTCCGTAAGCCAGATGAAGAAGATCCTCGTACCGACCGATTTTTCGGAGAACGCTGCGCACGCAGCACAGTATGCCCTGGCCTTGTTTCAATACGAAGCCGTGCACATCATGCTGTTCCATGCCTATAACCTTCCCCACGGCATTTCCGATACGCTGATCTCAATCGACGACATCCTCAAGCAAAACGCAGAGGATGCATTGGCGACAGAAATCAGCCGACTGACAAAGATCAACCGCAATCCCAGGGCCATGTTTTCTTCCAAGGCCGTACCCGGTGAACCGTCAGATGCCATTGTACGGGATGCAACCAAAGATTCCTTTGACCTGATTGTGATGGGTACGAGGGGGGCAGGAGGCATTCGGGGATGGTTGATGGGTAGCAACACCGTAGCCGTGATTGAACGCGCCCCCTGCTCCGTATTGGCCATCCCCGGAAATGTCTCCTTTACCAAGCCCACAGAGATTGTTGTAGCCGTAGACCGCATCGCGTCCCTGAGAACCAGTAACCTGGGGATGCTCAAACACATCGGCGCTACGTACCAGTCACACATCACCCTGATGCATGTGGCCACCGAAGAAGAAGATGATGACAATGAATTGAGGCTGAAAGCAGGGAATTCCATTTTCTCACCTCCCATCCAGGTATCCGCGGAAACAATCCGCAACCCGAACTTCATTTCCGGACTGGAAGAATACCTCCAAACCAAAGGCCCGACCCGGTGGCTGGTGATGATCCCCCATCGCCGCAGTTCCCTTGACCGGCTGGTGCGCAAAAGCCAGACGAAACTCTGGGCCAGACACACGTCAATTCCGCTGCTGGCACTGAAAGAGTTGAGGTAGAGATTGGTTAAGTGGCGAGTCTCAAGTGGCGAGTCTCAAGTCGCTAGTTTCAAGTTGGCGACGTACGAACAATCGTACATTCTTTGGATCAAAAGACGAATTCGGGATCAGGGTATGTCGTGACTTCGTGTGGCTTATCGGTTGCACGCTGAAACCCCGCTCAGCCGAACACTACCAATGTCTTCCTATGGGGTAGATCATCGTTTATCTTGGGAGCCAACTTGAGACTCGCCACTCGCAACTTGAAACTCACAACTCCCCCCACACCTTCTCCCCCACTTCCGAAACTGCATGGTAATCATAGTTGCCTTCCACACGACGGATCACGTCCTTGGCGTGCCTTGACACGTGCATGAATTCCGAAAGTGAACGCTCCACACCCATCAGTACCACCGGCAGGTCCTCCTCCTTCATATATTTTCCAAGCAAGACATCCACTTCCCGCATGAAGGCTTCTTCCCGTTCATGATTCACCTGGCTTTCTTCATAGTTGGTAAACGCCCCCAGGGAAGATTGGCTGGTCTGATACTGTTGTTCAAATTTTTTCGGGAAATCTTCATTGATGATTTCTTCCAGCATACCATCCTCTCCTTTGAACAAACGCGTGGCACCTTTTGACAATGCCAGCACGTAAATGGCTTTGTGTTTCTGTTGTTGCGCTTCTACCTCCGAGGTATCAAAGGACTCACCGATCACCGTCTTCGCCTGCACCGGATACGGAAACACCATCGTTTCGAAAACACCTTCGGAAAAATAGATCCCCAAACCTTCCTTTACATGCTGCAGGTCGATGGTTTCCGTTTTGTGTTCCAGTTTTTTGTAGATCTCCTCGGCACGGATCGCATCAAATTGTTCGGTAAGATGTTGGCGAACTTCCTTCAATGCATTCTTCAGGATGATGTGATTCTGCCGCGCGTCCGGGTATGCGGGTTTGGTGGGGATCACCATGGTGATGCACGGCCCATCGCCGGTACCGGCCGAATTCAGCTTCTTCTTCAACGCACTCATAACCGTACAATCAGGATGGGAATGAGATCAATGGAATGTGTGTACTGATGGCCACCTTGCGTGTTACACTTTTGTGGAAGATGCGTTCCATCAGTTTGCGGTGATGCGCCACCATGGCAATCAGGTGGGCACCGGTTTCGTCGGCCACGCGTTCGATGACCTCACTTACATCGTCACCAGCCGCTTCACGGAATTCTACTTTCAACCCCTCGTACACCTTGCCCAATGTAGCATGGGTGGCGCTCTGCACACTGGCCATGCTTTTCTCGTTCACGTGCACCACCGTCAGGCGTGCATCGAAATGTCGTGCGAATGCGGCCAAGGCATCGGGCGCATCCACTCCACCTTCGGTTTCCGCATCAGATGCAAACAGGATCTTTTCCGGGGAATGGATCTCCGCCTTTTCGGGCACAATGATCACCGGACATGGGAGATGACGGATGCATTCCACGGCATGACTTCCCACCAGTAACTCCCGCATCGGGCTCATGCCATGCGAACCCATAACCACCATTGCACCTTCCTCCTTTTTGGCCAACCTGGCAATGGCATCCACCACATCGCCTTCATACGCCTGGCAAACCAACTCGGCGCCAATACGCCCCTTCAGTTCTTCGGCTTTTTTCTGCAAGTCCTGCTCGGCCTTTTCCTTCAGTATTTCCAATCCGGGAATCACCGCAGAAGGATACGTCAATGGAATCTGGTACACATGTATCAGTAGAAAGCGTGTGGCCGTTTTTCCAAAAAGCCCGATGGCATACTCAACTGCCTGGTCGGAACATGCACTGAAATCAGTAGGTAAGATGATGGTTTTCATGGTTCGTTTTGCTGAGGTCCGGGCAACAAAAAAGGCGTTGAAACATTGTCATCACGCCCTGCTTTCCATGCCCTTCAACCTGTTCTGTATGATGGATAGGCTAAGTTATGGATTACAAATATCTTTTACCATGACTTACATCACCGGCCGCGGTGAAAAAGCCTTTTCGTATTTTTGAAGATGCTCCGGTGCTACCTGTTTGTTTTGCTTACCTGCCACTTCGTTTCGATTGCGAGAGCACAGTCGACTGACCCCGGCATTCCGGTGATGCGCATTGCTTTCTACAATGTGGAGAACCTGTTTCACCCCGAGAATGACAGCCTGACCCTTGACGATGAATTCACACCTGACGGAAAACTTCACTGGACGTACAACCGCTACCGCACCAAGCTTCAGCACATCAGCAAGGTACTGATGGGTATTGGCGGCTGGGACGGGCTTGCCATTGCCGGCATGTGCGAACTGGAAAACCGGCAGGTGCTTGAAGACCTGTTGAAGGATACGCCGCTTTCAAACGGCAACTGGGGCATCGTGCATCACGACTCACCCGACCGCCGAGGAATTGACGTCGGGTTGATCTACAACAGGCGGTTCTTTACAGTGATTTGCGACAGCGCATACCGCGTGTGCCCGCCGGGAAGCCAGCTTCGTACGCGAGACATCCTGTATGTGAAAGGTGTGATTAACGGTAGGGATACGCTGCACATCATGGTGAACCATTGGCCCAGCCGGCGGGGTGGCGCCGAAGAATCGGAACCGAAACGAATATATGCCGGTCGGGTGTTGAAAGCCATTGCCGACAGCATCCTGCAAAGACAACCTTCGGCCATGATCCTGGTCATGGGCGATTTCAACGACGGCCCGGGCAACGCCAGCATCCGGCAGCTGATTGATACCGGAGTCACCTTCCGGCATACGATGTTACCGCAGGACCCTTTCAGCGGAAGCCATAAGTTCGCGGGCGACTGGGAGCTGCTGGACCAGATCCTTGTGAGTCCGAATTTGCTGGATGGCGTCAACGATTGGCAGGCTTGCCGTGGTCAGGTGTTCACTGCCGACTTCCTGATGGAAGATGACAAAGGGAGCGGCGGCGTTAAACCCCTCCGCACGTACGCTGGTCCCAACTACATCGGTGGCTTCAGCGACCACCTGCCCGTTTGGATCGAACTTTCAAAAATCCCACAGCCATGAAAGTGATCCGCCAAATCCTCCGCTGGCTGGCCATCGCCCCTATCCGGTTTTACCAGTTGTCCATCTCTCCCCTGTTGCCACAAACATGCAGGCATACGCCCACTTGCTCCACCTATACCATTGAAGCCATCAAGGAATGGGGTGTTTTGAAAGGACTCTGGCTCGGCGCCAAACGCTTGTCTAAATGCCATCCCTGGGGAACCCACGGCTATGATCCTGTGCCGAAAAGAAATGCCGCATCCGGCAGCGAACAAAAAAAATGACCCCGGATCTGCCGGGGTCATCTTGCAACCACTAAAACACGCTAAGCTTTACTTTTCGTCTCGGATGAGTTGTACATAACCCGAGTATTCCTTGTCTTTGATCTGCACCAGGTAGAAGTAGGTACCCGACGGAACCGGCACACCTGCAACGGTGGTACCGTCCCACGACAACCGACCGTAGTCAGGTTGATAGATGACTACCCCCCATCTGTTCATGATCATTTTCATGAAGGTGCAACGGGTCAGGTCACCATCGGTTTGAATTTCAAAGTAATCGTTGATGCCGTCGCCATTGGGTGTGAACACAGACGGGATGGTGAAGTTCTGATAGGTATGCCATTCCCCGATCGTGTCCGTCACCATGATGGAGTCGCGGCAGTCGCCGTTCACCACCACCAGTTTGATGTTGGGTAGGGTATTGTAGTCGAACAGGTGCGTCGGCGAAGGGTTGCTGCTGGTGGTACCGTCACCGAAGTCCCAATAGTAATTGCTGCCGTTTGCCGTCAGGTTGTTGAACTTGATTTTCAGTCCGTCACATGTAGGCTCCTGCGTCATGCTGAAGTTGGGCATCGGCAGCGGACTGCTTGACAACATCACATCATCTGTTGCTTCACAACCGTTGGTATCCGTCACGGTGATTACATAGGTCATGGTACTGGTGTTAAGCACGGTAATCGAAGAGGTGGTGCTTCCGGCGTTGTCATTCCACAGGTAGGAATACCCAGGTGTACCGCCCGTCGCCAAACCACCGATGGTGAACGTGAGGTTGTCGCAACCACCCGTATCGGACCCCAATTGGATGTCGAGCACCGTGGGTTGTGTCAGGGCTACAATGGCCGTGGTGTCACAGCCGTACTGATCACTGACGGTCACTGTATACACACCTGCTGCCAGTCCGGTTGCCGGGTTGGTGGTTTGTCCGTCACTCCATATATAAGTAAAAGGTGGTGTACCGCCGGCCGGGATACAGATCGCTTCGCCGTCGTCGCTTTCAAAACAAGAAAGATCGGTGCCGGTGGCCGTGGCCGTTGTGGATGGGGCCGATGGTACGTTCACGGTGCGGATCAGCACACATCCGTTGGCGTCTGTGACAGTAACTGTATACAAGCCGGATGACAGACCGGTGGCCGTTACCGAATCCTGCGAACCGGCATCGCTCCAGACATAGGTATAACCCGGCGTGCCACCTGCCACATTCACGGTAGCCGTACCGGTTGACGTACCGCAAAGGGCTTCCGTGCTATCCGCTGTAGCGGTAATAAGAGTGGGTTGATTGATGGCAACGGAATCGGTATCTGCACATCCGTTTACATCCGTCATGATAATAACATAGGTTCCGGCATTCAACCCCACGGCTGTGTCGGTGGTTTGGGCAGTGACATCATCCCACAGGTAGGTGAAGGGTGCTGTTCCACCGACAACGGTTACAGAGGCCCATCCGCTGGAGTCACCGTTGCATGCGGCATCGGTTCCCGTCACGCTAAGCACGGGGGAAGGTTGATCGGCAATGGTCACCGAATCCAGCACCTGACAACCGTTGAGATCCGTCATGGTCACGTGATAGGTTCCGGCAGGGAGTCCGGTCACCGATGCGGTACCGGAGCTGTTGGCATCATCCCACACATAGGTATAGCCGGGTGTGCCACCACCGGCGGTGATACTGATGTTTCCGTTTGCGCTGGTACAGGTTTCGTCGTTGCCGGAGGTAGTATGTGTCAGAATGGTCGGTTCAGTCAGCACCTGGTTGTTGGTGGAGATACATCCGTTGCCATCGGTGACCGTCACGAGGTGGTTACCTCCTGAGAGTCCGGTTGCGGTGGCGGTGGTCTGGCCATCACCCCATACATACGAATAAGGCGTTTGCCCGCCGCTTGGTGTCACGGTGGCCGTTCCGTTCGAATCGGCGAAACAGAGCAGGTCCACGCCGGACATGGTGGTAGATGGCGCCAGTTGGTCGCTGATGTTCACCGAGGAGGTTTGTGTACATCCGAGGCTGTCTGTTACCGTCACGTTGTAGGTACCCGCCCTCAGGCCGGTTGCGGTGGCGGTGGTTTGTGTGGAGTCATCATCCCACACATACACATAGCCTGGTGTACCGCCGGAAGCGGTTACTGTGGCGTCTCCATCCGGCTGGCCACATGAACTGTTGTTTTTCCCGGTGGATATGGACAACACCGTCGGCTGGGTGATGCTGGCAGTGTCAAAGCCAACACATCCGTTGGTATCGGTGATGGTCACGTGATATGTTCCCAGGATCAGGCCGGTGATGCTTGCACTTGTTTGCGAAGAAGGGTCATCCCATTGATAGAAGAAGGGAGATGTTCCGCCGCTGGTGCTGAGGGTGATGGTTCCATCGTTGCCGCCGTTACACGACACATTGGATACGGAGGGATTTCCTGCAAGCGGTCCGGGCTCAATGATATTGGCAGGGATCACCTGGCTGCAACCATTGTCGTCGGTAACGGTCACATTACAGCTTTGGGCCTTGAGGTCGCTGATGTTCTGCGTCGTTTCTCCATTGCACCACAGATAGGTATAAGGCGGGATGCCACCGGAAGGGACGACGGTTGCATAGGCATCACTATCGCCATTGCAAACCAGCGCCGATGCATCCACGGTCAGCGTCAGCACACCCGGGTCTGTAATGGTGATGGAATCTTCCGCCACGCAGGCATTGGCATCGGTAATGGTCACGTGGTGTACGCCGGGTGTAAGTCCGGTTGCCGTTGCAGTGGTTTGTCCGTCGGTCCACAGGTAGGTGAAAGGACTTGTGCCACCGGAAGCGTATGAATTGGCGATGCCATTGAAGTTACCGATACAATCGATGGTGCTGGAATCGAGGATTTCGGGCACGAGTGGGAATGGCCCCGGCAGGGCTGTGGCCAGTTCAAAGGTACATCCGTTCAGGTCGGTGACGGTCACATTGTAATTACCCTGGAACAGGCCGGTGGCGGAGGCAGTGGTCTGGGCGGTGGAATCATCCCATACATACGTATAGCCGGGTGTACCCCCTGTTACGGTAAGTGCAATATCTCCGCGGTCGGCATAGCAGAGCACGGTGGTGGGTGTATCTGCCACGGCCAGGTCATTCGGTTGTGTAATGGTGATGGTGCGCGTTCCCGAACACATGCTGTTGTCGTCTACGGTTACGGTGTAGGTACCTGCAAGGAGTCCGGTCACGGTTTGGGATGTATGTCCACCTGGCGACCAGGAATACGTGAAGGGCCCGGTACCATTGTTGGGTGAAACGGAGACCATGCCCGTGCTGTCGCGATAACAGGCAAGGTTGGTGCTGGATGGTGTCAGGGCAATCACCGTTCCTTCGGTAACGGTAATGGTATCGGATCGGAAACAGGCAACGGTATCCATCACCTGTACCACATATGTACCTGGTGCAAGGCCGGTGGCGGTTTGTGTGGTTTGTCCATTGTTCCATAAATAGGTCCCGGTTCCCCCGGTAACCGTTACGGTGGCTGTTCCATTGGCACTACCGCAGGCGGCGGGTGTCATGGAGGTAGAAAGGCTCAAAACGGAATTTCCGTCGATCACGATGGATGAGGTATCCTGGCAGGTGGAGCCGTCATCCACGGTCACCTTGTACACACCCGGCATGAGGCCGGTGATATCTTCCGTGGTGGCACCATTGTCCCACGCGTAGTTATATGGCGCACTGCCTCCGATTACGGTCAGGTCTGCGGTACCATCACCCGCACCGCCGCCGGTGCAAGTAATGGCTGTATCAAGACCTGTATTGCTATTCCTTATATAGGCACTTAGCTTTATCCAATTCACTCCTGCCAGGTTTCCGGTATAATCCATGGTCACATTACCACCGGTTGCAGGTTCATCCGAAAACCATCCCCAGATCGATCCCTGATTGTCGTTCCAGCGCATGGTTTGACCAGCTCCGGGACCGGTCACTGTGCCGGCATTCGTAGCCATCAGATCCACTACCAGATCCCTGTTGGATACGGTGGTAACGGTTACACTGGCACTTCCACCTGTACCATACCAACTTACAGTATTGAAAAACGGTGATCCTCCTGAAAGATTCACACAGGAATACGACACTGCTCCTCCTGCAGCGTTGGTGGTTTTGTTGGCACAGCTGACTTCTATATCTGCAGTTCCGGTTGCAGGATTTTTCAAGTACCACCACTGTACTGCTGCGGTTGGAGAAATCGAACTGGTGCTTGCCTGTGTGAGCGCATTCCCATCGTATGTTACTGCCGAAGGGCCGGTATTTCCGCTGTAGGTAATCCCAACTATTAACAATCGGTTGGGAGCTGGTCCTACGGTATGTTCCCAGGAGAGCGTCCATGCGCTACCAGGGGAAGCGCCGGCTTCATGGCTGCTGTTATCAAACTGTACCGATCCGCAATTGGTAAACACCGTATCACAATATTCATCACACACGGTGGCATCCGCTTTGGCGAGGTTGAGGCCGCATTTATAGCAGCTGTCGATCACCACGGGGAAATCTTTCAGGGTATCGTTACAGAAGTTGCTGGTGCCTGAGTAACCAATGAGGTTCACCATGTAGGTACCGGGTCCCGGATAGCTGTAGGTTGGATTGCTGACAGTTGATGTATCGTTGGGGTCGTTGGCCAGGTCACCGAAATCCCACAGGTAGGAAATGGCACCCACGCTGCTGTTGGTAAAAGTAGCCGAGCTGTTGAGGCAATTGGTGCTATAGTTACCGATGGCGGTCACCACATCTTTCTGGCAGCTCAATACATTGAACTGGAAGTCGCGGCGGGTGGTGCTCAGGAACACACCGTTGCGGTATTCGGAGACGCAAACACCCACCACATATTGTCCTACGTTGGTAGGGGTTCCTTTCAAGAGTCCATTGGCATCAATAGTAAGCGTGCCCCCCATGGGATTGTTTTGGGTGAAGGGCGGTTTGAACGTGATCGGACTGTATGGCGGAGTGAAAGGCGGCTGCGGCATGGGTGTTCCGCTTGGAGAATTCAGCGGGGTACACAGAGAATATACGAGTGAGTCGCCGTCGGGATCGGTGGCGGAGTGATCAAAACTCAGCTCCATGCCGGCGCATACAAACACGGGCGGCCATTGGTTGATGGTTGGGTTGCTGTTACAAGTCACCACGGTACGTGACGGGATGGTGGCGTAATAGGTAGCACCCACATTGCCGGGGTTGTTCACGTTAACGATGGTCGGGTTGCGGCAGCACCGCTGGTAGACGAGTTGGTAGCCACCGGTGATATTGGGGAGGTTCACGGTTCCTTTATAGGTGGTCACCTCGATGCAGATATCGGTGGGGATCTTTACGCACTGATCGATTTGGTTGATGGTAGGTGGCACCTGTGTAACGGCGCCATGGTTGAGGTACAGGGTTTGTACCAGGTTGTTGTTCACATTGAATACCCCGACAGCTGCGGGATTATCGAATGGAGGAATACCGGTATAGCAATCCCTGAACACAGTCAAGGTGATCTCATATTGCGTACCGCCGAGGCAGCGGTAGTTGATTTCACCTCCTACAATGTGGGACGCCTGTGCCGGGAGAACGGCAAGTAAAAGGCAGCCTATCGCTGCCAATTTGGGATAAAAACGCATGGCTCTTCCCTTCTTTATTCGCTTCAAACTCTACTGGATTAATGGAAGGTTCTACGCAGGGTCCCCCCAAAGGTTTCCTGCAATTTTGCACGCATTATCCGGTCTTCTGGTGATAGGGCAATGGTCACAGGTCCTTGCGGTTTAAACCACTCCATAAGTATGCTTGCGTGAGGGTAGGATAAAATCCTTTCCAAGAAAATTGGTGTGGATTCCAAAAGTTGTTATATTTGCCCGCCGTTTTCGGGTGTATTATCTGAAAATGATCGTTCTGATAAGCATGTCCATTTTCAGATTTGCACATTCGCAAATTGACATATAATAATGGCCCGTTCGTCTAGGGGTTAGGACGCAAGGTTTTCATCCTTGAAACAGGGGTTCGATTCCCCTACGGGCTACTCTGCAAAACCCAATGGAAATCCATTGGGTTTTTTCGTTTCGCCCTCCGGGGGCTAGCCCTACAGGCTGGCTCCTCCCTAAAATGCTCCACTGGAGCATTTCTTAACGGTCGGCCCTCCTACGGGCTACTCTGAAGTAGAAAGGCCGCTGATTGTCATCAGCGGCCTTTTTTGATTCCAGGGGCGCGGCCTTTCACTTCAGAGTTGTCCCGCGCGCGAACGAGGAACGAGTTCTGCTGCGGGGCTACAAAAACAGCAAGAGCATACAGTGTGGAGCATACAGAACCTCCGATTCACCGTATGCTCTTGTTGTTTTTGCCCTGTATGCCGTATGCAGTTGCTGAATATCTATTCCGACAACCTCCTGATCATCGCGTAAAGCATCTTCGAAAGTTCTTCCAGCCTTTCGTGGAATATGCGGCAGGAGCTTTCCGATCTTCCCTTTTGTGGTCAACCCAACAATCCAGCCCTCCCCAATCAAAGGTTCACACTCAGATTTTTGAATTCCCTACCTTGTGACGATGAAGCTTTATACCCTTCTCATACTACTTACCATTTCATCATCCGGATGGACACAAACAAAGGTATGGACAGCACCCTTCTCTCCTTCATTTGGTAACACCATAGTATTCGAGGCAGATACAATCACTTCCTATTTTGTAAAAGTGATATTCAATTCGACCGAGAACGTGAATGATACCGCCATTGATATCTCCACTTATCTTATTGTTGATTCTATTCCCCAAGAAGACACAAATTACAAATGTTATCTTGTTCAGAATATTGACACGAAAGGTTTTCAGTGTTTTCCTATGATTCTGAGTGAGGATGATCGCATGTATACGGATATCATCTTTTTGCAAAACAACCTAACCTACGGAAGTACCGATGAATTGAAAGCTGCCCTAAAAGAATTAGATGAATATAATGGGCAAAGTAGGTCCGCATTGGACATTGTTTTTTTAAGTTGTAGCATGGGACAAGCATTTACATTGAAATGATTGCCCTCACCACCACCTTCAAATCCTCCACCGGGTTCGATTTTCGTCCCCTTCGGGCTACAAAAACAGCAAGAGCATACAGTGTGGAGCATACAGAACCTCCGATTCACCGTATGCTCTTGTTATTTTTGCCCTGTATGCTGTTGCTGACACTGTATGCTGACATTAAGGGTAAACCACCCTCTGGGATGGCGTTTTTTCGTTTCGCCCTCCGGGGGCCTGCCCTGCAGGCCGGCTCCTCCCTAAAATGCATGAGCAACGGCAAGAACGAGAGGGTCCCTCCCATCCAAAAGTTCTCCCAAATCCTGCATTTTTTTATCTGAAAACATGTTCCCGAAGTGTTTTGGGGGCTTGATTTCACTTCTTGCATCAAACAAAAACCCCAGGAACATGAAGCAGAATGGATCTTTCAAATGGCTGCTTGTCAGCGCATCATTTTTATCCGGAATTACGACCGCAAGCGCCCAGCATCTTTGGTATCCCGACAGGAAAAATGGCGACATCATCATGAACGAGGTGATGGTCACCAACACCACCGGTTGCTCTTATTGGGAAACCATGGGTTGGAATGTGGGCAGCCAGGGTGGCGCCTATTGCGGCATCCAGCAGAAAAGCCAGGGAACCAACTTTATCTTTTCCATCTGGGATCCGATCGGAACCTCCACCCCCATCACCGCACCTTATAAACTGCCCAACTCCATTGTGACGAAATTCGGCGGTGAAGGCACCGGCCTGCACTACGACGACAATTTTCAAGTCGGTTGGAAAATGAACACGTGGGTGAGAACCGTCAGCAGACGCTGGGATTACAAAGGGCATAGCTTCTTCGGCTTCTGGAGCTACGACCACGGAACAGGCAAATGGACGCACCACGTGACCATGGATTTCCCGGTTGCAAACGTACGCTTCAACAGCGGCGGAACCAATTCATTCCTGGAAGACTGGTGCAGCTCAAGCCAGAACTACCGGAAAGGACTTTACAAAAACGGCTACAAGCGAACGTACGACACCAAAACATGGATCCCCTGGAATACCGCCTCCTACTCGGGAAACGGATCCTCATCCACCGACAACAAAGCCAATGCCGGCGTTGAGAACGGCGCTTACTTCATGGAGTTCGGCGGCAGTACGGTGAAGAGCATATCCGAAGGCCAGTCGTTTAACATCACCCTCCCTGCATTGCCCGTGCTAACCGTCGGACAGCTCACTTCCATCACGGTAACCGATGACCCCGATTCCGTACATGTGGCATGGGTAACGGATCAGACAAAAAGTCCACAGTTTTCCTTTACCATCCAGGTGGTGAATTCCTCCAACGTTGTGGTGGTAACCATTACGGACACGGTGCCGCACCTGAGATCACGCTCCGTCAGCATCAAAAACCTGCCAGACGGCGATTATACCGTGCATGTATATATGACGGACATTTTTGACCAACAATCGAATGAAATGACAAAAACCATTACCATCGGCACTACCACCGGAATTTCGGATCACGGATTGGAACAGACAAAGGCTTTCTCACTATTTCCCAACCCCTGCAACAAGTCGGCAAACATTGTATGGAATGCGGATGTGGTCCGGGAAGGCCACCTGTCTGTTCACGACCTCGCCGGTCGGGTAATTATGGAGGCTATGCCTGTATCCGGCAACACAAGCTCCCTTGATGTTTCCGCACTTCCCGATGGGGTTTACATCGTGCAGTTAACCGATATGAACGGACATGCACGTCAGCAGCTCAAACTTATAAAGGCCGGTCTTTAGAAGGCCAGTCGTGATTTAAGGAGCCGGTAGAGTCGGATCCAATACGGAGCGAACCGTGTGAACCCCAGGGCATGCGGTTTCGCTCCTTTTCATTTTGGGTGAACCGGATCTCAATACCCGCCCGTTTATCGGTTGCCCCTTTCGGCCGCAACAACCATCTGAACAAAATTCACTATATTGGGGGTACGACAGTAGTGGTGCTTTCAAATTTTCGTGTGTGTTTGAAGGATCGGTGGCATCTCATCTCATCCGACAACCAAATGTATTAGCAAACCCAGGGAATAACATCCTTCGTGGATGCCTGTGGGTGTGCATACGATCTGAAAAGGAATGCCCCCTGCGGTCATCATGTTTCATTGCAGGCGCATGCATCAGGTTCTGATCATATACATCATCTTACAGAGTTTGCTCTTCTCCGTGGCATTGATCGCCAGCCACAAGAAAGAGAACCGCCCCCTGGCTTTCTATTTTTTCTATCTCTTTTTGTTCCACACCCTTTTTACATTCTGTTCCCGCGACCTTTTCCCCAGCCTTCAATGCAACCAATGGGTCCGCACCGGTTATGAATTCATTGCGCTTTGCAACACGGCCATCGTCACGCATTTCCTGTATTCACTTCTGAACAAACCCATGCCCCGGTCGCTTTACGCCTTGTGGATCCTTCCTTTCATACACGTCACCTTCGACTACCTGACCAGGAGGCATGATCCCGGGCTTTACTTTGCCGGATTTTACAACAACTGGTACCTGAGCTTCCCTATGTATGTGAAGATATTTTTTGTGGGTTTGATGGCATGGCAAATACGCATCTTCCAACAAGAGATCCATGCAACCGATGCCTCCAAACAACATGTTCAGCGACTCAAACTCTACTGGGGAAAATACTTCGTTTACTTTCAACTGGCGTTGTCATCCCTGTTGCTGCTCTATATAGCATTCACGCTTATGAACGGCAGGGTGTTTCAGGCAGATGTACCTGCCTTGACGTATTCGACGGACTACTACAACCTGATCAACCGGATCTGCACAGCTTTTTTTATGCTTGTGTTCGGTTATCTCGCTTTGCGAAACCCCACCGTGTTCAGCGCAGGTTCGGTTCATTTTCATTTTGAACAAAAAATGGTGGAGGCTGTCTTACCGAAGGAAGAGAAACGCCTGCACGAGAAATCAGAATTGACGGACACACAGCTCGAACAGTATTCGGAAATACTCAGCAAGCTGATGAATGAAAACAAGGTGTACCTCGATCATGACCTGTCGCTGAACAAACTCTCCAATCTTTCAAACATTCCTTCGCGCCAGCTCTCACAATATATCAATTCAGCCTTCAACAAAAACTACAAAGAATACATCAACGGTTACCGCGTCACGAATGCAAAGGACCTGCTCATGAAAGACGATTCCCTTACCATTTATTCCATTGCCGTTGACAGCGGGTTCAATGCAGAATCTACATTTTACCAGGTATTCAAGCAGCAAACGGGGCTGACGCCGAAGCAATACCAGGATAGATGTAAAAACAACAAGGGCATACAGCATACAGCATACAGTGCTTCAACCGAAACATAAAGGCATTTCACGGATCCAACAATGACGATTGATCCGGGACGACGGAACACCTGTATGCTGTTGCTCTTACTCACATCCTGTCACTTACAATTACATCCGCCAACTGTTTCAAGATTCTTCACATAGGCGTTGTAGGTATCCTTGTCGTCAAAATTCTTTTGACAAACTTCCTCGTCCTGCTGGTTGTTGTTCCCCTGGCAATCCGTACAATGCACGCACTTGCCACAGGCAGTGAGACAAGCGGAAAATGTGATGAATGCGAATGCGAATACTTTGAATGGGGTCATGACGAGGTCGGTTTGTTTACGAGGTAATATACGGTGGAGCAAGGGCAAGTGCAAGAGCATGGATACTCCCTCCCGTCTGAAACTTAAAGGCATTTCACGGCTCCGTCAAATGACAAGTGATCAAGGCACGACAAAACTACTGTTGCTCTTGCTGTATGCTGTTGCTGTATGCCGTATGCTGTATGCCGTATGCTGTATGCTGTATGCTGTATGCTGTATCCTCATTTCACCCCCAACACAAACCCCACCCCGAACACATTTTCAATGGCGATGTCCGGATCATCCTTCAGGTACTTTCGGATTTTGGTAATGAACACATCAAGGCTCCGGCCCAGGAAGTAATCGTTTTCTCCCCAAACCTCTTTCAGCATGTGTTCCCGCTTCACCACCCGGTTGCGGTGGTCCGAAAGGTATTTGAGGATCTTGCATTCCTTTTCGGTCATGCGTTTTGATTTGCCGTTGATGGTCAGCAGCAGGTTGGCGGGATCAAACACGTACCGTCCCAATGAAATGATTTCAGCTTTGGATTCACCCTCCGGCATCCGACGCACCACGGCCCTGATCTTCATGAGCAACACTTCTTCATCAAAAGGCTTCGTGATGTAATCATCCGCCCCGAGGCCATACCCTTTCAGTTTGTCTTCCTTCAAAGACCGGGCGGTGATGAAGAGAATGGGCACCCGTTCATCCTTCCGACGGATTTCACCCGCCACGGTGAACCCATCCACCTTCGGCATCATCACATCCAGCAAACACACGTCATACGGATACGTGTGGAATGCGTTCAATGCCAGCTCACCATCGGCACAAAGGGTCACCTCGCAACCTTCCTGCTGCAGGTAATCAACCAGCAACATGCCCAGGTTGGGGTCGTCTTCCGCAAGCAATATTTTCAATTTCTCTTTAGACATAAGGCAGCGTGATGGTGAATGTGGTGCCGGCTCCCTTCTTGCTTTCCAGGTGAATCGTTCCGTGATGCAAATCAATGATCTTCTTCACATAAGACAAACCTATACCAAAACCTTTCACGTTGTGCACATCTCCCGTGGGCACCCGGAAAAACTTCCCGAACACTTTCTTCTGGTGAACACGCTCGATTCCCACACCCTTATCCGCCACCGACAGGATGACCGACAAATTGCTGTTCCACGTACGGATGCGTACTTCGGGCTTCTCGTTTGCGTACTTGATGGCATTGTCGATCAGGTTGCCAATTGCATGAACGAGGTGCATCTCGTCACCCATGACGATGCTATGTTCCGCCCCGAGGTCAAGTGTCACCTCTCCTTCTTTGTTTTCGATCTGTAGTCGCATCCGTTGGCATGCCTCGCGGATGAGTTGGTGCAGATCACACCGGGTTTTCCGCAAGGGGATTTCCCCTCTTTCAAGGGCCGTCATACCCAACACCTGCTCCACCTGAAGTGTCAGTTTTTCATTTTCTTCCAGGATGATATCGGTATAGTGCCTTCGCTTTTCTTCCTGGTCCGGCCCTCCTTCCCGTGTGAGCATCTTTCCTGCCAAGGCGATGTTGGTCAGCGGGGTTTTGAACTCATGCGTCATGTTGTTCAGGAAGTCGGTGGTTTGCTCCGACAGCTGTTTTTCCCTGAGGAGCGACAAGATGGTTCGCCATGACATCAGCATCACCACCAGGATCAGTGCCACCGAACTGATGAATGGCACCCCCATTTCCGCCAGGATGAACTGCTCCCTGTCGGGAAACACCAGCTTCAGCAACATACCACCATTCCCGGCGGGGCCACCTATGCAGGCCTGGAACTGTCCGGACCCAGCGGCGCCGTTGTCCAGACTCCAGCCGGTGCCCATTGGCATGGGGCCGGGTTGAATTTCAAAATGATAATCGATGTGGATGTTGTATTCCTCCATGTAGTGATTGAGCAGCGAATCGATCTTCTGCGCTTCATCCTGACCTACGGAGATCTGGAGGTTTTCGGTAACCTTCTGATCGGAGCTGAGCGCTTCCGCGGTTCTGGAAAGTACCATGTTGGCCTTGTCGTTGAATATCTCTTCCTTGATCGCGGCCGTCCCAAGGATCCAGTTGATCTGGATAATGAGCACGATGACCAGGGCAAGCGATGAAAGGGTGATATACAGAAAGGGCCGGTGTCTTTTCATTCGGGCATATCAAATGTATCTCTTTTTCCAGGGCAAAACACCTGAAAAACCAGCATTAACAAGTCATTAACAGGCCAATAACCACTCACTAACAACCTCCGGTACGCAGGGCATGTACCTTTGTTGCATCACCAAAATCAACCGTTATGAAAACCATTCCTGCCACATTGCTCCTGTTATTCCTGGTATCCACCTGTTCCGGTCAGAACTTCAAATACGAGTTTCCGCAGGCTCCAGGCGAATTGCGTTACAACCTGCGCGACACCCAAGCACACCGGGTGAAAAAGGATCAGTTGGAAAGGGCGGAACGGTTGGGAGATTTCATCCCCTTTTATCCCGACAGTTGGATTGCTGACTATCGGAGCGTACAGATCACGGTTACCGTGAACGGTCAAACGCTGACAGCCAAAAGCAGGAATGATGTACTCACGGAGGAACAAAAGAATCTGCTCCGGAAAATCGGCTACGGCAGCGACATCGTGGTTGATGCGTTGTGCTCCCACAAGAACCCGGTGACGGGAAAACCGGAGGAAGTAAACATGCATAACTACGTTACGTTGGCACCCGAAACAGAAGCGGAATTTACCGGGGATCAGCAACAGATGGAAGCCTACTTCAAACGGAACTGCTCCGATCAAGTCGTGGATCGCGTATGGCTGATCGCCCTGGAGCGGATGTCGGCCCGGTTCATGGTGAACGAGAACGGCGTGGTCAGCGATGCCCGGATCCAGCAGTCATCCGGATCACGGGAAATAGACGACCTGTTTCTCAACGCCATCCGGAACATGAAAGGCTGGAAACCGGCCCGGGATGCGCGCGGGGTAAAAGTGAAGGAAGAGTTTGTGGTGAGCGCGGATAGCGGGAAAGGATGCTGAATAACAGCATACAGCAAGGGCAAGGGCAAGTGCGAGAAGGCTTCCTCCAACCGAATCTGAATGGCGTTTCACGGATCCTTTCAATGACCGTTGACCCGGGACGACAGATCCACCTGTATACTGTTGCCATATGCAGTTGCTGATTTTCTTACCTTTCCTCCATGAGCACCCTCAGCAACTTCAAAAAATTCACCGACACCCTGCCACGACAGGGACAAAAAATGCCGGTGCTGTTCACCTCCCATGGCAACCCGATGGACATCCCCCTATCGCGTGATGAGCGCCCCTTCTGGAACGCGCTTTTCGAACTCGGACAAACCCTGAAAAACAAGTTTGATGTAAAAGCCGCCCTGATCGTTTCCGCGCACTGGTGCACCCGAGGCACATACGTGAACATCTCCCCGGAACAAGAACAGATCTTCGATTACTACGGCTTCCCGAAAGAATACTATGAGGTTTTCTACAAAGCCCATGGCGCACCGGCGATCGCGCATGAAGTGAAGAAGATCGTACCGTCCATCACAGAAACACCCGAATGGGGCCTTGACCACGGCGCATGGCCCATGCTGATGCATCTCTTTCCAAATGCCAGCATCCCGGTGTTCCAGATGAGCATCGACTACTACGCCAAACCGGAGTACCACTACGAATTGGGCAGGCAACTCAAATCGCTTCGCGAGAAAGGCGTGCTGATCATCGGTAGCGGATCGCTCATCCACAACCTGAAACTGGCCGGACAAAAGATGATGAAAAACGACATGACGCCGTACGGATGGGAAGCAGAATACGATGCGTGGATCAAGCAACAGATCGACCAGCGCAACCTCAACAACATCATTGATTACGAGAACAGCCACACCCTGGGCAAGCTGGCCGCACCCACGCCTGATCATTATGTGCCGGTGCTCTATAGCCTGGGCCTGATGGATCCCGGCGACGAGATCCGGTACTTTTATGAATCACCACCCACCATTCCGGCGTTCAGTGAAAGAAGTTTTTTGATCGGATGAGAAACTGCAACGGCATACAGCAAGAGCATACAGTAGATACGTCGTCCCTGATCGATCATCCCATAACCGATCCGTGAAACACTTTTATGTTTTTAGTTGGAAGAAGTACATTTGCTGTATGCTGTATGCTGTATGCTGTATGCTTGCCCGCCGAAGTGAAACGAAGGAGGGCTCACTCCACCACCAGCTTCTCTCTTTGCACACCACTTTCAGTGATCAGCTGCACTACATAGATACCCGCCGCGCAACCGGTCTCATGCCAGTGATACGCCTTCTGACCGGGAGCAACCGGCACATCCAATACCAGCGCACCCAGGGAATTGAATACCTGCAATTGTCCGTCCGATGCTGTTCTGAAACGGAAGGTCACCTGGCCAGAAGCAGGGTTCGGATACATGGTCAGTACGTATTCTTCCCGTTCGGGCAATGACCCATTGTTCACATTCACCATGTATTCATACGGACCGATGTCCCACTGTGCACCGCCTGCATTGTCACCATCCAGCGGACGGGTCACCCCGTCAAAGTCCAGGTCACAGATGCCGGTTGCATCCGCACCTTTGTCGATCGCCAGGGTGCTGGCCATGGTCAGATGGAAGTCCACCGGAGGGTTCATCAACTGCGGGTCACCTTCCTGCCCCATGCTTTCCTGACCCGTATAGGCAGTGGTGAACTGAGTAAGATTGCCATAGGTGCTGTTATCAATCCGGAACAGGTCGCAGCTGCTGCAATGGTAAAGATTGGCATCCAGTTCCGTTGCACTGAGTGCAGCTCCGCGCATGTACACCATCGGTGATTGCGCATCGGAGCGATTGAAAATATTATTCTTGACATACACATTCGTGAGGCTACCGGCATCCACATTCAATGCATTCTTCACTGTAATATCATATAACAGGTTGTTATAGATATACACCCGCGTAGCCGGATAATCAGAGATGCCGATATAACCAGGGTATCCATCCCCAAGACTGGTGACGGTCTGCTCCACATTGCTGTAAAGAATGTTGTTCCGGATCACGAGCGAATCCACACCGATCTGTCCGCCCCCGCTTTGGTCCTTGATGGTGATCCCGTCTACGGTGTGGTAGATGACATTGTTCTCGATCAGGATGTCGGACTCGCCGTAGTCGCTGTCGCCACCGGCACTGATGCCTGTCAGGTAAAAGTCATGTAGTTCATTGCCACGAATCACGGCATGGGTAACGGTTCTCACCTTGATACCAGCCACATGACCTTCGATCTCATTGTTCTCCACCGTGTAATTTTCACCATGCGCCAGGTACAGGTGCCAGTCGAACCAAGAATCGGGCTTACCATTGTTCACAAGGTGGTTTCCAGAGATCGTCATGTTCTCACCTTGTATATATACGCCTTGACTGTGGCCTGTCTCGGGTGCGATGTTATAGTTCTCTGCCACATAAGAATTCAGCAGGCTGTTGTCGTGGGTATACAGGATAACGCCGGCAGCGAGTCCGGTCACTTCCATTCCGTCGAACGTGATGTGATGGGGCAGGTAAGTATAAAAGGATTCGTTCACGTAGAGACCAACCGGCCGGTTGCCCGGAGTTGCGGTGGTGGTTACGTGGATGTTCCGTATCACCAGGTATGCGCTTTCCGCACCTTGTGTACCCGATCCGCGCACCGTAATCACGTTACCGGTTGAGGTTTTGTCGAATACGGGTTTGGCGCCGCTTCCATACGCATCAATCACAATTGGATTGCCAGGTGTACCGGCACAGGTGGCCAGGGTGAGATCAGCGGTTGATCCCGACCAGGTATCACCGCGCAGGAAGAAGACAGTGTCTCCGGGAGCGGCAGTTGCATTCAACAGGTTGGATGCTGACGGGAGCGATCGTTTCGGGCCATCGCCATTGCCATCGGGATAAGGCAGAAGACCCGACCAGTTATCATTCCCCTGACTTTCGGAGAAATAGTAGTTGGTGGCGTGCGCCAACTGCAGGAGCACAACCGACAGGATACATAGACAGAGCTTTTTCATACCGTTCTAATGTCTGAAACTTTCAATAGGTAAAGGATGGAACTATAGATGCAACCCCATCAATATACGGGATAATCCGGAAGGAAAAAGCAGGAATGTATGAAGGGAAGGATTGGGTTCACGAAAGGGAGATGACAGGATACAGCAAGAGCATACAGCATACAGCAAGAGCATACAGCATACAGTACCCACTCCCAAGCGAATCGTAGAGGCGTTTAACGGGTTTTTACAGAAAGTTTGACTCCGGTAGGCGCAGCTAAGCCATCTGTTGTTATTAAAACAATTGATCACAATCTTCATTAAGCTCGTTCACTATTTAAGTTTTTTTACATTTTCTTAAATGAGAACCATCATTCTTTAAGACGACTTTACAATCTTAAGAGCAAGCATATATTTGGGTCCAACCGAATCGCTAAGACGTTTCACGACTCCGTTCAAAAACGATGGATCAGGATTGCCGGAACAACTGTATGCTCTTGCTGTATGCTGTTGCTGTACACAGTATGCTTGCCCGCCGAAGTGAAACGAAGGAGGGCTCAATTTTTCACCAACCGTCCGCTCCACACCGTTCCTTCTGACCTCAGCACCACAAAGTAGATACCTGCCGGCAACATGGTGAGATCCACGTTGAACATACCCTTCTGCAGATCACCATTGCCCAATGAACGGATCTTCCTTCCGCTGTGGTCCATCACATCCAAGGTAGCGGATGACAGGTTTTGTGAAGACGAAATCACAAACACACCGTTGCCCGGGTTCGGGAACACCCGGATTCCGCCATTCTCCATAGCAGACGGAATGCCGGTGTACACATAATGATAGATATCCGAAACGTCTGAACATCCGTTCGCGCCCGTTACCTCCACCGTGTAATCTCCGTCGGCCAAGGGCGTACACGTTTGCGCATTGGCCCCGGAAATGGGTTGCCCGTTCAGGTACCACTGGTACGTGGTACCGCTGACGCTTGACGTAAGTATGTTGTTCGACTCGGTTACCACCGGCTTGCCGGGGCCCGGGTTCACCGTCACCTGCACAGGCACCAGGTCGCTGCGACACGCTTCGGCTTCCACTTCCCAATCATAGAAGTAATAGTAGTAGTCGACGCTGGGTGCATTGGTTCCGGTGATGGATACCAAACCTCCATACGAATACGGGAATGCGCCACCGGTGGTGTTTCTGTACAGGTCAATCGTGTCGCTTGTAATTTGCAGGAACCTGCCGGCGCCCTGGGGTATGTCTAAGTCGAGTAAAACCCGTTGCCCTCCGACATGTAGGTTCACGGTTCCGGACGCGATCACATTTCCGCCGTTGCCATCCTTCACCGTGAACGCGCGTTCACCGGCAGATCCTGCATATACATATACCGATTTCAACCTGAACGGCTGAAGCGCATCAAACAGCAATCCGTAACCGGCCGACTGGTGCATACCGCCCGTTCCGATCAACGTATCTGCGGGCCCCACATGGCCCGACGCTACATTCTCCTTTGCACATACATAATACGTTTGACTGGCGGTCAAGGCCGGAGTGACCCAGGTGGTGCCCTCTCCCACCCTGTTGTTGCCGCCCCCGTCATCGTACCATTCAAACACACCGGTGCTCCCGGATGCATTCAGCGCGGCGCTATCACCACTGCAAATGGTCACACCATTCGCGGTGGGTACCGACATGATGTATACATCCACCTGCTGCGTGGTTTGGTCTGAGCTGCCGGAACCATTGTCAACCGTTAGCTTAACCGTATAGGTTCCATTGCTGGTATAGGTATGCGTGGGGTTTTGCGTGGAGGATGAACCGCCGTCACCGAAATCCCACGACCAGTTGGTGGCGCCGGTGGATTGATCGGTAAAGCTGACCATGCCGTCGCAGCTGCGTGTGGTGCTGGCTGTAAAGCTGGCGGTGATCGCGTTGATATTGAAATCCCAGATGCCCTGCCCCCACGTAGAGAACCTGGCCACTTCCTGGCTGCCGTACTTCACACAGTAAACGATCTGGCCCCAGAATACCGGCACGTCGTCATCGGTTGCCAGCGGATACCATTTCTCTTCAGCCACATTGAACACATACGGTCCCATGTTGGTGGATGCAAATACCATCGACCCGTCAGACATGCCCGCCATGCCATTCACTTCTGCAGAAGGAAAATAGTTGGCACCGCTGCCGGTCACATTCTTCCAGGTGACGCCACCGTCTTTAGAGAGGATGGTCTTCACCGATGTGCCGGATTGGGAAGCGAAAAGCACGATCTTTTCATCGTTGGGCGAACTCCACCCCATGCCTTTGTTCTGACTGGAACCCGACATGCCCGTTGCCGATTGTCCGGCGATCTCGCTCCACGATGTTCCGCGGTTGGTTGATTTGAATACCCGACCATCCTGCAGCAGGTACACCACATCTGGGTTCACATGCGACTGCGCGAGGCCTTGTACATAATCACCTGAGTTGGCAGGATCCTGTTCCAGGTCGGAGAATTGCTGCGTGCCGGTGTTGTATTCCATGCGACGGAGTGTGCGGCTGAGCACCCATATCCGGTCTCCGTTGTTCCAGTCGCCTACCGACGGCGTGAAGTAATATCCGCCGTTGAAGTCATAGGAAGAAGAACTTTTGCTGGTCCCGCTGAGTCCTTTGTATGTGGTGCCATTGTACAATTGAATGCGGCTGAACACACCTTCCCCGAAATATTCGTACCTCCATCCGATGAGGCCGTCACCGGTAATGCAACACGGACCGTCTCCTCCACCTACCTGGTCCCAGGAAAGGAGGTCGTTGCCGTAGCTGTTCAGGCGGGTGTTCTGCCAGCCCTGATCCTGTGTACCTGTGGTCATGTCATCGATGTTTTTTGCACCGTAGATGAAACCGCCGCGGTAGGTTTCCTGCGTGGGTTTATCGAAAAGGGAGATGTTGTAGTACACCCCGTCGATGTCGCTTTTGTTGGGATAGCTGGTCTTTGTCCACTCGTTGTATGAGATAAACACACCGCCGTCGGATGACCGGAGCGTCATCAGCTTTCCATCCTTATCATAGAAAAACTGGTTGCCCTGGAAATCGGGATGGTAATTGGTACGCACCTTCGGATCATTGCCCACAGAGTTCTGATAATACCCCCAATACTTGTTGGCTTCGTAGTTGGTGGTTACGCCGGCATCGCGTGTGGTGAGCGGAATGGTGTACCCACCGATGAGGATGTTCGGATCCTCCGGGCTCACGCCGGGGTAGTGACCTGCATCCATGTCGTCACCTATGTCATTGTAATAAACGCTGGTTGTATGTTGGTAGGTCCAGGTCTGACCGTCATTGGTGCTCACATACCATTTCTTGTTGTTCAGGGTGATCCACAATTTCCGGCTGTCGCCACCAATGCCGATGCGACCGCCGGTGGTGGGACTTCCCACCTGGTCGAAAGAAGTTTTCTGGCTGTTCAGTTTGAAGAACTTCGCATCCACGGCAAGGTATACGGAGGATGCATTGGGCTGGCTGCTCCACCGCGGTGAATACAACCGGGCATTGCTGGCGGATGAACCGATGGTCTGGAACTCGGAAAAGGATGCACCGGTATCGGTGGACTTATATACTTTCTTTCCATCGGTCGCATAGATCACGTTGTTGTCTTGCCGGTTCACGATGGTGCTTTTAAGTGAAGACGGGAGTCCGGTTGCATTGCTCCATGTCTTACCGCTGTTGTCGGAATACATGATACCACCGTTCTCGTATGCAGCGATCACACGGCGACCGATACCTTTGGGCAACACAATGAGGTCTTCAAAACGTGCGGGGTGTTTGGGATTGATGAGGGTCCAGTCATCACCTGTAAGGGTACCTTTCCAGATGAACTGCACACCGCCATAGTGACCGTTGGTGACGGCATACACAGTGTCGGTTCCTTCATCCATTTCGGTATAATAGAAAGTTCCCGGCATGTTGTAAGGGCCACGACAAACCCAGTTTCCACCGAGCGCACCACCGGCATAGCTGCCTTGCACTTCGGATACCCGCCGTGCAGAAAGCTGTGCGAGGGAGTTACGTACCTTTTCGAATTCAGCCTTGTAATGCTGCGCTTCTTCCGGCGTCCATGACCTGTTCTTGTCGGGGTTGTTTTCATTCTCATCCTCGGGACCATATTCACCGGGATGACCAA
The DNA here is from genome assembly GCA_020635855.1 of Flavobacteriales bacterium. NCBI lineage: Bacteria > Pseudomonadati > Bacteroidota > Flavobacteriia > Flavobacteriales > Flavobacteriales bacterium. The sequence goes on along the minus strand of JACJYZ010000002.1, from coordinate 779,462 downwards.
TATCCATCAGCTGCGGACGTACCAGATCAGCATCGGATCTACTTTTATACTTACCAACGATCAGAACCATGCAGGTAAAGACCGCCAGCACAACCGCGGGGAGGGGCCTGAATTTCATACGAAGAGTTTTAAAAAGCGCCATGAGACAGGATGTGGTCGGACATAACCCTACACAATATAACCTGGCATCATTTCCACCAAAAGAAAGTCACTACACTTACACGAGATGCAATGTAGGGAATGCAAACCTAAAACGCAATTTTATTTTGATCACTAGGAGAATAGCTTTCAAGAATCGAAATTAAATTTCGATCAAACACACTTCACCCCTCCTTCACCAACTTCTCAAAATATGCCTTCAACATGTGGCTCCCTCTTGTTGGCTACCATATCCATGGCCAGTACCTGCTGATTTTTTAAATGCAGATCGCATGAAGGAATACAGGACCAAAGGCAGAAGTCCGTGCGACAAACGCACCATTACTTCGAAGGCATACTGGTTGATGCTTTCCCAGAAAAAATCAACATAGAAGTTCGCGGCGATGCGCGCAAAAGCCGTCAGCAACCCCCAACCCACCGCGTATAACAAGAATGGTCCTGCAACCTGTGAAAAAAAGATCGCAATGCCCACGATGAAATCCATACATGCTGCCACCTGCAGGAAAGACCGTGCAGCGGGTTCTGACATGCCGAACACATGTATGAGCATGTCTACAAAACCACCCGGCTGAGGATAAAACCCTACCGCATACAAACCATGTCCGATAAACGTTGCGGCGATTGCAAGCCGGGCATACAACATCCAACGCCCTAGTGTTACCTTACCAAACACCCAAGCCCATAACAAAACCGGACATGCGATCTGGATCACATGCTCGAGCATCACACCCAACTGAAAGGCCCGTTCCTTGCACTCGAGAAAAGACAAAAACACCAGCAGAAAAGCACCACCCCATAGCACCCATCCCATCCACTTGCGATCCTTCCTTACCAACCATACACACAATGCAGCCACCACATAAAACCAACCGGCGCACCTGATCATGATTTGAATTCCCCGATCAACCGCCGGGTTCGTTACATAACTGTTCCAATCCGCTCCCGTAAGGAAAGTAACCACCCCCTCCATCAGACGCTGATCCCACAACAGGGCACGGAAAGGCGCATCCCACACCAGGTGCTGCCACGCACGACCCGCAAAAACGAAAAAGCATGCTACCTTCAGTATGGCGATGAACTGACTTCCCGAATGGTGAGCCGGACTGCTTTGACATTCCACGTCACGATGTTTCATATAACCAGACCACCCGTGCACGTTTCATTCATTGTATTTAATAAACCTTTTGTAAATGGTTTGTTCTCCCATATCCAGCTTCAACAGGTATTGCCCTGCCTTCAAAGCAGACACATTCAATAAAAAGCCCCTTGTGCCATGGCTCACAGTTACCTTTTTTGATAACACCGGTTGACCGGTAACATCAAATATGCTTAACCATGCTTCTTCCGTCAGTTGTAGGCTGTTCTCGGTAACAATGATTTGAACTGACGTGTGAGCAGGATTCGGCCTGATGGCAATGTCAAGTTCAGGTGCCGTAGATTGCCTATACCCGGTTCCGGAAAATGCACCCACAACAATCGATGCTGGCGGAGTATCGGTAATGGCACCGGCGTTATCGGTTGCCGAAGCATGAACAGTGTACATTCCACTGGCAACGGGCAGCCATGAAAACGAATAGGGTGCAACGGCATCCATGTTCACTGAATTTCCATCCACAAAAAACTCCACCTGCTTCACGGTACCATCGGGATCGGTTGCGGTGGCCGCCAGCACAATGGGTTGAACCGATGGAAAAACATCTCCATTGGCTGGTGTAGTTAAAGAAACCACCGGAGCCAGATTGGGTTGAACAATGTAGGTTACCGCACCGTTCCCCGGATGCCAGATATTGAGATTGACAGGTGGCAAGAAGACATTGTTGTCACTTACCGTTCCTACCTGATCAGCATTGTTCACATCAATGGTGCGCAGTTCAATGGTGTCTGCACTTACAAAAATCCATTTGAATTGATTAAAGATTCCACTGTTGCGTGTCCATGATTTGGCGTCGTCATTTAAACGCAAGGGAGCACCCCAACATCCTTCCCCGGTATAAACCGTCCCTTTCTCATCTTCCCTAACAAATCCCTCTTCACTTCCAATGGCAACGGATGGCATAATGGGCCACGTGGTTTTCACCGTATGCGCATCACACTCCACCACCAAACGCACACCCTGATCGTAGAACATTTGCGCCCAACTGCTGTACTGACTGAAACCTTCAGGTTTTACACTGGTATGTGGACGCATGGGTTTGTGATACTGGGCCATCTTCCATGCAACCGATGCGTTTGCAGCAAGATCGCTGGAAAGCCACGAGGTTTGCGTACCCGAAATAGAAATCTCTGTATTGAGTGTATAGCAACGGATTAAACCACCTGCAAATGTAAGTGCATAATAAATGTTGGAATCGGGTACATCAAACAAGTTTGTTATGATGGAGTTGGATGTCTCATGGTTACCGCGGGCCGCCACTATGGGGACCATCCTGCCGTCAATACCGATGGTAAGTTGCCAATCGTCCATCCAATCCTTCCATTCCACATCGGTACCATCAGCCGTCATGTCACCACCGAAAAACACGGCGTGCGGACGCAACTTGGCCACGAGCTTGTTAGCCTGCTGACGAGGAGCCCGATTGTTTCGAGAATCCCCACCGGCAATGAACGAAAGACGTGCACTGGGGTCAGACGGCGCCGTTTTGAACCAGAACCGTTCGCTCGTGCCTTCGGTATCGTGGATCACGAAATAGTAGGCTGTGTTCGGCACAAGACCTTTTAAGCGCACATACTGATTGTTCATCCCTCCATATGCAACAGCACGATCCGGTGCTTGACCGGAAGGATATAAAGCATAGTTCGTTCCGTAGTCGATGGTGCCATAATATACCACCGGACTATCACCGGATACCTGCTCCCAACCGATAACAATCGTAGTTGCAGGATCATCCCGCAACATGAGCCTGTATCTGTTTGTTTTCGCATAAATCATCAGGCTTATGCAGACAAACACGGATATGAGATTCAATCTTTTCATTTTGAAATAAAGCCACAGCTACATACAAATTGACAAATTTCACACACATTTCACAACAACTCCATAGATTTGAATCATGGAACGCAGGACATTCATTTCCTTTCTGGGCGCCGGTACCATCGGTGCAGCCCTTGCACCCAAATGGTCGTGGGCCTATCCGGCTCCGTTTACCATCAAGAGCCTGAACCCTTCCGATATGGATGCACTGACGTTGGCAGAAGGACTCGATTTCCAGGTGCTGATCAAATATGGCGATCCGATCAACGCAAAGCGCACGTTCGGTTACAACAACGATTACATCGCATTCTTTCCAGGCAAAAGCGCCGACGAGGCCACACTCTGGGTGAACCACGAATACATGGATCCGATGTTCGTCTCAGGTTATGTGAAGGGCACACCCAAAACCCTGGAGCAGGTGGAAAAGGAAATGGAAGTGGTGGGAGGTTCCATCCTCCGTTTAAAGAAAAAAAACGGGCATTGGACCTTCGTTTCCGATGATCCCGTCAACCGCCGCCTGGATGCCAACACACACATACCTTTTCATTGGCATGAACCCATTGCAAACAGCATGGATGCCATTGGCACCCTGGGCAATTGTGCCGGCGGTATAACACCCTGGAACACGGTGCTCACTTGCGAAGAAAACTATGACGACTACTACGGAGAACGAGAAAGCCTCGACGCTCCGCTGGAACCCGGCATGTACCAATGGCACCTCCACAAACCCTACCCCACCGAACATTACGGATGGGTGGTAGAGGTAAACCCTGCCACCGGCGAAGCCCAAAAACATGTGGCGCTCGGTCGCTGCGCCCACGAATGCGCCACCGTAGTGGAACTGGAAGACGGACGCGTGGTGGTATATTCGGGAGACGACAAGGAAAATGAATGCCTCTATAAATTCATCGGTTCCAAACCCCGATCCTTGTCGGAAGGCACCCTTTATGTAGCCAACATGGAACAAGGCCGGTGGATTCCGATTGATATTGAACAATCCGAGGCACTCAAACTACAGTTCGGCACTCAAACCGAAGCACTGATCCGGTTGCGGAAATCCGCATCCATCGTTGGCGGCACCCCCCTCGACCGCCCGGAAGACATTGAAAAAGATCCGCTGACTGGCCATATCCTGGTGGCGCTCACCAACAACGTTCCCAAGGGCAATCACTTTGGCTCCATCCTCAAGATCAAGGAGGAAGGGAACCGGTACGACAGCCTGCATTTCACCCACGAGACCTTTCTCACGGGAGGCGAAGAAACAGGATTCGCCTGCCCAGACAACCTGGCCTTCGACACGGCCGGCAACCTCTGGTTCACGTGTGATGTGGGTGGCAGCGCCCTGCACAAAGAACCCTACACAAGTTTCGGGAACAACAGCCTCTTCGTAGTGCCGCGCCATGGTGCGGATGCCGGCAAACCGATCCGCGTGGTGAACGGTCCGATGGGTGCGGAGCTGAGCGGTCCGTGTTTCACACCCGACGGCAAAACCCTTTTCCTGAGCGTACAGCACCCGGGAGAGAAATCCCCTTCCGCCGACAACCCGATCAGTCATTGGCCGGATGGCGGCACCGCCACGCCCAAACCGGCCGTGGTGGCCATTTACGGTGAAGCTTTGAACAAATTACAGGGACTCTCGTAACGCACCCGGCCAACGTTCTTCACGGTTCACGCCGGTTCCGAACAATGCGAAATCATACCGCACCGGATCACTGGCATCGAACTTCCTGAGGTTTGCGGTCAGTTCCTCCACCGCCTGCCAGTCGTTCTGCTTCCGATTTAACAAGCCCAGCATCCGGGCCACGGTTCCGGAATGTACGTCCAGCGGACACATGAGCATGGAAGGTGAAACCGAGTGCCACAGGCCGAAATCAACACCGCCTTTATCCCTGCGAACCATCCACCTGAGAAACATATTGATGCGTTTGGCAGCACTGTTGCGCATGGGATCCGACACATGCTTCTCGCAACGCAGGGCATGGGACTGAGAGAAAAACACCTTTCGGAATCGGTGGATGGCTACCCCCATATCGCCTGTATCCGCTCCCTGTGCAAACACATGTTCCAATCCGCCCTCATGCAAATACATATGCCGCAATGCCTTCACAAAACAGCGGGCATCGTTGGCATTGAACGTGCGGTGAACGAAATCATCGAGGCGTTCCAGGTCGGGATCACGGGCCTGCATCACATAGTCGAATGGCGCCATGCCCATCAATTGCATCAGCTTCTCACCACTGGCAATGATGGCCGGTCTTCTCCCCCATGCCAGTGTAGCTGCAAAGAAGCCTGCTATCTCGATATCTTCTTTCCGGGTGAACATGTGGGGAATGCATACGGGATCATCTGCGATGAAATCCGGGCGGTTGAATTGCTCCACCTTGCGATCAAGGTATGCCCGAAGCTCCTCGGTGTCAACAGGCTGTTGTTTGCGAGCAGTTTTCATCAATAGGCTTTCAGGTCAAACACGTGTGCATCCGGATTGTGCGTATTGAAATACCCGTACCCATTGGTCACGTTTGTGGGATAATTGATCGGTTCCCCCGTGAGCTGGTTCAGGATGTTACCCGACTTCTTGAACGCGTGGAGGAACTCGAAATATCCTTCGCTGATGTTGGAGAGTACCACGGCAATGGTGTCCTGTCCGGAAACCCCTTCAAGCACTTTGGATGCCGTGTACTTTCCATCCTCAAACAACTGATCCGATATAAGTTCCACCTCGCTGAGCTGATTGGCACCGTCGCCGAAGTAGTCGGTGATGTCGAGGTTGGTTCCCACCGACGGATCCGATCTTTTGTAAAACCCGACCAGGTACCAGTTGGGCACCGTGGGGTCGTCTTCGATGGAATAATGCACGGTGATGATCGTATCGTCCGGCGTGCGCACCACACCCGGAAACACCGTGTCGAAATTCACGCGAGGAAGCATGGTGGATGTAGCTGAAATCTCTTGTCCGGACACGGGATCCTTCGCATGCAGCTCATAGGTGCCGTAGTCATACACCAGGCTGAGGTCACTCGCATAGATCCCGGGGCTCACCATATGGAGGGTGTCTGTGCGACCCAGGTAGCTGATCGTAACCCATGCATCCGAGATCAGGATCTTATCCAGGAATGCCTGCGACACCTGTCCGTCAACGATGGGATCCGAGAGCGGACTGAAACTCCGGGTCAGGGCCACCACCAGCTCTTTATCCGGAATGATCTGGGACGCCACCACCGGCCGGGGCTGGTGCTCTTCCACGGCAATCTCCAGGGGATCGGGGATGCAGGAGGAGAGCAAGAGCATACAGCATACGGCAACAGCATACAGCAAGTGCAAGCGGGATTGAAAGAGCAAGTGATATGTATGCGAATGCCTCATCAGAACCTGAAGTTGTATGCAACGGATGGAATGAAACCGAACAAACCGCGGGCCACATAGTGCACCGTTCCGTCTTCCTTTTTCTGTATTTCCGTAAGGAACGGCTGTGTGCGGTTGTACAGGTTGTACCCACCGATGAACCATGCGCTTTCAAACTTCTTGCCGGGTTTGTTGCGAATCACGAGGTTCATGTCCATGCGGTGCGAATCCGGGAAGCGGGATGCATTCTTGCCTGAATAGATGGGCAGCAGATCAATGTTTGACAACGAAGCGTTGGGCATGAGAAACTGCCCGGTGAGGGGCGTAAACCATGCGCCGGAAGCATACACCCAAACGGCCGACAACCCGATCCTTTCGGAGAATTGGTAGTTACCGACCACCGCAAGGTTATGCCTCCGATCATATTTGGCGAAGAACGGCTCCCCGTCGTTCAGTTCATCGAAATACCTGCGTGTCCACGACAGGCTGTAGCTGATCCATCCGCTGAACCTGCCTTTGTTCTTGCGCAGCATCAACTCGGTACCGTAAGCAACCCCGCGACCACGGATCAATTCATCTTCGTAGTTGTCGTTCAATATCACCTGTGCACCTTCGCGGTATTCGATGAGCGACTGCATTTCCTTATAGTAGGTTTCCAGTCCGAACACAAACATGCCATCTTTCCATTTCTTTTCAGTGCCCAGCGCCACCTGGTCGGCCGACTGTGGCGGCACCCTGTCAGTAACCGGGTACCACAAATCGGTTGGCAATGCAATGGATGAACTCGACACCAGGTGCATATACTGTTTCATGTGGGTATAACTGGTGGTCACTACATGGTTATCACCCACCTTCACGGAAAGGGCGAACCTGGGTTCCAGTCCGTCATACACCGAATGCTGGGTCTGGGTGGCTGAGTAGCGCAACCCATAATTCACAGAAGCACGCGTTCCTAACTTCCGTTCATGCTGGACATACATGGCCCCTTCATAGGTAGAGATGAGATTTCCTTGCCTGGATTCATAGGTAGAAGATATATCACCGGTGGTGCTGATCACATTGGGCCTGAACCTGTGGTTATAGTAGGTACTACCGAACTTGATGTGGCTCCATGGCCGGTGAAAGTATTCAAAGTCGGCCTTGGCCTGGTAGTCGGTGATGGTAGACTTAATCAGGATGTGGTTATCGGAAAAGACACCTGACACGTCGTAGTGAAACTGGGAATGGATGAGTGATACATTTGAAAAAAGCCGTTTGCCATACACGTGGTTCCAGCGGGCGGTGGCAGTTACATTTCCCAGCAGGAAGCGGAAATTGAACAGGTCATCCTCCACATCGGCCTTGAAACGCAACACATCGTTTCCCGAGAAAGTGCTCAGGAAGATCCTGTCCTTATCGGTCAGCTTCCAGTTCATCTTGGCGTTGACATCATAAAAATAGTAGGGCAAGGGATCGCCTTTCTGGATGGTTTTAAGGACCTGGTCGATATAGGTTCTTCTCCCGGCAAACAGGAACGATGCCTTTCCTTTTTTGATGGGGCCCTGCAGGGTGAGACGGGAAGACAACAGTCCCACACCACCGTCGGCATGAAAGTGTTCGCTGTTTCCTTCCTTCATCCGGATATCCAGAACAGATGAAAGACGGCCGCCGTATTCTGCCGGAAATCCAGCCTTGACCAGGGAAATGTCATGCAGGGCATCAGGATTGAATACCGAGAAAAAACCAAACAGGTGGGATGCGTTGTATACGGTTGCGCCGTCCAGAAGAATCAGGTTCTGGTCACCGTCGCCACCCCTGACAAACATAGCGGCGCTTCCGTCGATGCCTTTGGTAACACCAGGCATCAGCTGAGCAACCTTGATCACATCCACTTCACCTCCGATGGCAGGTATTTTATCGAGGTCCTTCACCACCACCTTGGTGGCACTCAATGACGACTGTGCATGCTGTTCTTCCGGCTCTTTCCGTTTGGCCTCGATCACCACGGTATTCAGTGACATGGTTGCCGGGGCAAGTGCGAAGCTGAGGGTGGAATCACGGTCAGGTTGTAGTCTTCCGGTAGTGATAGGTTGATAACCGATGTAGGTACAAACCAGTTCGCACGTGCTGTCCGGAAGCGCCAGCGCATAGTAACCATATACATTGGTGGCTGCGCCCACGCTGGTTCCCCTGATGTATACGGCGGCACCAATCAATGCTTCACCGCTTTCCTTATCGGTTACATACCCGCTTACGGAATGTGTTTGCGCCCGCACCGGTATTGTCGGAATCACCAGCACAGTCGCACAAGCAAGTAAACGGAAGGCTGCAATCATTTACCAAAGGTATGGGAAATAACACGCACCCGAATGGTGAAAAGTATAAGGTGGGGTAACAAAAAAAACCGGCGGGCACGGAGGTCTTCATCCATGCCCGCCGGCTAGGTTAGGGTGTCAGCATTTGTCATCCTTGCATCCCGGCATCATTCGCCGGTACCTGCATCTTTGGTATCCAGTTTTAGCAACAGATAAGAATAGGTCATGGCCGATGACTGGGCACGTTGCTCATTGGTGGAGGAGCCTGCGTGACCGCCTTCTGTATTCTCATAATAGTAAACTGGGTAACCCATGCTCATCATTTTGGCCACCATTTTCCTGGCATGGCCGGGATGCACGCGGTCGTCACGTGTGGAGGTATAAAAGAAAACTTCCGGGTACTTCATGCCTTCCTTGACGTTCTGGTAGGGTGAGTACTTTTTGATGTATGCCCATTCTTCGGGAATATCGGGGTTTCCGTATTCGCCCATCCAGCTGGCACCGGCAAGCAGTTTGTTGTACCGCTGCATGTCCAGCAGGGGAACCTGGCAAACCACAGCATTGAACAGATCAGGTCTTTGGGTGAATGCCACGCCCATCAGCAGACCGCCGTTGCTGCCTCCCATGATGCCAAGATGACTGGGAGATGTTACCTTCTTTGCGATCAGGTCTTCCGCCACTGCATAGAAGTCGTCAAATACATTTTGTCTTTTTTCCTTCATCCCTGCCAGGTGCCACTTGGGGCCATACTCCCCTCCGCCGCGGATATTGGCCAAAACAAAAACACCGCCGTTTTCCAGCCACGAGGCACCGATAACTCCGGAGTACGACGGCTTGATTGAATACTCGAATCCGCCATATGCATACAACAGGGTGGGATTGGTGCCATCGTATTTCATGCCTTTTGCAGACACGATGAAATAAGGAACCTCCGTCCCGTCTTTCGACTTCACCTTTATCTGGTTCACCTGGTATTTGCCGGCGTCAAAGTAAGCGGTGAGCGACTTGAGGGGTTTAACGGTTCCGTCGGAGGCGTTGGCTACAAACAAGGTGGTGGGTGTCAGAAAATTCTCGAACTGGAAAAAGTACTGGTCAGAAAATTCATCGGTACCCACAATGGAGATGGTTCCGTGGGCCGGTGCATCCACCTTGGTATGGTTCCAGTTTCCACCGACGAAGGTGTATACATGCAGCGCACCGTTGACATCGTTCAGCATGCTCACCAGCAACTTGTTTTTGGTCACGGCCACCTCGGACACGCTTGAATACGCATCCGGTTCCAGCACCTGTCGGATCGACTTCTTCCCGGCCAACAGATCGGTGAAGTTCAGACTCACAACGGCGCCCTGTTTGTAGGTCTTGCCATCCACGGTCCAGTCCGACTTCAGGTCCACGATCAACTGATTTTGCAACACACCCCGGATGTTGGCATCCTCCGGAACATCCACCATGGTCAGTTGGTTGTTGCGCCAAACATAGTCGTGTCCGCTAAAGAAGGTGATCTCCCTGCGAATCACCGCATAGGTTGTTTTGTCGTCGCGCATGGCATACCCCCAGGAGCCCACATCGGTTGTATCACCCTGATGAATGAGTGTGGCAGCCGTAAGGGGTGTGCCTCTTTTCCAGATTTTCACGTTGTTGGGATAACCGGAAGCCGTCATGGTATGTGCGCCGAAATCCGATGACACGATCACCGTGTTTTCATCAAGGTAAGCTGCACTGCCTTTTGCCTCCGGAACATAAAATCCGTTCTCCACGAACGATTTGGCATCCGCATCAAACTCCCGGATCACCACGGCATCGGCACCACCTTTCGACAAGCTGACCAGGAACCGCTTGTATTCAGGATACAACCCGTCGGCTCCCTTGAACACCCACTTGACGTTGTCTTTGGCCGACATGGCATCCAGGTCCAGCAGCGTTTCCCATGCCGGATTTCCGGCCAGGTAGGCTGCCTTTGGAGACCGCCTCCAGATGCCGCGTACATGGTCTTTGTCTTTCCAGAAATTGTAAACAAAGTTGCCATGAACAGAAGGAGTTTCAATTCGATCCGTGGCATTGTATATGTCCAGGCATTGATCGTAAATATGCTGGTATTCCCTGACCTTGCTCAGTTTGTCCAGGGTGATCTTGTTCTGCTCGGCAACAAATGCCAGGGCCTTCTGTCCCTCAACTTCCTCGAGCCACAAGTTGGGGTCCTGCTGTGCACGCAGGACAAGGGTAAACAAAAACAGGGGTATGGCGATCAACGCATGCTTTTTCATCATCATAAAAGTTTGGTGAAGGGGATCGATAAAATTAAGGGGACAAAAGGTGGCCACATGTACTAAGTTGACAAATGATGTTACTCAATTAGCCTTTTGCACCGGGGGTGTCCTTATTTGGCAGCAATGGGGCTTCATGGCAGCTAGCGCAGATTTGTAATCCATGCATACCTCATCCAACAAAAAGTCCCGCGTGTACGGGACTTTTGTTCGGAAGGCCGTTCATGCAGAACGGTCCAACTTTCCACACACTACATGATTTTATTTTATCTTTAACAAACACAAAAAGCGCGGCATATGGTTACCGTCATCAAAAAAGGAACAAGCAGATCAAAAATCAGGCAACTGCTGACGAACATGAAAAAGCGAAGCCGAAAAGGATTCGAGGCGCACAAGTTTTGTGGAATACTGCAATTGAACAAAGACGCCGTGGAAATCCAAAAGCGCCTGCGAGATGAATGGTAATAAGCTTCTCCTCGACACCAATATACTATTATACCTACTCGGCGGAGATAAGACGTTGGCGGTACTTCTTGAAGGGAAAAGCACATACACATCCTTCATTACCGAACTGGAGTTATTCGGATTTGGAACTTTAAAGGCCAAAGAAAAACTTGGCATCAAGAAGGCTTTGGAACAATGTACCATTATAGACATAAATGCAGGTATTAAACAACTGACCATTGAAACCCGACAGACTTTTGGGTTGGCATTACCCGATTGTATCATTGCCGCAACGGCCATTTATCTTGATATTCCATTGATCACAGCTGACCAGGGGTTTAAAAAGATAAAATCCCTGGATATCATTCTTTACGAAAAATAAGCTGGCGCGGATTTGTAATCCATGCATACCTCATCCAACAAAAAAAGTCCCGCGTGTACGGGACTTTTGTTCGGAAGGCCGTTCATGCAGAACGGTCCAACTTTCCACCTATGTATTGTTCAGCGGTTATCCGGCCGCAGACGGATCGTCAAATGTAGTTGCCGCAGCGGCACCGGGTGCGGTTGTTTGTGTAATGCTCTCGGCCACCATCTTGGTTTTGCTGCGATCGGTACTGGTGATGTGGTGCATGACTTTGGCACCGAAATAGAAGGCGATCATCATCTGGAACGCCGTCAGCAGTCCGCTTACCTGTGTTTCAAACTGCCCGCCCACCTTGATGTTGATCACTTCGAAAAGCACCACGGCAAACAGCAGGCTCATGGTGAGGATGCCGCGAAAGGCGCCGCGTGGGATGCCCATTGTTTCCATGGCATAGGGGTTCGGGTTTTCAGGTGACCAATTGCCGAAGGTGTACTTGCGGAACAATTTAACCAGCAGTGTAACGAGCAGGATCACCCAAAGAATGGCGGGTATGTATACCCACGTCAGGTACTCGGCGGTGGTTCCGGACCAGGCCGGATGTTGCGCGACTTCCACTACTTTTTCCACAACCTGTGCAGGTGTATTGATTGGGGCTTGGGCAGGCATGAGGGTATCTGTTTGAATCACGTTAATATGGGTTAAATCACCAGTCCGATGACAAGTCCGGCCACGAAACCAATGACGGTAAAAATCTTAAGACGCTTGCGACCGCGCACCTGACCGATCTGGGCTTTCTCCAGGTCGGCATCGCATGTTTTCCATGTCTCCAGGTAATGCTGGTAGAGTGTATCCTTGTCGGCAATGGTGCTGTCTTTCGCAGCGATCATCTGTTGTAAGGTTTGTGCCTTCGCCTCGTGAATGGTAATCATGCTATCGCAGATGTCCAGTTTCTTTTTGGCGGCAAGGGCCCGATCGAACTGGCGGTTGTTGAGGATCCACAGGGTATCGTTTCCTGTATGCACCGTTCGTGTTTCTCCCGGCCGGATCACCTGGGGGTAGGTTTGCGCACCGGCGGAGCCCATCCACAAAACCACACACAGGACCATCCCCGCGAACCTTCCGTATACCTTATCAGCCTCCGAACGCATCTTGAAATTGTTTGAGTTTGTCATCGATACTTAATGATTGTACATCCGCATCCACCTTTTCCTTCTTGGCCCTGAGAAGATCCAGCTTGGCATCCAGCAATTCCACATCTTTCTGCATCAGGGCCAGGCGCTGTTCCCGCTCCTGTATGCGGTCTTCAATAACCTTTCGGTATGCCTCCTCCTGCTGACGAATGGTATCGTGTTCGCTGCGGATGTCATCCACGGTTTTGTTACCGCGGAGCCATTTCATGAACAGTTGATAAGGCGCAGCGAGTGCTGCAAAAAGAATAGTCAGCCACTGCCATTTGAAATGCAGGTATCCCTTCTCATGCAGGTAACCGATGGTACCCAGCACGAGGATCACTCCGATCAGGATCAGCAGTGGTTTCCAGTTTTTCATGGGGATGCAGTTAAGGCGGGCCTATCAGGATTCGGCATCGAGGAACTGCCCCGACACCCAGCCTTCGATCTCGGTGGTGATCTTGTACCAGTTGCCCGACTTATCGAGGATCTTCACCTTCACACCTTTTTCAAGTGGTTTGGCAACTGTATCACCGGACACGTCGGGTTTGGAACGGATGTTCAGCTTGTCCACGTTCACGCGACCGGCGGGCGGAAGAACAGGTGCATCGTCTTCATCGCGACCACCGATGTTCAGGAGACGCTCACGCATTTTGTCGAGCGGAAATGCCGGTCCCGGATCCACCTTGCGGCCGGGAGAAATTTCTTCGTGACCGAGGATGGTTTTGATGTTGTAAGCGGGTATCAATGCGCGGCAAATGGTTTCCACCGCTTCGATCTGCTGCTCGGTGTAAGTATGCCAGTAGCGGGGCGATTTCTCGTTACGGTGAACGGCATACAACACTTCATTGGAGGGATAAGTGCGGCCGAACCACGCCTGGTATACATCACCCGTTTTGGTGAGCACGCCTGCGTTGTCGATCTCAATGCCGATGGCATAGTTGTTATATCCGACACGATCTCCATATGCGCTTTTTCCGGCATGCCAGGCGATGATGTTGAAAGGCACCAGTTGGGTGATGCTGCCGTCGCGGCCCACCACAAGGTGAGCGGAGGCTTTCGCCGCTGGGTTGCACAGGCTGCGAACCGATGACTCGGCGCTGGATCCGGCGGTATAGTGAATGATGATGGTATCAGGCAATCCCGTTTTGAACGGGCCGCTGACGTTGGGCGATTTCACCAGCGGTTTGATGGCCGCATCGCCTGCAAGCAGGTGGTCTTTTACTTCCATGATGTTCGTATGTTTTGAATGCAGAAGGCCTTCCCGATTTTCTCCAACTCCACCCTCCTTCGGACAAATGTATACAGTTGTAAATGGTCAGCCAAAGGGCAAACAAATCCTCCAATAATCCCTTGACTTTTTTACACAGCTCCACTCCTGGCCCACATCACCTTATCGGAAAGACAAAAACATCCTTCCGTAACCAGCTTTGAATCAACAATAGCAATCCTTTCTTTCGACACCCCTCCATGCTTCCCCTTGTTGACACCTGGTGTCAACGACCCGTTGAATTGTTAAAAATCATTTGGATTAGCAATTCGTCTTACCTGCAATTTTTTTCAATCCACCCCCTGATCATTTCTGTGAACAGGGAAGTTCATTAGCCAACTCCCAAACTACATATCCGGTACCTATACTTCAACCCGCAATTTGACGTACCTTTGCCCACCTTTGTTGAATCCAGCATGCAATACATTTACGCAGAAAACCTATCCGTTCATTATGGTGAACGCACCTTGTTCAAAGACCTCACCTTCGGTTTGAACCGGGGCGACAAGGTGGCGCTTGTGGCCAACAACGGCAGCGGAAAATCAACCTTGCTGCGCATCCTGGCCGGCAAAGACCAGGCCAACGAAGGCAGCGTGTTCCGGCGTGAAAGCATCCGCATGGGCTACCTTGAACAGGCCCCAGCATTCCCGGCCGGAGTCACCATCCGCGAACTGATCAGCGGTTCGCACACCGAAGTAACCAAAGTCATAGAGGCCTACCATAAAGCCCTGGAAGCACAGTCCGAAGACTACTCCCCCCAAACACAAAAGGCACTCGAGCTGGCCACCCATGCCATGGATGAATGCGAAGCGTGGGACTACGACCGACGCATGCAACAGATCCTGTCCCGCTTCGAGATCACTGATCTGGAACAAAAGGTAGACACCCTCTCCGGCGGGCAACAAAAACGGTTGGCACTGGCCATGACGTTGCTGGACTCACCCCAGTTGTTGCTGCTTGACGAACCGACCAACCACCTGGATGTAGACATGATCGAGTGGTTGGAAGACTACCTTGGGCAAAACAACGTAACCGTATTCATGGTCACCCACGACCGCTACTTCCTTGACCGGGTGTGCAACCACATCATCGAACTGGAAGACGAACGCATCTACCACCACAAAGGCAACTACACCTATTTCCTGGAAAAGCGGGACGAACGCGAGACCATCCAGGGCGTGGAAAAAACAAAAGCGGGAAAGCTCCTCAAAAAAGAACTGGAGTGGATCCGCCGCCAACCAAAAGCCCGCGGCACCAAATCAAAATCCAGGGTGGATGCCTATCATGACCTGGCCGACAAGCATGCCGACGGAAAGGTGAAACAGGAACTCAACCTGGAAGTGAAAATGACCCGCATCGGCGGCAAAATCCTGGAGCTGAAAAAAGTGTACAAGTCCTACGGCGACCGGGTGATCATGAAAGGGTTCGACTATACCTTTAAAAAGGGAGATCACATCGGCATCGTGGGCCGGAACGGCGTGGGCAAAAGCACCTTCCTGAACATCATCACCGGCAGCGAAACGGCGGACTCCGGAAAAGTGAACGTGGGCGAAACCATTGTATTCGGATACTATTCCCAGCAAGGACTGGCCCTGAAAGAAGACAAACGGGTGATTGAAGTCCTGCAGGATATCGCCGAGGTGATCACCATGGCCGACGGCAAAAAAGTCTCCGCAAGCCAGTTCCTGGAATATTTCATGTTCCCGCCACACATCCAGTACAACCCGGTGTCGAAACTCAGCGGCGGCGAACGCAGAAGGCTGTACCTGCTCACCGTGCTGATCCGCAACCCGAATTTCCTCATCCTCGACGAGCCCACCAACGACCTCGACATCCTCACGCTGACCCGCCTGGAGGAGTTCCTGCAAAACTACCCCGGCTGCCTCCTCATCGTTTCGCACGACCGGTACTTCATGGACAAGCTCGCCGATCACCTGTTTGTCTTCAAAGGCAACGGAGAAATCAAAGACTATTACCACAGCTACTCGTCTTACCGCGAACTCGCACGAACGGAAGAAAAAGAGGCGAGGAAAGACCCGGGAACAACCCCTGCCCCGGTTACACAAGACGCATCCCAACCGGTTGAACAGAAGGAAAAGAAAAAGCTGGGCTATAAGGAACGAAGGGAACTCATGCAGCTCGAAAAAGACATCGCCACATTGGAAACAGAAAAAGGCCAACTGGAATCCGACCTGCAAACCCACGCCAGCGACATGGAAAAGGTGATGTCGCTGACCGCCCGTTATGACGTTGTGAACAAGGAATTGGACGAAAAATCAGACCGGTGGCTGACCCTCTCCGAATTGGCCTGATACGTTGTTGACAGTAACATCCGATCGGAGTTTGGCAAAAAAATACCACAATCTATCCTGCCTTTCGGCTATTTTTGTTGATCGCATAGTTTGAACGATTTCCTCCCCCATTAATTAACCAAGTGTGTAAACAACCGGCCCGTCCAATCATTTGGAACGGACAGTGCTTAATAAACCCATACGTATGCAACACCGCTATCCCAACCTCCCCGGCATGACAAAAGGGGCCTTCATCCTGGCCATTTTCACCCTTTTCAACATGCAGGCAAAAGCCCAGAAGTTCATTGACCTGATGATGCAGGAACACGTGAACTACCAGGAGGTGATCGACGCCGGAAACGAGTATTTCAAACAGGTAGGTACCGACGGGGAAACCGGCTACGATCTTTTCAAACGATGGGAATACCGCAACGGACGCAAGCTGGACAACAACGGCTATGTGATCAGTGAAGCCCAGGCCGCAGCAGAAACAGAGGCCTTCATGAAACAATGGGCCTCAAACAGCCTGAATAAAACCTCGGAAATCAAGGCAGCCAACTGGGAAGAACTGGGTCCCACCTACTGGAACCGCACCCAGGGATACAACCCGGGCGTAGGTCGCGTGATCGCTATTGCCGTGGAACCCACCAACCAACAACTCATCTACATCGGTTCACCCGGAGGTGGTGTCTGGAAAAGCACCGACGGCGCCAACAACTGGACACCCGTCGGAGACGACATGAGCAGCATGACCATCTGGTCCCTGACCATCGACCCGAATGATGTAAACACCGTGTACCTGGGCAACGCCGCAGGCAAAGTATTGAAAACAACCGACGGCGGCACCACATGGAACGCCACCGGCACCGGCCTCTCAGGCAACATCCGACGGGTGCTGGTGAGCAAAAACACACCCGGACTGGTCTTCGCGTCTTCCGCATCCTCCGGTATCTGGAAATCCACCAACGGCGGTACCACATGGACCAAGATCCTTTCCGCCAAGATCGAAGACATGGAGTTCAAACCCGGTGACGAAAGCGTGATCCACGCATGCGGTGACGACTACTACCGCTCCACCGACGGCGGCAACAACTTCACCAAAATCACCAGCGGATTCACCACCAGCGAACGCATGAAAATGGCCGTGACCGCCGCCAACCCCGAATACGTATACCTCCTGCAGAAATCCGGCAGCCAATACGGCCGCTTGTACCGCTCTACCAACGGCGGCACCAGCTTCACCGTTCGCAACAGCTCCAGCAAAAACTACCTCGGTTATGCAGATGACGGCAGCGATAGCGGTGGCCAGGCCAGCCGCGACATGGCCATCTGTGCCTCCCCCTCCAATGCCGAAGAAGTACACATCGCCGGTATCCAATGCTGGAAGTCCACCAACGGCGGTACCGACTTCACCATCGAAACCTACTGGAGCCTGCCCAACAGCATCGGCTACAACCACGCAGATGTGGAAGTGCTGATGTATGTGAACGGCACCATGTACTCCGGTTCCGACGGCGGTATCTATAAAAGCACCAACCAGGGCGGCGACTGGACCGACCTCACCACCGGCACCGGCATCCGCCAGTTCTACCGAATGGCCACTAGTAAAACCGATCCCTACGTACTCGCCGGCGGCGCACAGGACAACGGACTTTCATCCATGGTGTCCAAAGGTCAGTGGGTAGACTGGATGGGAGCGGACGGCATGGAGGTCATGATCGATCATACCAACGCGAACATCCATTACGGCACTTTGTATTATGGTGACCTTTACAAGTCAAAAGACAAAGGACAAACCCGCTCCAACCTCACCACACCCGACCAGGGCAACTGGGTCACTCCCTACCTGATGGATCCGGTGGACCCCAAGATCATTTACGGTTGCTTTACCGACCTCTACCGCCACACCAACGGAGGTGAGGGCGGGTCATGGACCAACGTAACCAGCTCCATCACCGTGGGCGGCAACATCGATGCATCCGCCATCGCCGCCAGCAACCGCGATTACATTTACATCTCAAGAGACAACAACATCTGGCGCACATCCAACGCCACCGCTGCCTCCCCATCATGGACCAGCATCAGCAGCGGCCTTACCGGCAACGTCAACTGGATCACCGTGGATCCCGACGACCCGCAACACGTCATAGTGGCCAACACCGGCTCCAAGGTGTACGAATCCAAGAACGGAGGCGGCACATGGACCAACATCTCAGCCGGACTTCCCGCCGTTGCCGCACAATGTGTGGTCATGGATGACAATGCGGAGAATGGCATTTACGTGGGCATGTCCCCAGGTATATACTACCGGGATGACAACACGGGCGGATGGGTTCCTTATACTGCCAACCTGCCGTTGGTTGAGATCAGCGAATTGGAAATCGCGTACGGCATCGACAAGCTCAGAGCCGCTACCTACGGACGCGGCATATGGGAAACAGACACATATGCACAAGGACCTCCACTGCCTGAATTCACCTCCAATGTAACCAAGAGCTGCAGCGGCGCCGTGCAATTCACAGATCAATCCCTGCCCTCACCCGATACCTGGGCATGGGAATTCGGCGACGGCGGTACATCCACCCAGCAAAACCCATCCCATACATACGCCACCAGCGGCGTGTATACCGTGAAGCTGACCGTTTCCAATTCCAACGGTTCCAACTCCACCACCAAATCTTCCTATATCACAGTTGAAATCCTGAATCCGCCCACAGGCACCGACGGCCAGATCTGCGGCGCCGGCACAGTGAACCTCTCCGCCACAGGTTCCGGAACAGGCAGCCTCAACTGGTACGACGCTTCCTCCAACGGCAACCTGCTGCACACCGGAAGCACTTACAGTCCGAACGTAACCGCCACCGACACCTTCTATGTGGCGGAAGAAACCATCGGACCCGTGCAAAATGTAGGCCCCACGGATAACACATTCGGCGGCGGCGGATATTACACTTCCGGCAACACGCACGGACTGTACTTCGACATCCTCGCCCCCACCACCATCAACAGCGTGTATGTATATGCCAACACGGCCGGCAACCGCACCGTGGAAGTGCAGGATGCAACCACCAACGTGGTGGCCAGCTCGGTGGTTAACTTCCCGGCAGGTGCAAGCCGCATCAACCTCGGCTTCAACCTTGACCCCGGAACCGACTACTTCATCAAAATCTCCGATGACGGAAGTCCGGTTGACCTCTACCGCAACAGCGACAGCCCGTCGTATCCGTATGTCCTCTCAGGCCTGGTGTCCATCAACCGCTCCAGCGCGGGAACCGATCCCACCGGATACTACTACTATTTCTACGACTGGGAAGTACGCGAGCAGGGATGTGCCAGCGCCCGTACGCCGGTAATCGCCAGCGTAACCTGCACCGACCTACCCGACATGCCGAACCAGGATGAAGCAGTAACGGTGTACCCCAACCCGGCGCAAGACAGGCTGTATGTGAAGTTCGACAACAACGGTGCAAGAACGGTGGAAATCCGGGTGATGAACATGCTCGGACAGGAACTGTACCACACCTACTCCAGCACGGTGAACGGATTGTTCAGTTACGATTTAACTCAACTCCCGGGTGGCAACTACATAGTGAAGGTAATGAATGGTCTGAAAGAAAGTTCCCATCACGTGGTGATCAGCCACTAACGCTGCCAGGGAAGTAAGAGAAAAACGGCTGTCCATTCCGCTTGGCAGCCGTTTTTCTTTTGGGTAGTTTGAAGCGGTACGTTTATCGTTCTCTCAAACTGCCGTCCCGCTATCCGCTATACCCTTGTCAATTTTGGCTCGGAGAATGCTTCACCAACTACAAACAACAAACCACCCGCCTACGCTACGCTCCGGACGGACAAGCAAACCTCTTCAAAGGGTGCCGCTTCTATCGGGGCTAGATGGCAGGGGTTCGGGCTTCGTCGCTTGTTCTTGCGGCTTACGAGCTTGATGTTTTTTCATCACAAAACATTTCATCTCCTGATTTCGTACATTTATAGCGATAAAGCAATGTTGCCCCCGTTTCAGACATTGCACCGGGTGATCAAAGACTACAACCATGAAAGAAGTGACCGTAAAAATACCCGACAAGCGATTCGGTTTTTTTGTGGAACTGATCAAACAACTGGGCTTAGAGGTAACCGAGCAACCTGATATTCCCGAAGAGCACAAAGCCATCGTAAGGGAGCGGATGAAAAAATCAGCTCAAAACCCCGATCGGCTTCTTGATTGGGACAAGGTAAAGGATGATTTCCGGCTGGACTAGGCATGTCCTTCAAGATCAAAATTGAGCAGGATGCACATAGTGATATCCAGCACGCCATTGACTGGTACAATCAACAACAACCAGGTCTCGGTCGAAAGTTCCACGCCCAGGTAAAAACCTCTTTTTCCAAACTCAGGACCAATCCATTCTTCCAGATTCGCTACGAGAACATACATTGCCTTCCATTGAAGAAATTTCCTTTCATGGTTCATTTTACCATTGACGAAAAGGGACGGGAAGTAACGGTATTGGCCATATTCCACACTTCCCTGAATCCTGAGGGTTGGAAGAAAAGAAAGTAAACCATCGCAACAGGGGAATTCAATCATGCAACCCGATGCATGGGCCCAACGTTCATAGCTAAGATGAGAAAATGGACGTCACATCTCACCCCGGTTCCCCGCTTCGCCCTACCCTGCCTGGTGCTATTGCTGACCGCCTCGTTCAAGCCGGGGCGACACGCTTACGACGGCCTGAAGGGTACGCTGTACACCAAGCAGGGCAATCCGTTCACCGTTGAAGTGCTTTCTCCGCGCAAGCTGGCTTTCAGTCCGAACACCAACCAGAAAGCCAAAAACCTATTGAACACGTTGTGGGTCACACCCCGTGGCAAAGAAGCGCTGGTGCACCTGCTGAAAACCAAATCGCATGTTACCCTGGAAGTGAGTGACCATATAGGTTTCAGAAAAGACGAAGACCAAATATTCCATCTGATTGGAGGACACGCAAACCCAGAAGTCGGACAAGACACCACCTGGATTCCTGAGCATGACGGTGGAAATGTGCGCAAAGAGATCACCATCCGGGTCTTTCTCGGTTCATTCCGGTACATGAAACATCCTGACATGAACCTTGACCACGAAAGCCTGTTCCTGCTATTGGACTCTACCGAATCTGTGGTTCAGGGAAAGGATGCGGACACCCTG
The DNA here is from genome assembly GCA_020635855.1 of Flavobacteriales bacterium. NCBI lineage: Bacteria > Pseudomonadati > Bacteroidota > Flavobacteriia > Flavobacteriales > Flavobacteriales bacterium. The sequence continues at coordinate 757,715 of JACJYZ010000002.1, read as the reverse complement.
CTCAAATACAAGAAAAGATGGGATCCCGGAACGCTCCGGTTATACTATTACCTCATAGGTGTACACGAGATCAGTCATACGATGTCCGAAGCCTACAAACAAGAAAAGCAACTGGGCCGCAGCGAAGAATTTGCCTATTCAAAGGAAGATCTCGCCAAGAAACAACGACGCCGGGTGCGCTGGTCGTTGCGCCGTTCCCTGCGGTATCCGAAATAGGTTACCCGCCCGCTACTCCGGCAAAAACCTCGGCACAATCCGTTGGTGCGTGCCTTGCTCAAAACCGTATGCGATCTCAATCAGCACAGGTTCGCTCCAGGCGCGTCCGAAGAACGAAATGCCCACCGGCAACCCGTCGATGTTGCCCATCGGAACGGATATGTTCGGGTAGCCGGCGATAGCGGCAGGAGATGAACTGCTCACCTGGAACGCATCCCCGTTGGTGTGATCGGTTTTCCAGGCTGGTGAACCGGTGGCGCCCATGATGGCGTCGAGGTTGTTGTTTTTCATCACCTTGTCGATGCCGTTCTCACGCATGGCCTTGTGCATGGTTGCCAGCGCTTTCTGGTATGCTGCGTCGGTGAGGTCGCCCTTCGCCTGCGCCATTTCCACCAGGGATTGGTTGTAGAAGTTGAGCTCCACACTGTCCTTCTTATTAAAAGCGATCAGGTCTTCCAGGTTCTTGATGGGTGCATCAGGACCGAGTGAAGACAGGTATTTGTTGAGGCCGTCTTTGAATTCATACAGCATCACTTCAAAGGAAGGTCCGTTCGCATCGGCATCTGAAATGCGGTCGAGTTCGATGACCTCTGCGCCCTGTGACTTCAGGAATTTCACCGCCTGTTCCATCAGTGTATCCACCTTGAAGTTCACACCATAGGTTCCTTTGTACAACCCGATGCGCTTGCCTTTGAGTCCGTCCGCTTTCAGGAACGGCGTATAGTCGGTCAGGTAGTGTCCTTCGCTGGCAGCCGTCTTGCTGTCGGCGCTGTCAACCCCTACCATCGTGCCCAGGCAAATGGCCGCATCGGTAACGGTGCGTGCCATGGGACCGGGTGTGTCTTGTGTAAATGAGATGGGCACCACACCGGAGCGGCTGATCAGTCCGACCGTTGGCTTGATACCTACAATGCCGTTCGCAGTGGATGGGCACACAATGGATCCGTTGGTTTCGGTGCCGATAGCAACCATACACAGGTTGGACGAAACGGCCACACCCGAACCGGAGCTGGAGCCACACGGATTGCGATCAAGCTTGTACGGGTTTTTGGTCTGACCACCTACGCCGCTCCATCCGCTGCTGGACAGGTCACCACGGAAATTGGCCCATTCGCTCAGGTTGGTTTTCCCGATGATCACGGCACCGGCGTCGCGCAATTTCTTAGCCACCCAGCTGTCGTTCAACGGGTGTGATCCCAGCAGCGCACGTGAGCCTGCGGTGGTCTCCATCTGGTCATGCGTATCAATGTTATCTTTCAGCAGAACGGGAATGCCGTGCATCGGTCCGCGCACTTTTCCCTGTTTCAGTTCTTCATCCAATGCCTTCGCGATGGCAAGTGCATCGGGGTTCACCTGGATCACCGCATTCAGATGCGGCCCGTCATCATCCACTGCCTGGATGCGATCGAGGTACGCCTTCACCACACTTTCAATGGTGAACTTGCCATCACGGTATCCTTCGCGGAGTTGTTCGATGGTGTACTCCTCGTATGCGAAAGCTGCGGGTTCTGCCTCAGTCACAACGGGCCCGGAAGACGTTTCCGGCGCTTTGTTTTCACAGGAAAAAAGGAAGAGGGCCGGCACGGTCAGGGCCAGCAGGCGAAGGATGTTTTTCATGACAAGAGGGTGTTTTGGTCGCGCTAATGTAAGACCTCCCCTTCACGTGTGCAACCTGGCACAGGAGGGTCAGGCATTCAGCGTGGATATCTTGTGCGGTACATTTCCGCGCTCGGTCAGGCGGACCACCACACGAACCACATTCAGCAAAAATCCGGGGTTGATGAGCTTCCCTCCGAAAGCGGTCACGCGGACATCTTTGGCAGCGATGGCAGCATCCCTTGCGGCCTGATCGGGAAGAGCAGCGAGCTCGCAGGCCAGTTGCCATGCGGCATCGCGGGCAACATCCATGCTAAAGATGGCGAGGCTCTCGTCCATACGTTTACCGATGCGGTCGATCCATCGCATCATGGGCCAGATGACGGAAAGTTCATCCTGCACCGTGTTCACCAGGTTCCCGAGCACCTCATTGATCTTAAAGAAATCTCCCTTCAGCTGATAGATGGAATCACCGGGTGCAACGGCGGCGGCGGCAATGGCCAGGTCGAGGCCGATGTGGGCGTTCATCCCGGCGAACAGATGCTGCAGCACGATGAGCTCACGGCGACCGGCCGCTTCGAATGCCAGCTGCCAGGAAGGACTGTCGGCTCTACCGCTGTGGAATGCATCGTATGCTGCCAGGTATCGGTTGGCAAATGTGGTGTCGAGGCGTTCCATCCTTGGGCCGTCATCAAAATAACCCGCATTGATCTTGTCGCGCACGGAAACCGTCACCCTTTTGTAAAGTGCCGGGAAATACCCGAGCGGACTTCCGGCATGCGTGGCATCGGCAATAATACCTTCCAGCAATGTGATCACTTCATGTATATCCCTGGCCTGCATATAAGGGTTGGATTTCCGGCCGAAGATAACCAATTGGGTACTTCGTTCCGGGATTATTTCCGCTTTCGCTCACGGGCTTCTTCCTTGCGTTGGGCCTGGCGGATTTTGGAGATGCGGTCGCGGTAAATACCGCTCAACTTGCCAATGGCCTGCATGGCAGCTGTGGTGACCGAGTACTCGTTTGCGTGGCGGTTGTTGTAGAGCGTATTGAACCGCCCGAAGCGCCTCCGTTCTTCGGTGCGTTCCTTTTCCAATAACCTAATCTCACTGTAGAGGCGTTTCCTTTCGATGGAAGCGGATATGCGTTCGGAGCGCATGTCCGATATCTGTTGGTTGTGGTAGGTCACCTGCTGTTCATTTTCCGCCATCAGTTTCCCCAGCTGTTCCTTGTATAGCTGATCTTCGCCCATGTCATACTGGCTCAGCTTTTTCAGGTTACGAACGATGTCGAGGTTGGTCTTGAGCAGTTCGCGGGTGGCTTTTCCATCTTCCTTGATACGTTCTTTTTGGTTGAGGATGGAGGCATACAATTGCTCTCGCACATTGTTGCTGAGATAGGCACCGTAGAGTTTGAGGTAGCTCAGGCTGTCTGAAAGCGCCTTCAGTTCATCTTCTCGCTGGAACGAAAAATGTTTGCGCAGGTCGGTGCGTGCTTCAATGAGTGCTACGATGTGGTCGCGGTCTTTATCGAGCTGGTTCCGGTCGCGCTGCATGAATGTGTAGAGCTCGGGAATTTTCACGCGGATCAGGGTGCTGTCTTCGCGAACGATCGAGCTGGCCGTATCGTGGTTGAGGTAGATACTTTGCAGCAGCTGGTCGCGCTCGGCCAGCTGATCCGGGGTGGGTTCTTTGCGGTTGTGGCGGGTCTGGTCGAGCCGCAGTTTGCGCACCGCTTTGTTTTCTGCCGCGAGGGCATCCCTCATTTTTCTGTGCTGTTCGCCACCGCGGTCGAGGTTAGCGATGTGGCGGCTCAGGGCGCGCATGAGTCCTTTATCGAGCCGGATTTGTTCGTTAAGCAGCTCGTTGGACGATTTGAACAGATCGCGGTTTTTATCGCGGTACGATTTGAGTTCTTCGCGGCAATCGGTGCGGTAAGACATATAATATTGCTTGGCCAGCTTCAGGCGCACGATGGCGGTATCGTAGGTTGCGATCGGATCTGCACCCGACACATCTTCCATCACCCCTGCTGCATCCCGACCCAATTCAGTCGCATGTTTGTAAAGCCCTTCCGCCATCACGCGATTGTTGAATGGATTAAAGGCATGCGCCTGCAGTGCAGGGATAATGGCGCCTTTGCGATGATCAGCCAGGCGCAGGAGGCTGTCGTTCGGTTCGCATGTAGCCGGCGGAAATGCGTTGGGGGTGGCAAAGAAAAATGATAGGCTGTCATGCTCCCACGCACGCATGGGCACGGGTGGATTGAGCAGTTGCCATTCACAGATGGAGGGCAGGTGGTCTTCGGCGAATACTTTGGGATCGGTAAGAAAATACAGATCAACAGGTGCCTTTTCAAAGTGTGACCTGGGTGGCAGTTCAACTCCAAGGGTGATGAGCAAGCGTGGGATAAGTCCTTTGCGCCGATCGGAAATATAGCCGGCACTCCAGGTGGGGTCTACGAGTCGCCATGTACCATTCACCTGCACGACGTTCCATGCATGGTCATCGCGGATGAAATGGTCGCCGGGTTCGTAATTGCTACCCTTGTCGTACCCCACCACCACTTCTGTCTTTATGCCGGAGGCCTCACAGAGCGCTTTGAATAATTCCGCATAACCGAGGCAAACGGCCTTGCGGCGAATCAGCAGCCGACCCGGGGGTATACGCTTTCTCTTGTTTCTGGCATACGCCCGCACGTTGTAGCTTATGTGGCTTCTCACCCAATGAAAGATGGCTCTTACTTTGGCCTCATCATCATCATAGGGTGAAGTCAGGTAATTGGAAAGTTTTTTAACGGAAAGAGAGGCGCCCAGCGGTACCTTGGAAGCGTGACCATCAATTGGGGTGTAATCAGGCACCTGGGCCCGGGCCACACCTGACAAAGACAAGGCAATTATATAAGTAATGATCCGGATCCTCATGCCATCACTGCCAGGTGATAATGATACGAAAATAAATCAGGGGGCGAATGCATGGCCATCGGAAATCGAATGCTTTTTCGGGCATAGATACAATACTGGCAATAGTTTCAACAGATACGCTAAAATGGAATACTAAAGTTAGTTCTACTTTTGTTTGAAACGTATGATAATACCTTATACATTTGTACCGTTGATTGCTTCACAGACAGTGAGTACTCACCTGATTAAATCTATTAAATTTCGCTCTTTATATTCTGTTTTCAGAGAAAAATATGTCGCGTCGACGGTTCTAGGCTCACTCCTCAAAGCACACTACACACACTTGAGACTCTACACCAAAGCTTGCCTCGGCGTGACATTTTAAAAAGGCTACCTCTCCGGTAGCCTTTTTTGTTTTCTACCCTCCACATTTGCCTCCACATTTGTTTTGGCTTTTAAAGAATCTGCGGAATGTACAAGCGCAAGAATGACATTAAGGCCAAATATTTCAACACAATCTTGTAACAATACCCAAACAATCACCCTTCACTCGAATTGAAAACCATATTTTCCCGATGCGCGGAATACTAAAAAAGAGGGATGATGCGGTTTGTGCTGGCTTTTGCGCAGATATACATTTGCACGCGTTCGGACCAGCCATCCGTACATTCCGCGTCTATTAGTAGTAAGTAAGTCTAATCCCCAAAAATTGTTGTAATGAAACACAATTACACGAAAGTACTATCCATCGCATTGCTTTTGTTTGCCGGCAGTGTGCAAGCCCAGGTGATCCGCAAGGCCCCTGCGGTTGAAAGAGCGATCAGCAAGACTGATCTGGTGAATGAGCAAACACAAGATGTGCAAAACGCCACAGCAGGTATTCAGGCATTCGGTGACACAATCACAGGCATGTACTGGGATTTTGCAAGCGGCTTCCCCTCCGGATAGATGATGGAAAACACCGATGGCTCAGGCAACGACTGGGAATATTCCACCGACTCGGCCATCTCTTGTGTATATGTGAACCAGTTTGCATTCAAATCTACCACTGCATCCAATGGCTACATGCTATTCTTCGGCAACAAATATAACGCCGATGTTGCATGCGCCAACGCATTGGGTGATACCCCATGGGATGCTTTCTTCCAAACCTCAGCCCTGGATCTTTCCGGCGAGAGTTCTGTGATTCTGAAATTCCAACATGCTTACCGCTGGTGCTGCCAGCTCACTTCACGTTTGGCCGTGGAGGTTAGCAACGACAGCACTTCATGGACAGAGTTTCCGGTAAGTGATGTAGGCGTAAATGCCTCCAGCCCCAACCCGGTGTTGGCACAAGTAAACATTTCCGCCGTGGCTGCAGGTCAATCCAAAGTCTGGATTCGTTTCCACCTGATCAACACAGCCCACTATTACTGGACCGTTGATGATGTTGCCCTGACCCAAGGTGCGGCGAATGACGTTCAGCTGTCCAACACAGCTGCCGACTTCAACTACACTTACGGTGGTTATTATTCACAAATGCCGTTGCGTCAGGCTTCCACTTCCAGCATCGCTTTCCGCGGTGAAGTATTCAACAACGGTTCCGCTACCCAAACCAATGTTACACTTGATGTGGACATCCAAAAAAGCGGCTCCAGCGTTTACAGCCAAACCAGCCCCGGCATCTCTTTGGATCCTAACGTAACCGATACCTTGGAGATCACCAATGCCTTCTCTCCCGGTGCCACCGCAGCAGATACAGGTGAATACACCATCAATTACACGGTACAGCAAACAGAATCAGAAGAAAATCCGGGCGACAACAGCTCATCCAGCACATTCATGGTGACTGACACCGTATTTGCACGCGACAACGGTGTTCTGAACAATGCCTTTGGTCCGGACAATTACCTGTGCTGTGTTGCAGATGGTTCTGAAGTAGGTCTTATCTTCGAATTCTCAGCAGATGACCTGGCCCGCTCCATTACGTTTTACGTTGCCAATACGACCAACATAGGTTCAGGACTGTCGATCTTCGCCAACCTTTACAAGATTTCCGCATCTGGTGATTTCAGTTCATCGCCCGTGGCCCAATCGGATCTGCGCGATATCGACAGCACTGACCTGGGTAAATGGATCACTGTACCGTTCGCTACCCCCGGCGACGTAATGATGGACAGCACCTATGTTGCTTCTATCGCGGTCTTCGGTCTTGACAACGGTTCTTTCCTGCGCCTCGGTGACGACCTGACAACCAATCAGCCGGACCCGAATATCGCACCGACCACATTCATTTCTACCGGAACCACATGGTACTGGATCACCAACTCACCGTTGCTGCGCCTAAACACCACAACCACCGTTGGCACGGATGAAATTTCCAAGAAATACAACCTGACCTACTACCCCAACCCAACCAACGATCAGGTTCACCTGTTCGCCACCAACCTGGGCAACCAGAAAGTGACCATCTCTGTGATGGACTTGTTGGGCAACCAGTTGTTCTCCAAAGAGGTGACCACCCAAAACGGCACCGTCAGCGAAGACATCTCACTGGCCAATCAGGCAGAAGGTATTTACCTGATGCGTATGCAAGGTCAGGATTGGGAAAAAACCATGAAAGTAACCAAGGTCAGATAAGAAACCCTTTAGGTTAGGGTAGCAGCAAGGCACCGGTTGCACCACCGATTCTACCCAAGCTGTGTTTGCAGAACATCAAACCAAGTTTAGCCTTGTTGCAAAAAAAAGCGGCTCTTCAATGAAGAGCCGCTTTTTTTATAGGGATTCCTGCATGATCTTAACCATTGGCACACGCCGGATCTTGCCTTCAATCCATTGCCTCAGATCAAAATAAATGAGGATGACGTTCATGTCGTGGTGATCGCTGAGTGCGTCAATTTTGTCGCGGATGCTCTTCAGCGTATCCTTGACTTCAGTTGGCTTGGTGGTCTCAAACATCAGCTTCAGGCTGTTAACCAGCATCACCGTCACATTGTTATCCAACGGTAACTTCACAAACTGCCTGTAAGCAGAACGCAGCAGATACGGGAACAACGATTCATTGTCGAGTTCATAGTGCAACACCAACCTGAGCAGATGGCAAGCCACTACAAAATCCGAGCGGATGTGGGTGATGGTTTCATTGAAGATCTTGTTCAGCCAAACCAGGCTGGTCTTATAATCCTCTGCAAGGAAGTGCAAGATGGAAATATTGAACCACCACACCGTAAGGCTTTGCGTATTCATTCGCCTTTTGTAGAGGTTCAATCCCCTTTCCACTTCCGGCAGAATGGCCAGTCCGCTCTTCACGTCACCCACAGTGGTATAAACGGTCATCTGGTACGAAAGGCCCGATTCAAAGATCAGCACCTGCAATGAAACCGAATGACGCACCTGCTTCACCCAGGTATGCAGGTTGTTCACCTTTTCAGACAACTTCAGGATTTCCTTAAACCGCTTCTGATGGAACATCATCAGCATGTGGTTGGTACAGGAAATGATATAGTTTCTGGCGCCAAGCTCAATCTGGTCCGGATGGGCATGCATCAGATCAATCACATCCTGGCTGGCCTGAAACGCCTTGTCGACTTCTTTGCGCGACAGGTAGTAATAGCTCAATCCGGCATGCAACTGATACCTGGCATAAAAACACAGGTTGTCTCCCGGCTTGGTGGTAAGCAGCTTTACGCTATCCCGGATGATCGGTTCGGATTCATCCACTCCTTCAAATCCGCCTTTCAGATAGATATCATACATCATCTGTCTGGCAAACCGGTAGCGATTGGCCTCAGACAAATGACGAATGCCTTCACCCACCTCATCCAAAATTTCAATCTGCTGTTTCCGGAACTTATGCACGTTCAGGTAACGGCTGCTGGTGCTAACCTCCCATGTGTTGATCTCCGCCACATACTGGTACAACTCATACCGCTGCGCCTTCTTCCTGGCCCGTTCGAGATGCGACCTGCATTGCTTGTAGAGTCCTTTATTAAAGAGAATCTCGATGCGTGTCATCAGGCTGCGCATGCCGGTCTCAATACTGTCGTAGTATGACTCGAGGCTTTTCAGGATGAGGTTGTAGAGGTAGTTCTTCGCCACCGAGAACTGGTTCACCATCGGATCACCGGCAAATGCTTTCAGCAACTCTTCCTCCTCATAGGACTTTTGCTTGTCGATCAATTTGTACAGCCGCTCGTACTTCTTATTTCCCGACTGCATCGAACTGTACATCATGAAGTACCGCTTTTCGTTACCGGAAAGCGACTTAATCAAATCGAAAAGATCACTAGACTTTGCCATGCTACACCAGATTGAATCCCAATAATAGCATTTATTTAACAAATGGGATACTAAGTTCAAAACTTTCCGTGGCAGAAATTTTCGAATTCATGATAAATCGGAGCTTCCCTGACATCCGGCATGGTCCCGAATATGGTGGTATTTATGAATTAGAGAGGGCAATGAATAAGGCCCGGGAGATGTCCATTTCATCACTACCAAAATCCAAACAAATAAATTCTTCTGACCCTAAAACGGACACGCTGAACCAACCCATTTAACCTTGAATCAAACTCCCATCCGCTTCTATTTCGATTCATTCACAAGTTTCTTGAATGAAACTGTTTGCACTGAAACACAGCCCACCAAGACATATACTTGAAATATGATCCAAATCATTTTTTACAGATCGCTGCTTCGCGATCATTGTACTAAGTTATGATCTCAAAAACGTACCCAACAAATGATCACACGTTATAAATATCTGGCCATAGCAATCGGGTTGTTCTGTTGTTTCCCGCACGACGTAGCCGCCCAGGATGGGGCTGCCATCTTCAAGCAGAATTGTGGTGCCTGCCATATGCTGGGCCAAAGACTTGTCGGACCGGATCTGATTGGCGTCAATGAACGGAGGTCGCAAGACTGGCTCCTTAAGTTTATTAAATCATCCCAATCCGTGATTAAATCAGGTGATCCTGACGCCAGTGATTTGTTTGCCAAATTTAACCAAACAATCATGCCCGATCAATCCCAACTGGGGGATGATCAGATCAAATCGATCCTGGCCTACATATCGGAAGAAACCCAGGCGCGTCAGGTGGTGGTCAGTGCTGTGGAACCCCCTGGTGAAGCAGTACCGGCCCCACCCATTGAATATTCCGATCTGGATATCGCTGAAGGTCGATTGCTTTTCCTCGGCAACAAAAGCCTGTCCCAAGGTGGACCCGCGTGTATCTCATGCCATAACATCAACAACAATGACCTTGTAAGCGGTGGGCTTCTTGCCAAAGACCTGACCAATGTGTACACCCGGTTAGGCGATGCGGGAATAGCAGGTATTCTTGGCGCCCCCCCATTTCCTCCCATGACCACTGCATATACCAATAAAGCACTGGACAGTTTGGAAATTGTTGAACTGACCGCCTTCCTGAAACATGCCGATGATATCAGTCCGGATCAAGAGGTAAAAACAGGCGCCAACATTTTCCTTGTTGGCGGAACCAGCGGGCTGATTCTATTGCTTCTTTTGATCTCCTTCATTTGGAGAAAGAGATTAAGAAAATCTGTTAAGCAGGACATTTACCAGAGACAAATTAAATCTGTATAACCATGAGTTGGATAGTAGACATCATCTCGCCAAAGACCCGGAAATGGGAAGAATTTTATCGAAACAGATGGCAATACGACAAAGTCATTCGCAGTACCCATGGCGTAAACTGCACGGGTGGATGTTCTTGGAACATTCACGTCAAGGATGGCATCGTTGTGTGGGAGATGCAGGCACTTGATTATCCCCTTCTGGAAAATGGACTTCCGCCTTATGAACCCAGGGGATGTCAAAGGGGTATCTCATACTCATGGTACCTGTACAGCCCCATACGTGTCAAATATCCACTCCTGAGAGGTGCCTTGCTGGACATCTTCAGGGAGGAAAAGAAAAAAGCCAACGGTGACCCGGTGAAGGCGTGGGAGAACATACAGAATGACCCTGAAAAGAGGAAACGTTACCAGCGGGCCAGAGGTAAAGGTGGGTTCAGAAGAGTCCATTGGGAAGATGTACTGGAGTTGATCGCTGCCTCCAATCTCTACACGGTCAAAAAATACGGACCGGATCGCCTGATTGGATTTTCTCCCATTCCGGCCATGTCCATGTTAAGTTACGCCTCGGGTGCCCGCTACCTGCAACTGATGGGAGGTGTGAATCTCAGCTTTTACGACTGGTATTGCGATCTTCCGAATGCATTCCCTGAAGTATGGGGCGAACAAACCGACGTTTGCGAAAGCGCCGACTGGTACAACTCCAAGTTCTGTGTCTCAATGGGTGCAAATTTGGGAATGACACGAACCCCGGATATTCATTTCTTTTCAGAAGCCCGGCATAACGGAACAAAAACGGTGGTTATGTCTCCGGACTTCAGCATGGTGGCCAAACACGCTGACCAATGGATTCCTTGCCATGCCGGATCCGACGGTGCTTTCTGGATGGCAGTGACCCACGTTATCCTGAAAGAGTGGCACGTGGATAAGAAAACAGACTACTTCATTGACTATGTCAAAAGGTACACGGATTCAACTTTCCTGGTAGAACTGGAAAAACAAGGGGACCATTACGTTCCGGGTAAACTGGTGCGGGCGAATCAGATCAAAACATTCCAGGGAATCACCAATGGGGAATGGAAATTCCTGTGTCTGGATGAAGCAACCGGTGCGTTTGTTACGCCCAAAGGTACCGTCGGCTACCGTTGGGATGAAGAAAAAGGCAAATGGAATCTGAAATACGAGAATGGTACCGATGACAAAACTTATGATCCCGTGCTTACTTTGCTGGGAAATAGTGACGCAGTTTGCCAGGTTGAATATGAAGAATTTGGGCTGAAGAAAAAAGCACTGCGGGGCGTTCCGGTTAAACACATCGAAACCGTTGACGGAAAAAAGATAGCAGCCGCAACCGTATATGACATCACCATGGCCCACTATGGAGTGGGTCGTGGATTACCCGGTGACTACCCGGGCAACTATGACGACAAAGACGCAGCCTACACACCTGCCTGGCAAGAGATCTTTACCGGTATAGGGCGAAAAACGGTGATAAAATTTGCCCGGGAATGGGCAGGTACCGCGGAAACGACACAAGGCAAGTGCATGGTGATAGTGGGTGCTGCCATCAACCACTGGTTCCACGGGAACCTGATGTATCGCGCCTCAATCATGGCACAGATGCTTACCGGTTGCAATGGTAAAAACGGTGGCGGAATGAACCACTATGTAGGACAGGAAAAACTTGCTCCGGTGGATTCATGGGGAACCGTCATGTCCGGCAAGGACTGGCAAGGCGCCAATCGGTTTCAGCAAGCCCCCATCTGGCATTATATCCATTCAGATCAATGGCGCTATGACAACAACCAGAAATTATACAACAGCGTACCGGAAAACGCCAACGAACTGGCCCATCAACACACTGCAGACTGGGTGGTTAAATCTGTTCGGAACGGCTGGATGCCCTTTTATCCCCAGTTCAACAAAAGCAACCTGGATATTGTCAAGGAAGCACGAGCCCAGGGTGCCAGGGATGAAAAAGAGGTTGTTGATCATGTGGTTCAAAAACTAAAATCCAAAGAATTGTTACACTCGGTGGTGGATCCCGATGATCCCGTGAACTTCCCGAGGGTATGGTTTATCTGGAGGGGAAATGCCCTGATGTCAAGTGCCAAAGGTCATGAATACATGCTGAATCACTATCTGGGCACACATCACAATGACATAGCGGATGAAGTGGCCGGCGAGTCGGTTCAGGATATCATCTACAGAGAAAGCGCTCCTTCCGGCAAAATGGATCTGGTCATTGACATCAATTTCCGAATGGATACGTCGGCCCTGTACTCCGATGTCGTTCTCCCAACCGCATCCTGGTATGAGAAAGCGGATTTGAACAGCACCGATTTACATTCCTTTATTCATCCCTTATCAGAAGCCGTCCCTCCGGTGTGGGAGGCCAAAACCGACTGGCAGATCTTTCAGGCCATTGCCAAAAAAGTGAGCGAGATGGCCAAGAGTTATTTACCCGAGCCTGTAACGGACCTTGTTAATCTACCCCTGTCTCACGATTCAGCCGATGAAATCACCCAACCCAAATTATTGGATTGGAGCAAGGGAGAATGTGAACCCATCCCGGGAAAGACCATGCACAAGATGAAATTGGTTGACCGGGACTACAAACTCATCTATCAAAAATACATTTCGCTTGGTGACGGAGTAGCAAAAAACGGCCTGGGTGCGCACGGCAATCATTACATGTGCGATGACGTGTATGAAGAAATGCTGCAACGCCGCAACCACATCCAGGAAATTGACGGCAAAGAGTACCCATCGCTCAGGGAAGATGTGGAAGCCGCCAACGCTGTGCTTTCCTTATCCACCCTTACCAACGGTAAACTAAACTTCCGGGCCTACCAGAACATGGAAAAGAAAACCGGTTTGGTTTTGGCCGACCTGGGAGAAGGATTGAAAGATGTACGAACAGATTACAAAGACCTCCAGGCACAACCCCGTCGCTACAACACATCACCTGTATGGTCGGGCCTTATGAATAACGGCAGGGCCTATGCCGCATATACCTACAATGTAGACAGGCTGGTGCCCTGGAGGACCTTGACAGGCAGGCAACATTTCTACCTGGATCACGAGGGATACATCATGTTCGGTGAACATCTTCCCACCTATAAGCCCTCTCCGACGCCGGAGGTATATGGTGATCTCCGGAAAACCGTGAACGATGGAAAAGCAAGAATGCTGAACTGCCTTACACCTCACGGTAAATGGCACATTCACTCCACATACGGAGATACACTCCGGATGCTTACACTGTCCAGAGGCATGGAACCATGCTGGATCAATGAAGTGGATGCATCGGAACTCGGCATCAAGGACAATGACTGGGTTGAGGTTTATAATGACCACGGAGTGTATTGTACCCGGGCGTGTGTCAGTGCCCGCATACCTAAAGGAGTATGTATTGTATACCACTCACCGGAACGGACTTACTCCGTACCCAAATCACAGGTAAGAGGCAACCGCCGGGCCGGAGGTCATAACAGCTTTACACGTGTTCACCTGAAACCGAATCTTTTGGTGGGTGGATACGGCCAGTTCAGTTACCACTTTAACTACTGGGGGCCGGTAGGTGCCAACCGGGATACGCATGTACTTGTAAGAAGAATGGATAAAGTTGAATTCTAATCATAACATTTAATAACAGTCCCATGGATATCAGATCGCAAGTCTCAATGGTGTTTCATCTCGATAAGTGTATCGGGTGTCACACATGTTCCATTGCCTGCAAGAACATATGGACCGACAGGAAGGGGGCAGAATATATGTGGTGGAACAATGTGGAGACCAAACCAGGAACAGGTTACCCCACCAAATGGGAAGACCAGGAAATATACCAGGGAGGATGGGTGAAAAACGGTGACACCGTATCGTTGAAGGGTGCCGGAAAACTAAAGGGCCTGAAAAACATCTTCCACAACCCTCACATGCCGGTACTTGACGACTATTATGAGCCCTGGACATACAAATATTCCGATCTGTTTGACGCACCGGAGGGAGATGATCAACCCACGGCAAGACCTGTGTCCCTGGTAACCGGAAAACCGGTGGACGTGCAGTCGGGCCCCAACTGGGATGATGACCTGAGCGGGTCGCCGGATTACGCAAGAAATGACGTGAACTTCAAGGACCTGAGCGGGCCGGAACAGGAAAGTCTCTTCCAATTGGAGCGAATGACCTTTCATTACCTTCCCCGTATCTGCAATCACTGCCTGAATCCGGCCTGCGTGGGTTCTTGTCCGTCCGGCGCTTTGTACAAAAGAGGAGAAGACGGAGTGGTTCTGATCAACCAGGAACGTTGCCGTGCGTGGAGGATGTGTGTAACCGCCTGCCCTTACAAAAAAAGCTACTACAACTGGAATACGGGTAAGTCGGAGAAATGCATCCTATGCTACCCTCGCCTGGAATCCGGTCAGGCGCCGGCATGCATGCATTCTTGTGTAGGTCGCATCCGCTACCTGGGCGTGATGTTGTACGATGCGGATAAAATTCATGAGGTCGCATCTTGTGATGAGAAGGACCTTGTTGACAAACAAATGGCCATTTATTTGGATCCTTTTAGTGAGGAGGTCATCAGGGAAGCAAGAAAAAACGGAATCGCGGATTCTACCATTCGTGCCGCGCAACAATCGCCGGTTTACAAATTCGTAAAGAAATGGAAAATCGCATTGCCATTACACCCCGAATTCCGTACCATTCCCAATCTGTTCTACGTGCCACCGATGCTACCGGCAATGGCGAGCGTGGATAGTGACGGTATTTACGATTCCACCACCAAATCTCTTTGGGCAGGAATCGACCAGTACCGGTTACCGATGAAATACCTCGCATCGCTTTTCACTGCGGGCAATGAAGAAAAAATCAAAGCGGTATTGAGGAAATTGCTGGCCGTAAAAATTCATCGGAGAAACGAAACCGTAGGTGACCTACCCAAAGAAGAAGTAGAAGAAGCATTGGCCCAGGGCAACACAGACCCCAAGGAAGCAGACAGCATTTTCAGACTCACCTCCCTTGCCACGTTTGATGAGCGCTTTGTAATACCTGCAGCTCATCGGGAAGAATCCCTGGAAATGATAGAGGCGACGGCTGATGCAAAAGGTGAAACAGGGTTCGGCTTTAAAATACGACCGGCCCGCGGACTATGATAAAACATGAAACCGACCGACTATACACATTACCGTGCATTTGCAGATGTATTCAGGTATCCTTCGGAAAGCTTTCCGGAGGAAATCCTCAGGTGTAGAAATGTGCTGAAGGACCGATACCCCAAAGTACTTGAATGCTTCGACACATTCGCACAATGGGCGGCAAATACTCCTTTGAACGAGCTGGAGGAAGTATACACCAAAACCTTTCACATTCAAGCAATCTGTTACCTGGACCTGGGGTTCGTCATTTTCGGTGAAGATTACAAAAGGGGATCATTTCTGGTAAACATGAAGAATGAACAGGAGGCAGCCAAAAACGACTGTGGAAATGAGCTACCGGACAACCTGGTGAATGTACTAACCCTGATCCCCCTCGTACATGATTATGCCTTTCGGGATGAACTGGTAGGCCTGATCATTATACCGGCACTGGAAAAGATGCTGGGTGAATTCAGTACGGCAAGGATGGAATTGCGGACAAAAATGCTCAAAAAAAAGCACCATGCCGTTTTACAGGAATCCCAAAGAAACGGCAATGTTTATCAATTTGCCATTCGCGCCCTTCTGGACATATTCCGGCAGGACTTTGAACATGTTCTTAAAGAAAACACAAACACCTTTCAATCACCGGAGGTACTCCACCAGCCAGTAGCAAGTACCTGCGGCACCTGTTCATTTACTTCACATAGACCCATTAAAACCGAAAAGCCATGACGTTGCTATCAACCTATCTACATGACGCTATACTCAGTTTTGTATTTCTCGTCATACTGGTCATCGTATACGCTTCCGCCAATGCCATTCTGAAAGCGAGGCGCACGATCACTGATTTTGGAACAGCTGCACAACCTTCAAAGACTGACTATCCGGGAGTTTTCCTCATCATGGCCGGCGCAGCAATTTCAGCGGTATATCTCCTGTGGTATGGATTGACCAACAACATCGGGATGCTGAATTACATTCTCTTTGCCATATTTCCCTATCTGTCATTGGTCATATTTCTGATAGGTTCAGTATATCGATACCGCAACAGGGGCTTCCAAGTATCCTCACTTTCATCAGAGTTTCTTGAAAGGAAAAAATTGTTCTGGGGCAGTCAACCTTTTCACTGGGGCCTGCTGGTGTTGTTTTTCGGTCACCTGATTGCATTTCTGTTTCCTTCCTCCGTCCTTGCATGGAACGGATCACCAGTGAGGTTGGTGATCCTTGAAACAACCGCATTTGTATTCGGATTATCAGCACTTATCGGCCTGGTATTGCTGATTAAAAGACGTCTTGGCAGCGATCGTGTTCTTGTGGTGACAAATAAAATGGACATGCTGGTTTATGTCACCCTGCTTACACAGATCATTTCGGGACTTGGCGTTGCCTATTTCAATCGATGGGGTTCATCATGGTTTGCCGCCGTGCTCACACCCTATCTGCGATCGGTATTGGCATTCAATCCCGACATCAACGCGGTGAGTGTAATGCCGTGGTCGGTTCAGATACACATCTTTTCTGCGTTCTTCATCATTGCCATTATTCCCTTCACCCGGTTCATTCACTTCCTGGTCGCTCCCATCGACTATATCTGGAGAAGGTATCAACTGGTGATATGGAACTGGAGCCGGAAATCCATTCGTAACTCGAGCAGCTATTACTTTGGCAAGAAGTCGGGAAACCACTGAAGAATACTCCTTACCCGGGAAGATGAATTTGTTTGAATAAATGCAGAGCGTTTTAAAAATTGCCACGAAGGCGCAAAGACACATTGGCCCGTCATAAAATGAGCTATGAATACATGCTTTGGATCTTGGTGCCTTCGTGTCTTCGTGGCAAAAACAATAACGGCATGGCCAAAAGAACAGGGCCATCGCCTTTATATAGTGGAGCTTCCGAGTTAAACCGAAATTCAGCAGGGGAAAGCATCATTGCATGGGGTGAGGTCGCTTAGATGGGACCTCACTCATTTTTTATGCTATAGCTTAGCGTTTGAAGGTCTTTGATGAGCAACCAGTTCTTTCCATAATCTATCAAACCGGTATCCTTCAGCTCCTTCAGGCGCTTCCTCAGGTAGTTGATGGAGATGCCCATTATTTTAGCCAACTCCTTCGTACTATACCTAAGGGTGATGTTACGAAGCGTTTCCACTTGCCTTTCTTCTATCTCGGTTTGCGCCAAGGATGCAAGTGTCTCTGTCAACCTCAGGTCAACGGATTTATGCAAGATGTTTTTGGTTCTGACTTCGATCAGCCCTATCCGGGCGCACAGCATTTTGATTAGCTCATGCCTTACTTCCGGATGACGATCCATCAGCTCGGAAAACACCTCTTTTGAAAGGAATACCGCCCGACACCCCTGCGTTCCGGCGAACGCGGAACAAGCATATTTCTTCTCATTCCGGAAAAAAGATGTGAGACCAACCAATTCGCTGGTCAGGAACAAAAAGATGTTGTTGCCTTTTTCGTCGTGTCTGAAAATCCTGACATTCTGCCCCATCACGTAGTACACGCCCCTCATGGGATCCCCCTCCATGAAAAGAGGTTGCCCAGGTTCATATGTTTGGGTTGTCAGGAGATGATCACCTGACATGAATTTTTCCAAAACAGATACCAGTATTGATGATAACAACATGCCTGCAGGGTATATAAAGTGTTAGCGTTGAACAACCCATTCTAGGTGATCAAATATAACCCGGTGCTTATGGACAGGCTATGACCGGCATCATATAGGCTTATGATACCAGGCTGCGATGAGAAAAGGAAGCAGGATACAGAACCCGTCAATCACACAGGTTGGCAAGTCTGAGCAGGTTAGGTATATCCACAAGTTCTATCCGTTTGCCATTCAGCAGGAGGACATGCTTTTTGTTAAGCTCGGACAAGGTTCGGATGGTCGTCTCGGTGGTCACACCGGCCAGATCTCCAATCTCCCTTCGCGTGAGAATGACGTCTAGGGTCTTCCCGTCTTCCTTCAGACCGAATTTCTCTTTTAGGATCAGGAGTGCTTCCGCTATACGTTCAACAACCGGCTTCTGAGTGATGTGGATTAATTTCTTCTCGGATTCCCTGAGATCTTTGGCGAGCATACGTATCACCTTCAAAGAAAATTCTGTGTTGTTCTCAAGCACCTCCAGAAACTTACTCCTTGGAATGTAACATATGATACTATCTTCCATAGCCGTAGCGGTGGCATTAAAAGGCTCACCACCCAACAACGAACGATAACCGAGTACATCTCCTTCCTTTGCAAATCTCACTATCTGTTCCCGGGCTTCCTCTCCCAACTTATGTACTTTTACCTTTCCCTGGTAGATACAATACAATCCATGGCCGCGATTGCCTTCATAAAAGATCACCTGTCCTTTTTTATAGAAATTATCGCCTCTTTCTTCCGATAATTTGTCCAGCTCCTTATCGGATAAATCACAAAAGAGCATGTTATGACAATGTCCCGGACAGTTTTTACATTCAGGAAGGTCTATTGGGCTTTTGGAACGCATAGTTTTGTATGTATAGATGCTTCTTCAATTTTCAGGAACCTTGCAAAAGCAATTCTTTTCTCTCACCCGCCTCCTTGTATAGCTTCATCTCTTTTCCTCCGGAAGGAAGAATAGCGGGCACGACGCTGGACGTTCCGTTTTCATCAATCGCAACGAAAGTAAAAATCGCCTCATTGGTCTTCATTTTCTTCGCTTTGCTTCGGTTCTCCGACCACACCTCCACCAGTACTTCCATGGAAGTATTGAATGCCCGGGTCAAACTGGCCTGAATGGTGACAACATCCCCCACCTGAATTGACTTTTTAAAATACATGTGAGCGATGGATGCCGTAACGGCCTCCTTTCCGGAATGGCGCTGGGCCGCAATCTCACCGGCAATATCCATCCAATCCAACAATTTACCTCCACGAAGATGGCCCAATGTATTGGCATGGTTTGGCAATACGATCTCACACATGACCGTGCGCGAATCCCTGACTTTCTTGGCTTTTATCATTTGTTGATCTTTCAATCTACATTCCGTCGGTTATCACCCTCCAATGGCAACCATGCTCCGGTTCTGGGTTATCCTTTCCGGATCCGACATATCCTTCAGGGAATTCATTCCTCCCCTCTGCCAGGCTTTCGATCTGATATTTTGCAGAATAAGGGGTGTAACATCACGCCCCTCTCTCATCGGAGTTAGCAAATCGGTTTCGCCATTGGAAAACAGACAGTTTTTCAGCTTGCCGTCTGCAGTAAGCCGAATCCGATTACAATCACTGCAAAACGGATGCGTCACAGACCCGATAATACCGAACGTACCCATGTACCCGTTCACGGTGAAGCAACGCGCAGTTTCATTGGGATTTGCCTGCAAACGGGTGATGTTGTCAGCACCATAGCGAGCAGTCAGCACTTCCATGATCTCGTCATATCCGAATCCCTGGGCCCAAGTCCACTTGTTTCCCCGGAAGGGCATGAACTCAATGAAGCGTACATGCAATGATGTGTTTCGTGTTAATTCCACAAAGTCGGTCAGTTCATCATCATTCACCCCTTTCATCACCACCATGTTCAGTTTCAGGTGAAAGCTCCCATCCTGTAGCAGCTTAACGTTATCTAGGATGCGCCGAAAATAGTTCCTGTGGCTGATCCGCACCTGCCGTTCTTCAACAAGGGAGTCGAGGCTCACATTCACCGACCGAATACCGGCAGCCTTAAATGTATCGACGAACCTATCGACAAGGATACCGTTGGTTGTTACTGCCAGTTCAACAGGTAACGCGCCCAGGGCTTTGATGATCCCGTGGGCATCATTTCTGACCAAGGGTTCTCCTCCGGTAAGACGTATCTTATCAACACCAAGTGCGATGAATTTTTTCGCCATGGCAATCACTTCCTCTGCTTGCATCAACGAGGATCTTTGGGCAAGATCAATACCTTCCTCCGGCATGCAATAAAAACACCGGAGATTGCAGCGGTCCGTAAGAGATATTCTCAGGTAGTTATGGCGTCTTCCGAACGAATCAATCAGCAACGGATCGGAACTTTGCCCCAACCGATGTCTCCCGGAGTCGCCGGCATCGCTTGCATTATCTTGATGTAGGTCCAATTTCACCCCTGATTATGGCATTGAATTCTTCCGTTGTAAGAAGTTGGTGCGCCAACGGAAACAGGATATGATCTTCCCTGTATATGTGCAACCTCAACATCTCGATCAACTCGCGGGCACTGTTAAATGCAGTATCATACACAAACATTCGCGAGCGCTCATCCGGTAGCCTGGCAGCCAGGCCCAGCATATTGAATGCCAATGCTCCCAATTGGATGAACTTGATATGATCATCCTCCATCATATCCACAGCTGTACGCGGAATCGGGCCTTCACCATGTTCATCGGATTCCATCAGCTTTTTGTGAAGCAGTGGAAACAACTGGTGTTCTTCCCGCTGGTTGTGATCCAGGATGTGGTGATCGAAATAGTGAAAGAATTCGGAGAACACCTCATTGATTTCCTGCGTCAACCCATAATGGTTCTCCTTAAAACCCGCCAACGCTTGTTCAAACCGATCAATTTTTTCAATTCCCTTCTTGTGTTCATCCATGAAGTTCTGCAGAACCTTATGCATCTGATCATAGCTCACACCCTCTATCACAGCACCGTCGTATGCTTCAGGGGGATCCATGGGTGAATGTTCTTCCATTTCAAGATCCTTTTCCGCATTCCGCCGGATGGGATCCGATTTGCGCAAATCACCTTCAGGCTTTTTATTTCCCGGCACCAAACGTTTTCCGGTTTTTCTGTCTACTACATCCATGGTCGATATATTTTAGTGTAAATAACGGCGAGAAGGCATTGTAGAAAAATGACGTGCGTCATACATAAATGTGACATTCAACGGAAGGATGCATCGGCCATATATAGCTTATCACCCATATTACATAGCAACACCATACCATTCAAAGAAAATATACTCTTCTCCTTCAAAAGGGTGATTGATGCGCCTTATCATAAATAAAGGTCGTATCGGTTAGCGCCTTGAGAAAACTCACAAGATCCTTTTCCTCCTGCTGGGTCAACTCAAGTTCAAGTCCCCGCATCGGCTTGGTCATGATCGGATCAAGGGTTGCCGAAGGTTGCACATCAAGGTTATAGTGGTGCACCACTTCTTCCAAACTACCGAACCTGCCGTCATGCATATAGGGAGCCGTAAGTTCAATATTCCGGAGTGTAGGTGTTTTGAATTTCCCCATATCCTCGGGGTTCCCGGTCACGTTATACCGTCCTCTTCCTTCTCCGGCATACACCGTTTCCAATCCTATGTTGTGAAAGTCGTTATCTGAAAAGAACGGCGTCGAATGGCAATGAAAGCAATCTCCTTTCTCCGTGAAAAATATACTAAGTCCACTGAGCTCACTGGCATTCAGCAAACCATCCCCCCTGCGCCACCTGTCGTACCTGCTGTTGCCAGAAATCAGGGTTCGGATAAACTGGGCCATGGCCAACTCCGCTTTTCGCGCCGTGATCTCATCACTGGCAAAAGCCTTCCTAAACATTTCTCTGTACGTTTTATCCTGTTGGAGCACTTGCATGTCCGACTGAAAAAACGTTTCCACTTCAAAGCGCATGATATCCTCTATACTTCCGGCCACTTTCCCATCCCATAGGAAATTCTTGTTCCAGCCCAGATTCACATGGGGCAAAACAGCTGTTCCGGTGGTATTCACTGTAAATGATACTTCCTGCACATGACAGGAAGCACATGAGAAACCTTGATTGGGGCCATTGAGGGAAAGATCGGGATCATAGTAAAGCCTCCTGCCTAGCTCCACACCCTCTTTGGTCATGGGGTTATCTCCCGGAACAACCATTGGAGGAAACCTGGGGGGAATGATCAGCTCATACGGTGTGGTTACATATTCCTCATCGCCATCATCACCTTCCTTCCTGCTGCATGCCGAAACAACCACAATCGCAGCTGCGGCACAACAGGTACACAACATCCGTGGACAACGACGCTTTTTCATTTATTTGAATGCAAAAGCATTTGTTCCATTGTTGATCAACTCCAACATCCGGACCTGATCGCCCATGGTATAATTCACCTGATTGAGATCAAGCCGAGTGGGGTTACCAAACCATTCGTTCACATTCATGACCAGATCCAGGCGCTGGTTTTGGAACCTCACGGTTAGGGTGGTATCCAGATATACCGACCCCAAACAGGCATTCGTACCTACATGCAGGGCATAACCGGCCACTGCATTTGCACTATCCAGGAAATGTCCTTCCAATTTGAGAAAGTGATACCCTCCACCCATGGGTTCGGGCCAGGCCATGTTGATGTTCTCCATATTGCCTGGCAGTCCGCCGGTTTTGTTGGAATCCGGAACCAGGCCGATATGAAACGATATCTTGTTATAGTCGCCCACGGGAATGTTTTCCATAACCCATTGGCACGTGGAGGAACGAAAGGCATTCACGTAATGTACCTTCCCATCCGTATAGCTATCAATTCCATCACCGGTCAGGGTGATCCCAGAAACATAGTACTCCAGTTTGGAAACACTGTATTGGTTTCCCGCGGCATTCATATAAACAATGGAATCGGCAAACAATTCCTGTTGGTCAACCTGATGAACGATTCCAAACCGAATGGAGCCCGTTTCGGGAAAAACCGGATGCCGATGACAGGAAGAAAGAAGAAGCAGGGTTACCCAGGCCGGCAAGGCAATACGGATACCGGCCCGGGTGATGCCAGTGGCGGACATCATGAAACCCAATTTTGTCATATCAAATCATTGTTTAACAAATACAGGCTTGAATGTAAACATGAGGTAAGCCCAGTTGTTGACGGCATCCTTGCTTCCGCCTTTCAGTGCTTCCATGGATTTCGTGGCAAGCATCTGGGAGTACCCGGCCTGAAATATCAGTTCTTCCGAAACCTTGTATTGCATACTCAGATCAACCTCCGTACCCAGGGATGCAGACATGGCCTCATATTTTCCTGTTTTGGTCAGCTTTTCGTTGTCCAGTATATCAGCTGCCGAAGAAAACAAATGCACATCCACACCGGCCGAACATTTCTTTTCTTTATAGGCAAGCCTTACATATGCATCCTGCAAACCCACGGTATTCAAATGACTGCCCACATAGAAGTAATCCATAAAACCATTGAACTTGTGGTTGGTACCGTAAAGGGGATTGAACGAGTGATTGTCTTTGTTGGCCGTATCCACCTGACTGGTGCCTGACAGCAATTCATAACCGGCCCCAAGCATCCAGCGCTCGGTGGCATTGTAGTTCAGAGACGCACCCGCTTCATATGCACCCAACTGCTTGTCGGCACCATCTCTGCCCATCTGATAAAACAAATTGGCAGCCGCCTCGCACTTATTTTTTTTGTACGACAGATGGGTTCCTGCTGTCTGACTGTATTTGACACTGTATTCTTTTACTCCGGCTGTATCCGTGGTGGAATACTGCAATCCGTTATTCAGTACAAGAACACTAACCCCCATTGTTTTTAGGTCCCTATGAAACCAGGCATATTGCATGGCTTTATAGTTACCCGTCATTGCGTATACATTTGAGTTCAGCATGGTGGCGTCCTGGTTAAATGCCACACCAACATCAAGCACACACAAACTGTCTTTGTACCGCAATTTCGCGAGATCGTGACTTCGTGCCTGCTGGGTCCACCCGACATTGCCGAATATCCGGTGATCATCGTAAATCAATTCCTGCCTGCCCACCTTCAGCGAAAGGTGTTTATTGCACAATATTTCTCCCCATGCCTCATGAATGGAACTAAATGCATCCGACTTATTGAGTTGAGCTGTACTACCCCAAACCCGCACATCCTGAAGCACAAGCCCGGCCTTGTATGTATCAGAAGCATAATCAAACTTCAACCTGGACCGCTGCTCGGTCCAGAATGCAACATCCTGGTCCTTGGTTGACAATGTTTTGTAGCCATGCAGGTATTCGGTGCGTGGTCTGATTTCACCCGACAAAACAAATTGTGCCGAGGCTGGGGTTGTTTGGAAAGCTGCCATGGCTATTATAGCCACCGTGGCAACGTGAGTAACTTTTTTCATGTCAATATGAATTGGTTCGATGTGTCAACATTGTATTCCGGAATTCTTTCGATCATAAAACCACCAGTTCAGCACCAGGCAAATCAGGTAGTATACCGTAAAACCATACAAGGCATATTCCGGGTGCCCTGCCTTGATCTCCTGACCGAAAATATTGGGGATGATAAATGCTCCGTATGCCGCAATGGCAGAGGTCCAACCCAATACCGGGCCGGCTTTTTCCTTACTGAAGATATATGGGATACTGCGAAAGGTTGATCCGTTCCCGATACCGGTTGCGAGGAACAGCAACATGAAACATCCGAAAAACGGCCACCAGAACTCAAGTGGGTTTGCAGAATTTCTTGCCTTAATCACAAAATAGGCCACCGCAATGGCACCCACTATCTGCAAGACGGTGCTCCACGTGGTCACCTTGGATCCGCTGTTCAGCCGATCGGATATGATGCCGCCTACAGGCCGTATCAATGCGCCAATAGCCGGTCCCAAAAACACCCACAGGCGGTAATTGGCATCGGGGAATATATCCTGGCACAATTTGGGGAAGGCAGCGGAGTACCCGATAAAAGAACCAAACGTCATTGTATAGATGACCGTCATGATCCAGTTATGTTTATCACTCAAAATGGAGAACTGCTTTTTCAGGTTTCCTTGAATGGCCGAAGGTGTTGCATACTTCATCAGCAACACACTGAGAAGAATAACTATAGGAAGCACCACCCACATATTAACCTTCAACCCGATAAGGAGATAACCGCCAACCGCAGCGGCCACCACACCGTAAAACACCATGATCAGCGTTTTGGTGACACCCTGAAAGGTGTTTGGTAATTCCGGCGTTCCGGTAACCACATTGTTCATTCCAATAAATGCGGCAATGGAGGACAAAACCAAGAGCGGTACCCATACCCATCCTGCATTCTGGACCCCAGGAAATGGAACATCGTTTACCACGGCCGTGCTCGCGGATGCAAAGAGGGCAATTGGCACAACAAGGGGGATGAGTTTTTGCATAACCGCCACTCCCAGGTTCCCGATGCCGGCATTCATTCCCAAAGCATATCCCTGCACTTTTTTGGGAAAGAAGTAGCTGATGTTATTCATGGAAGATGCGAAGTTGCCACCACCGAATCCGGACAACAGCGCCATGGCTGCAAAATAGGCATAGGACGTATCCGGGTCACTCAGTCCATACCCGGTTCCCACGGCAGGAATGATAAGCAACGCCGTGGTTACAAAGATCACATTCCGCCCTCCACCCAATGCAATCAGAAAAGAATTCGGCAAACGGAGCGTTGCACCGGCGAGTCCGGCAATAGCCGGCAACGTATAGTACATGCCGTTGATATCCGACATGACCTTTTCATACTCTGCACTTCCTACAGATAGGTTTTTCAACAAACCGAAGGTGAACCCAAAGTCTTTCATGTAGGTAACCAACATGCCCCACATGATCCATACAGAAAATGAAAGGAGCAAAGCGGGGATTGATATCCACAGGTTTTTGTTGGCGATCCTTTTTCCGGTGCTATTCCAGAACTCCGGATCTTCCACATTCCAATGATTGATATTGACTGACATAGCTGATGTTACTATTGGTTCCTATTTAGGTATCCGGCCCTATTTTAATGATGCTCTATCTTCCGCATGGTTTCAGGGTGCTTGGCATGCATCATCTTTTGCACGACACGGCGCATCCATATCAGGCAGATGGCGGAAAGTGCCAGAATAAACATCCAGCAGCTGGTCCATAAACCTGTTCCTTCCAGAAGATAACCGAATATGATCGGGCAGAAGAATCCTCCGAGTCCACCCAACACACCTACCATACCACCTACCACTCCCACCTCATCGGGGAAATAATCGGGGATATGTTTATATACAGCCGCCTTTCCAATTCCCCAGATCGATCCGATCAGGATGGCAAGCACGGCAAACACCCATACATTCGCTTGAAAGTACACATGCGTGATCCCTTTGGCCAGGAGTTGTTTTTTGGTCACCTCATCACCTTGTTTCACCACAGGCTCTTGCCATACCTCTTTTGTAGGAAAAATCAATTCCCTGCTTCCAATATTATCCAACTTGGCTTCCTTGTGTTTTAACGGGTATGTATTGCTTCCAACCACAATTCCCTCGGGAGTAACCTCCTGAACAACTCCACCCGCCCGCGCCATCACTCCGCGGCCCGGAGAGAATATATCCATCCTTGGAACAATCAGCATCGCACTGATCACAACCGATGAACTCAGCACCCAATACATCACCTTTCGTCCACCCCATTTATCCGACAACCAGCCACCCAAAGCCCTGATCACACCGGAGGGAAAACTGAACAGGGCCGCAAAAATCCCGGCGGTGACAAGTGGCAGGAAATACACATTCACGAAATACGGCACCAGCCATTGCGAGAAGGCTACAAAACATCCGAAGACCAGAAAATAGTACAGTCCGAATCGCCACACCCGCAAGGAAGAAAGGGGCGCCAACATACCCGCCAACGTTTTGTTGCTGGTAGCCGGTTTTTTGTTCGTGGTAAAGAGGAAGAAGATAATGGCCATCACCACCAACCCCACAGCGTATATCACAGGCAGCGTTCTCCAACCCTCAATATGGGTTCCGCCATCGGTCAGATTCTTAAGAATGGTAGGGGCCAGCAATGTGGTAATCGCTGCTCCGGCATTTCCCGCGCCGAAAGTTCCCAGGGCTGTTCCCTGCCACTTCTTGGGGTACCAAATCGATGTGAATGCTATTCCCACCGCAAAGCTTGTCCCGGTGAGACCAAACCCGAAACTACAAAGTGCGAACTGCCAGAAACTATTGGCATAACTCAGCAAGAACATGGGAATCGCAGAAATAATCAGCAGCCATGTGAATACCGGGCGTCCCCCGAATTTATCGGTGAGTATTCCAGCTGGTAATCGGAAGATGGCACCTGTTAACACCGGAATACCCATCAACCAGCCAACCTCAACCGGTCCCCACGAAAAAACCTGATTGTCTACCAGAAATGTAACCAGAACACCGTTCAACATCCATGCAGCAAAACATATGGTAAAGGCAAGCGTGTTGAAGAACAAGATGCGGTTGGCTCCTTTGGTAAGTGTTGTCGATTCCATAATTCCAGGGTTTACTGCGTGCGCATTTTACTACAAAAGAAGCCGTTGGCCCATGTACAAAAAATGAGACAGATCATATTTCACCATGAATAAATCAGAATTACATTATCGCGCGAAATACCCGGATAAATGGACAATCCCATCCTCCCATATGTAGAAGAAGCAGCATAAAGGACAGGTCAATGATTTTATAGGTCGTAGCGGTAGATACGGGGCAGATTTTCAATCCTGTTGATGTCGTACTTCAGGTCCTTGATCAGGCCATCTCTTCCGTCATACACCCACCCGTGAATCTGGAGTTCACTGTTCTTCCACGCCCGCTGAACGATGCGGGTTTTCGCCAGGTTGTTGACCTGCTCCATCACGTTCAACTCCACCAACCGATCTTCACGTTGTTCGCGTTCCGTGATCCCGTCAAGTTCCCGGTGATGTATTTCATACACCTGCTTGATTCCTCGCAGCCAATTGTTCACAAATCCGAAATCAGTGTTTTGCATGGCGGCACAGACACCCCCGCATCCATAATGACCGCATACGATCACATGCTTTACGTGCAGAATATCCACGGCATAGTATAAAACACTCAGCAAATTCATATCCGTTTGAATCACCACGTTGGCGATGTTCCGATGTACAAATATTTCTCCCGGGTGTGTCCCGGTCACTTCATTTGCAGGTATGCGGCTATCCGAACAACCGATCCACAGGTACTCAGGAGATTGCCCCAGGGAGAGTTTTCTGAAATAATCCTTATCCTGCCTTACCTGCTGTTCAGCCCAATTTCGGTTGTTACGAATCAGCCTTTGATAGCTCTCTTGCATCTCTCTCGTTCCTTGTTGGTTGTTCATGTAAAAATCCTGCATGCGAAGGACGACAGAAAACCACTTTCAAAACATGACCTGAATCATCAGTCAAACATTCATATCAGATAATCTATGATATGGATCATTGTTTGAGCACCCACACAGCAATAATTTTGGACCATACAATCAAAGGCAAAATCATGATAAACAAACTCGATCAGGTAGGAGCGGTTGTAACTACAGATTACAGAACCGCTTCGGTGTTCCGAAAACATGGTATTGATTTTTGTTGCGGAGGCGGAAAGACCATTGAAAAAGCATGCCAATCCAAAGACGCCAACATGTCATTGCTTTTGGATGAGTTGAATGCCCTCTCCGGTGAAACCGACACGAACGAATCGCGATATACCGAATGGCCATTAACCCAGCTGGTGGATTACATTGTGGATCACCATCACGTGTATACAAAAAGAACCCTTTTGGAATTGGACCAATACCTTTCCAAGGTGGAAAAGGTACATGGCGAACACAACCCGGAGCTAAAAAAGATATACCATCTATTTTCTCTTATGGCCGAGGAATTAACCGTTCACATGTACAAAGAAGAATCGATCCTGTTTCCATACATCCAAACCCTTGACGAATATTGGAGCAAAGGTCAACCGGCACCCAAACCCGGTTTTGGAACCATCCAATACCCCATTCAGATGATGGAACAGGAACACGAACAGGCGGGAGATTGCATGAGTGAAATACGGTCGTTGACCAATGATTATTCGCCGCCGTCCCATGCGTGCAATACATACCGGGTATCTTTTAAACTACTTGAAGAATTCGAAAAGGATCTTCATATGCACGTGCACCTTGAAAACAATATTTTATTTCCACGGGCCATTCAACTCGAAAAAGAATCCAATCAACTATGAGAAAAGAACTAGACCCTACATCTATTGAAAGCAGCGAACTCGTTGAAGAAACGTTCGATTTCTGGTTCCGCGACAGGGAGCATATTCGTTCACCGTTCCCGGAATACATACAACCCAAACTTAAACAGGCATCCATCGAACGTTTCTTCAGCTGGACCAGCAAACTCCAGGATGAAGCGGAAAAAGAAATCACCGACTACATGATTGGTGAACGGTTTGAAGAGATTTTGTTTGAGACCGCACTGGAACTGGTGCAAACGGAGGATGAGAAACTTACCATTTATTACCCTTTCATGCCGCGAATCGGAGACGTAATTGAAGCATCCGATGAAAACAACGGAAAAGCAGGAACCATTTGCGACCGAAGTATTCTAAAAGAAGGAGACAGGACATTCATGAAAGTCGTTATAGATACTAAGACAGAAAACAGCAAATGGGAAACCCGGTTTGAAATCCCAGCCTAACCCGGCGTTTCAACTTACTTACCGAACCTTTATATCATTGCGGTACTGCGTGCGTGTCTCCTCATGCGTCACGGGATTCCATCTCACAAATTCTCCATCCAACCGGTCATTTTCATACCAGCCTTCCGTTAACTTATTTCCGGATGCATCCCAGGTAACCCACAAACCATTACGCTTTCCATTTTTAAAAGCTCCCTCCATCCTTCTCTTACCATTTTCATAGTACCAAACCCATCTTCCATCGGTTTTTGACTGATTGTACCCGCCTGATCGTTTGATCTGCCCGTTACCGTACTGATCCACTTTGTTCCCCGGCCCAGAAAAATGCCAGATGGCCCAAACAAATATGATCAGCGCGGTGATGATCTTATGGTAACTGTTATACCGAAACTGAAACATTCCATTTTGTGGTTACATCTATTCAGGTCTTTTTTCATGGCTGGCTCCGCGCATGATTTTGAAAACATGAAGAATGGATGGAAACAGGGCATCCATTGTTTCCGTTGCCCCCCCGGTTGAACCCGGAAGCGTAAGAACCAATGTGTGCCCGATGGTGCCTGCAATGCCCCTGGAAAGCATGGAATAGGGAGTTCGGGCCTGCCCGTAACTCCGTGCCGCTTCCATCACTCCGGGCATCTGGCGATCCAGGAGGGGCGCTATCGTTTCGGGCGTAACATCCCTTGCAGACAAACCCGTTCCACCAGTATAGATCAAAAGATCCACCCCCAACGCGCAATACACCTGCACCTTTTCCCGGATGGCTTCGGGTTCATCCGGAATGATATCATAACCTGTCACTTTCACATTGCATGCCTTCAACTTATCCATGATTACCTTACCTGCCCGATCCTCTTTCTTGCCGGAAGAGATGGAATCCGAACACACCACCACAGCCGCACTCAGATCCCTCCTGTAGGTATCGGCAAAATCTGATTTACCACCCCGTTTCTCCACCAAACGAATGACGCCTATCTCAATTTTTTTATCAATGGGTTTCAGCATATCATACATGGTCAACGCCACCACCGAAGCCCCGTGCATGGCTTCTACTTCAACACCGGTTTTATATACACTGCCAATCTCCACCCTGATTCTGATTTCCAGATCGAGCACCTCATAAGAAATCCCTGTATACTCAACAGGCAGTGGATGACAATCCGGAATAAGGTCAGGCGTTTTTTTAACACCCAGCAGACCTGCTGCTTTCGCCATTTCAAAAACGTTTCCCTTCGGAACCCGGTTGCTTTCTATCGCCTCAATGGTTTCCGGGAGACTTACCTTAACAACAGCCTCAGCTAAGGCCGTTCGGTAGGTTGTTGGTTTATGGGTGATGTCTATCATGATTCATTTGTTTGTTTTCCACTGGTATGTTTGATCGCCAAAAATCTCCTTGCCGAAGATCGGCACCTTGCTTTTGATAGCCTCAACGATAAAATGAACGGCTTCAGAAGCCGCTTTGCGATGTGAGGCGGAAACAAACACAAAAAGGCATATTCCACCTGCCTCAACAGTACCGAGGCTATGATGAATATGCAGACAGGTAATATCAAATCGAGTGAAGGCGCCTTCCCTGATCTTCTCAAGAACGGGCTCCGCCATTTCCTTATATGCGGAATACTCAATAGCAGATACCGTTTTTCCTTCAACCACATCAGCCCTGACCTGCCCCAAAAACAACTGATGCGCTCCAATCTTTGTTTGGGTCTGATGTTTGGCTATAGACTGCGCAATGGCTGTCGGAGGGATCGCACCCTCCACCCACACTTGTCTTTTTTTCGTTTCTACTTTTTGCATAAACCTTCGTATCATGTATTGTTCATCTCATGCATTCACCGAATGTCAACTCCTAACCTCCGGCGTACGGCGGCAAAACAGCCACTTCGTCACCGGCACGTAGTACCGTTCCACCATTTTCCAAAACCTGATTGACGGCCAACCGGCAGATGGACGGATCCCATGTTTCATATCTCTTTCTCAACAGGAACTGAAGTTCTGCGAGCGTAATCCCTTCGTCAACATCCAGGTTTTCTACCTGCAATCGCACCACGTCACAAACCTGACCGAAATATCTTATTGTAATCTTCATATTGCATCGATTTTCTCCAATTCCCGGGGTGTATTGATGTTCATGAGCACACGCGCTTCAAGAAAAGGATCCTCATCCAATACATCCACATATTTCACGTGCACACTGTGTATGGTCTTTTTCACACTTAGTTGACCCGCCATCAGGCATGCTTCAAATGCAGGCAGGCAGGTACGTTTGTAAACAGCAGTGAGGGGATAAACGGCATCTTTCATCCTGGGAACCACGGCATCAAAACCTTCCGATTGCTCCAACAGCAATCTCAGGAGATCAGGTACCACGAACGGGCTGTCACAGCATGTAAACACATTGACCTCGGTATCAGAAACAGCCAGGGCCGTACAAATACCGGCAAGCGGTCCTGCCCCCACAACCACATCCTGATATATGGGTACGCCCAAACTGTTATACATTTCGCCTTGGGCAACAATGGCCACGGTATTGCAAATAGGTTCCAAAGCACTGATGGCATGCACGATCATTGGCCTTCCCTTCACAACAATCCAGGCCTTATCGCGCCCCATCCGGGTACTCTTTCCACCCGCAAGCACAAACCCTGATATATGCCTTTTCTCCCTCATACCAAAAACAATTTCACACATGCAATCGCCAAAACAAAGGCAAGCATGTATTTTAACCTGGCATTACTGAACCTGCCGCTGCCCATATATCCGCCGAGCATTCCACCGATCATCACCACCGCAACCATTAGGAACGCATCAGAGTCGATGGAAATCCCACTCATCAGCATGCCGCCCATTCCCGCCGCCGAGTTTACCCAGATGAACGGTGCGGACACCGCTGCAGTGGTTTTCATATCGCCCCATCCCATCAGAAGGATAACCGGACTTAATACAATGCCCCCGCCGATCCCGATCATTCCGGACATGAATCCAATCAGAACGCCGGTTACCAATCCCTGCCACAACCTTGGCAATTCAATGTTGGTCCGTTCCCGCCCGAATACGCCTACCATCCGCAAAATGGCAAAAGCCAAAACAACACCCAGCACCTTTTTATATATGGATGCATCGATTCCGACATAACCTCCCAAAAATGCGGCAGGAATAGATGTGATCACAAAAGGATAAAACAAGGACCAACTAAAATGTTTCTGTTTATAGAAATGAATAAAAGCCATTCCCGACACGAACAAATTCAGCAGCAATGCTGTTGGCCGCATCACTTCCGTTGGGAAACTGAACAACGCCATAAGTGCCAGATAGCCGCTGGCACCTCCATGACCAACAGAAGCATATAGAAATGCAATCACCGGTAACAGCAACAAAAAAACACCCACCCAATGAATGGAAGACAACATGGTTAAATAGGGTTTTCTTTTAGCAGGTTTTCCAATTCCTTTTGCAGAAACCGCTCACACCTGGCATTCAGTTGTTCATACAAAGCAATGATCTTCCGTCCGGCATCGGTCAGTTGTGCACCTCCGCCTCCTTTCCCTCCGGGCGCCTTCACAACCAACACCCCATGCGACGTCTGGTTCATGGATTCGACCAGCTTCCAGGCTTTCAGGTACGACATTTTCATTGCCTTGGCGGCTTTGGAGATGGAACCGCACGCATCAATATGCTTCAGCAATGCAATTCTTCCCTCTCCGAGAAATGCACCATTGCGGCCCATGACCCAGAGCCGCTTCTTGATAACAAAGGATGGAAATATATTGCTCACCGTTATATTTTAGAATGTATAACGATCAAATGTAAAAGGTCACAGGAACTCAAAATATGATATGTATCAGTAAAAAGTTGGTTTCCTGCTGAAATGAATCAGCTGGAATTCCTTTGCCCCGGAAGCAACTTCATAGAAGTGGTTTATAATTTCTCGAAACGGGCCTGAAAGAACCTGAGATACTTGGGTTCGTAAATCATCTTCAGACCCTTGATCTCCTCGCGTCTTTCATATACACGAGCAACCGATTCCGCAACAACATCCATGTGTGCCTGGGTATATACACGCCTGGGTATGGTAAGCCTTACTAATTCCAATTCAGGCTGATAGTGCTTCCCCGTTTTTGCATTCCTGCCTGCAGACACGATGCCCCTTTCCATCGTACGTACAGCAGAATCGACATAAATTTCCGCCGCAAGGGTTTGGGCCGGATAAAGTTTTTGAGGAAGGTGGTTAAGGATTTTTTTTGCGTCGAGAAATATACCATGGGTACCAAGCGGCCTGACTACCGGAACATTAGCCGCTTCCAGCTTCCGTCCTAAATAATGTACTTGCCCCACCCTGGCCCTGATATGTAAATCATCAACTGATTCGGCTATGCCGATGGCCATTGCCTCCATATCCCTGCCTGCCAATCCGCCGTATGTATGCAACCCCTCATACACCACCACCAGATTACGGGCTTCTTCAAACAACCGAAAATCATTGATTGCAAAGAAACCCCCGATATTGACCATGGCATCTTTTTTTGCACTCATGGTCGCTCCATCCGTTAACGAACAGATCTCTTTGACAATCCGCTTAACCGGAACATTTTCATAACCCGGTTCACATTGTTTAATCATGAATGCATTCTCCGCAACCCGGGTCATGTCATGGATGACTTTGATTCCGTATTCATTGGTCAGCTTTCTCAATGCCCGTAAGTTCTCCAACGATACTGGCTGTCCTCCGGCCATGTTCACGGTGGTAGCTATCGACACGTATGGTATTTTTTCAGGTCCATGTTTCTTGATCAGGGTTTCCAATTTATTAAGGTCAACATTGCCCTTGAACGGAAACTCACTTTCGGGATCATGCGCTTCATCAACGATCACATCTACAAATTGCCCCCCGGCCAGTTCCTGGTGCAACCGCGTTGTCGTGAAATACATGTTGCCGGGTATGTAGTCACCTTTCTTTATCATTATCTTGGATATAAGATGTTCTGCTCCCCGCCCCTGATGGGTGGGCACCACGTACTTGTATCCATAAAACTCCCGAATGGCTCGTTCCAGGTTGTAAAAATTCCTGCTGCCTGCATAAGCCTCATCTCCCAGCATCATGCCCGCCCATTGCCGATCGCTCATGGCAGCTGTTCCACTGTCTGTAAGCAGATCAATATAAACATCATCCGAATCCAACAAGAAGGTATTATAGCCTGCTTTTTCAATGGCTTTTTCCCTTGCAGTTTTCGAGGGAACATGAACAGGCTCAACAACCTTGATCTTATAAGGTTCAGCCCATGATGACAATGCGGGAATCTTCATATCATTTTTCTTTGGATATGGCCCAAAGCTATGGATGACACAAAGCACACAATATGATCGGTATCATTGTTTAATGAACAGACCACAAACACATCAGCAAGGGTGCCGTTTTAAGGAAGGAAAAAAACTTCAACTTCGCCTCCGGCTTCCACCTCGGTTCTTTCCGCCGGTATATAAACGACAGCATCGGCAAGCGCGAAATCCATCAGCATATCTGAGCCCTGTTTTTCTAATATCTCTACCTGATTCCCATTCGTTTTTGCCTTTAGAAACCATGCGCGTTGATCCTTTTTTCGGAAGGATTGTTTAAGTGACATAATCCTCTTTGCGGGTGTTCCATCTTTATAACCGCTCATTTTTCTCAGGGCAGGAAGCACATACTGGTAATAACACATCAAAACGGCCGCGGGGTTTCCGGGTAAAGCGAACAAAAGGTTTTGCTGAACCAACCCAAAAAACATCGGCTTACCCGGCTTCTGGTTGATTTTATAAAAGATCGGATGAACATTGAGTGCTTCCAGGCTTCGCTGCACAAAATCATATTCACCGACCGAAATACCTCCGGAAACAATAACCACATCCGCTTCTTGTAATGTTTGCCGTATGGCATCACAGGTGGCCTCCAAATCATCCTCCACCATACGAACCCCCGTCGTTTCATATCCTGCAGACGTCAATGCGGTATGTAACAGAACCGAATTGGTTTCATACACCTGTCCCTTGCGCAATGGCTCTCCGGATTTTACCAATTCGCTTCCGGTCACAACCAATCCAATCTTTGGCTTTGCGTACACGCTCACGCGAGTCATACCCAATCCTGTCAGAAACCCAACACCTGCAGGGCCAAGCAATGTGCCTTTGGGCAACGCCACATCTCCTTTGGCCACTTGCCCGCCAACATGTCGGATGTTGGACCCCGCATTGGGGTATACATGCACCGTCATCTCCCAATCTGACCAGGTTGCATCCTCCTGCCGCACAATGCTGAATGTCCCACCCGGCACCATCGCCCCGGTAAATATCCTGAAGGCTTCACCGGGTCCTACAACCACTTCCCTTGTATCTCCCGCTTTCACTTCACCTACTATCTTCCATTGAACATCCCGGTTTCCATCCGGCAACATGCCGATCGCAAATCCATCCATAGCGGATTGCGCAAATGAAGGCAGGGAAATAGGCGCCAGAACATCTTCAGCCACCACATACCCCACCGCATCTTGTACATCAATTCCGATCACAGACAAATGCCCCACGTGATCTTCTATCAAACGCCTGGCATCTTCAACGGCAACATTCGTACGTGTATCGGTCATATCTGAGCATTTTGCAAAACCACAATACATTTCATCACAATAAACCCCACGGTTCTTAACAGGCTTGGCTCTCGGTAACAAGTTCTGACATGCCCTCTCACCGGAGAACAGCACCTATAGCGCCGCATTTTAAATTCCAAATTAACCCAATGAGCAACAAAAAAATACTGACTTATAGCAACCAATCATCTGATCAATATCATTGACCATCCCTGCCAGAATCAGATATCTTGCGGGTTGAATGAAGAGCCTGCAAAAGAAGACCGCTTCTGACACATTGATGTGCACCCACTGCGGTGATCCCTGCAACACATCTCCAATCGTGGATGCGGAGGAACATCCCTTTTGTTGCGAAGGCTGTAAGACTGTTTATGAAATCCTGCATGCATCCGGACTTGACGACTACTATGTGCTGGAGAAAAACCCCGGCCGCAAACAATCCCAGCAGGAACATCGCTATGCCTACCTGGACAACCGGGAGATCGTTGAGAAGTTGCTTCACTTCCACGACGGCCACATGGCCAACATCACCTTGTTCCTTCCACAGATTCATTGCAGCTCCTGTATCTGGCTGCTGGAAAACCTCCATCGGCTGAACCCTGCCATTTACCGCTGCGAGGTCGATTTCGTGAAGAAAGAAGCATTCATCACCTTTGACGAAAGCGCACTCCCGCTGAGACAACTGGCCGACCTGCTGGCCACCATCGGCTATCCGCCCAGGATCACCCTGGACCAGGAAAAACCCGAAAAACCCAAACAGGATCGGGGTTTGCTGTATCGCATCGGCGTAGCAGCCTTTGCATTCGGCAACATCATGCTGCTGAGCTTCCCGGAATACCTGCACAACCCGGTGGAGATCGACGGACATTTCCGATCGGCGTTCGGCCTTATCAGCCTGGCCCTGAGCCTGCCCGTGGCCTTCTATGCAGCATCGGGCTATTTCGCCTCGGCACTCACCGCCCTCCGGAGCAAAACCATCAACATTGACATCCCCATTGCGCTGGGCATTGCAGCTCTGTTCATGCGAAGCACCTATGAGATCCTGGCAGGCACCGGACCGGGATACATGGATTCGCTGACCGGCCTCGTCTTCTTCCTCTTGATCGGCAAATGGTACCAGTCGTATACCTACCGCGCCCTTGCCTTTGACCGCGACTACACCTCCTACTTTCCGATCGGGGTTACTTTATTAAATGGCTCCGCGGAAACCCAGGTCCCAATCCATCAACTCAAAGCCGGGCAACGGGTGCGCATCCGCCACCAGGAACTGATCCCCGCCGACGGTACCCTGGTGGAAGGCGACGGACAAATCGACTATAGCTTTGTCACCGGCGAATCCGACCCCACCCCGAAACATACCGGCGATCCCGTGTATGCCGGAGGCAAACAAACGGGAGAAGCCATCACCGTGGAACTGACAAAGGCCGTTTCCCAAAGCTACCTTACGCGGCTATGGAACCAGGAAGTATTCCGCAAGAACAAAGACCAGGAACTCTCACAAACCGTGCAAAAGGTCAGCTATTACTTCACCATTGGTATCCTATCCATCGCACTGATCACAGGCATTACCTGGTGGTTACTGGATCCGTCAAAGGCCTGGCATGCCATTACCGCCGTGCTGATCATCGCCTGTCCGTGCGCACTGGCCCTCACCCTTCCCTTCACGTTCGGGAATGCATTGCGGGTGCTGGGCAGAAAAGGTCTCTACCTTAAAAATGCCCAGACCATTGAGAAGATGGCGCACCTGGATGCAGTGGTTTTCGACAAGACCGGCACGCTCACCATGGGCGGCAACGCCACGCTGACCTTTGAAAGCGACACACCCCTGGATACGGAAGAAACAAGCCTGATCCGCTCCCTCACCCACCACAGCGGACATCCGCACAGCCGCATCATTTATCAATCATTAAAAGGAAACATTCAACCGGTTGAAGAATACACCGAACTGCCCTTTAAAGGCATCAGCGGTGCTGTTAATGGCATGCGGGTGCGACTGGGCTCGGACGTATTCGTTACCCATCAAACCATACCCGGCCACGACCAGGCCGCAAGGGTTTACATATCGATCAACGGCAACGTCAGGGGATACTTCCGGATCGCACGCCGGTACCGGGACCAAATGAATGAAACGCTGAACATCCTTTCTTCGCAATATGACCTTTCCCTTCTTTCGGGAGACGATGATGCGGACAGACAACAGCTGTCGGCCTGCTTCCCCAACAAAAACCAGCTCCTGTTCCGTCAGAGCCCGATGGACAAACTGCAGTATGTGCAAAAAAAACAGGAAGCCGGCCATCATGTACTGATGGTGGGTGACGGCCTGAACGATGCCGGCGCACTGAAGCAGGCGGATGTAGGACTGGCGATTTCCGAAGATGTGTACAGCTTTTCGCCTTCCTGTGATGCCATCCTGGAAGGCCGGCAACTGCACCAGCTGCCACGCATGCTGCAATACGCGCGGCGGTGCATGCGCATAACATATGCCAGTTTCGGACTCTCGTTTACTTACAACATCATTGGCATTTCATACGCCGCCACCGGCCATCTGACACCCCTGATCGCAGCCATCCTGATGCCGCTCAGTTCGGTAACCATCGTGGCCTTCACCACCGCCGCCACTTTCCTGCTGGGAAGGCGCATCCGGTAACACTTTTCCAAAACGTGACAAAAGTCATGGAGCCGTCTGATAGCAGTCATGATGAATCAGATGCACTTGGCCGTACTTCGCAATTGAATCAGGATTGTACAGCGTCCGAACGATGGGAGTCATCTACATATTAATAGGAGCCAGTTTTCTGGTGGCAGCGATTTTTCTGGTCGCTTTCATCTGGGCCATCCGCTCAGATCAATACAAGGATGACTACACCCCTTCGGTGCGGATGCTGCACGACAATCCACCTAAGCAAAAATCAAATACTACGGACTGATGGAATTGGAAAGATTTTCCTACGACAACAAGATTGTCAGAAACTTTGCCGTCGCCACATTGGTGTGGGGCATAGTGGGTATGTTGGTGGGGCTGGTTGTGGCCCTTCAACTGGTTTGGCCGGATGCCAATGCGGGTGAAATGCTCACCTTCGGACGCACCCGGCCGGTTCACACGAACGCGATCATTTTCGCTTTCGTGGGCAACGGCATTTTCGCCGGGGTGTATTACTCCCTGCAACGCCTGCTCAAGGCCAGGATGTTTTCCGACTTCCTAAGCAAGGTGAATTTCTGGGGATGGCAATCCATCATCGTGCTTGCCGCCGTTAGCCTGCTGTTGGGAAAAACCACCGGTAAGGAATACGCCGAACTGGAATGGCCGATTGACATCCTGATCGCCCTCGTATGGGTTTCTTTCGGGATCAACATGCTTGGCACCATTCTGAAACGGCGGGAGCGACACCTGTACGTGGCCATCTGGTTTTACATCGCCACGTTCGTTACGGTTGCCATGCTGCACATCGTCAACTCCATTGAGATCCCGGTAAGCCTGTTCAAAAGCTACTCGTGGTATGCAGGTGTACAGGATGCGCTGGTGCAATGGTGGTACGGCCACAACGCGGTGGCATTCTTCCTGACCACACCTTATCTCGGACTGATGTACTACTTCATTCCGAAGGCTGCCAACCGACCGGTATACTCCTACAAACTTTCCATCATCCACTTCTGGGCGCTGATCTTCCTTTACATCTGGGCCGGTCCGCACCACCTGCTGTACAGTGCCCTTCCCGACTGGGCGCAATCGCTCGGAACCGTGTTCTCAATCATGCTCATCGCACCTTCATGGGGTGGTATGCTGAACGGACTGCTCACCCTCCGCGGCGCATGGGATACGGTGCGTGAGAACCCGGTACTGAAGTTCATGGTGGTGGCTGTTACCTGTTACGGCATGGCCACCTTTGAAGGCCCGATGATGTCGCTGAAAAGCGTGAACGCCATCAGCCACTTCACCGACTGGACCATCGGTCATACGCACGTGGGAGGTCTCGGCTGGAACGGCTTCCTCACTTTCGGTATGATGTACTGGCTGATCCCGAAGCTTTACAACACCAAGCTGCATTCGGTCCGCATGGCCAACATCCACTTCTGGCTGGGTACCCTCGGCATCGTGTTCTATGTGGTACCTATGTACTTCGCGGGCATTACCCAAAGTCTGATGTGGAAAGAATTCAACCCCGACGGCACATTGGCCTACCCCAATTTCCTTGAGACGGTTCTCCAGATCAAATATGCCTACGCCATGCGCGCCTTCGGTGGCTCGCTCTACCTCGCAGGCGCGGTGGTAATGGTGTTGAACCTGATTAAAACGGCAGCAGCAGGCAGCCTGGTGGCCAACGAAGATGCGGAAGCGCCCGCCCTGGCGAAAGTTTACCAGGCCAAAGCAGGCAGTCACTGGCACCGCGTAATCGAACGCCGCCCCGTGCAGATGCTCGTGTTTTCATTGGTACTGGTGGCTGTTGGCGGATTGGTAGAACTCGTGCCAACCTTCCTCATCAAATCCAACATCCCCACCATCAGCAGCGTGAAACCCTATACGCCGCTGGAACTGCAAGGTCGAGACATCTACATTCGCGAAGGTTGCTACACCTGTCACTCGCAGATGATCCGCCCGTTCCGCTCGGAAACGGCACGCTATGGGGAATACTCCAAAGCGGGAGAGTTTGTGTATGATCACCCGTTCCAGTGGGGATCCAAACGAAACGGCCCCGATCTTCAACGAGAGGGAGGAAAGCGCAACAACGCATGGCACTTCCTCCACCTGATGAATCCCCGACAAACTTCTACGGGGTCTACAATGCCAACGTACGAATGGCTCATCAAACACGAACTTGACACGGCATCCACGGCCGCCAAGATCAATGCGATGATCACCCTGGGTGTTCCTTACCCTGAAGGATATGCCTCACAAGCCAACAATGACCTGATGAAACAGGCCGAAGAAATTTCCGCCGACCTGGCCAAAGCCGACATTGAGGTGCCGAGCACCCGCGAAATTGTAGCCGTGATCGCCTACCTGCAGCGACTTGGAACTGACATCAAAGTCAAAGATGAAGTGGTGAAGACAGCCGAACCCGTGCAGCCTGAAACAACCCCCACAGCATCAACTGACACAACCGCAACTGTTGCACAAACCGGAGAGTAATGCTGAAGTTCATCCAACACCACATGGACACGATCACGAATATTGAAATGTATCCGGTGATCTCCTTCTGCCTGTTCTTCGGCGTGTTCGTGGTGGCCAGCTACCTGGCCATCACCAGTAGCCGTGCACACATTGACGAAATGAAAAACATGCCCCTGGGCAACGACAAGCATGAATCATAATTCAACTACAACACCTACGCACATGAGCCAGCACACATCAAACGGTCGGAGCAACCGAAGATCCGGAAGCGTGAAAGCCCTGACCCTGTCAGCACTCGTGATATTGTTCGCACAACCGGCAGCAGCAGCCACCGGTGATCCCTGGCAACCACAATGGACAGCGTACATCGTTCTGGGCTGCCTTGCTCTCATCCAATTGCTTTTCATAATTGGTATTACCATTGCCATCCGCAACCTGGTAACCCAATGCCACATTGGAAAGAATTCAAACGGTAAATCCACCGCCACGAATGCCGCCGGATTGCCATTTTTATTGGTCACTACATCCGGTTATTTCGACGACCCTTCCCTTATTCTTTTGGTGGTGCTTAACATCATTCTTTTCGGCATATTCATTTCCATGCTGCGAACCCTTCAAAAACTTATCGCTGTGGTTCAAGGCAAAACCGAAGAGGAAGAAACCGATTTCATCACCCAGATTTCCGAAAGCCTGACACGCGCCATCCCCATAGAACGCGAAGAAGAGGTGATGATGGACCACAGCTATGACGGCATCCGCGAACTCGACAACGTACTTCCGCCGTGGTGGGTGTACATGTTCTATGGCACCATCATCTGGGGAGCAGTGTACATTTTCTATTACCACATCTCAGGTGAAGGTGACCTGTCTGCAGTGGAGTACGAAAAGGAAATTGCAGCCGCACAAATAGAAGTAGATGCTTACAAATCCAAAATGGCCAACCTGGTGGATGAAACCAACGTGGAAGCATTAACGGATGCTGCTTCGCTTGAGCGCGGAAAAACGATCTTTCAGACCAACTGCATTACCTGCCACGGCAGCGTAGGACAAGGAACCGGCATGGCGCCGAACCTGACCGACACCTATTGGAAACATGGCGGCGGCATCAAAAATGTATTCAAAACCATCCGTCACGGCGTACCGGAAAAAGGCATGATCTCATGGGAATCCCAGTTATCAGCCGCCAACATTCACGAGGTGGCCAGCTATGTCTGGAGCCTACAGGGCAGCAACCCTCCGGATGCCAAAGCACCTGAAGGAGATCCCTGGTCAGAACAAGACGTTGTTCAGGATGCACCGGCAGACACCACTGCCGTACCATCGGACACCACAAATACAGCGCAGGTTCAGACTGAAACGCCCCAAACCAACACGCCCTGATGTAAAACGGCACAGGGAAAAGAAGGGCAAGATGAGTACATCACATACATCG
This sequence comes from Flavobacteriales bacterium, assembly GCA_020635855.1. NCBI lineage: Bacteria > Pseudomonadati > Bacteroidota > Flavobacteriia > Flavobacteriales > Flavobacteriales bacterium. Next base: position 714,732 of record JACJYZ010000002.1, on the reverse strand, counting down.
GAAAGTACATCCTACCGCGACAAGCTGTCGACGGTGGATGAGAAGGGACGGCGGATCTGGATCTACCCGAAGAAAGTAACAGGAAAGTTTTACAACCTGCGCACCTATGTGAGCTGGTTCCTGCTGGCCTTCCTGTTCGCAGGTCCGTTCCTGAAGATCAAAGGCGAACCTTTCCTGATGTTCAATGTACTGGAGCGGAAATTCGTATTGTTCGGGCAGGTATTCTGGCCACAGGACTTCCACCTGTTCGTGCTGGCCTTCATCATCCTGATCGTGTTCGTGGTGTTGTTCACCGTGGCCTTCGGAAGGCTTTTCTGCGGATGGGTGTGTCCTCAAACCCTGTTCATGGAAATGGTCTTTCGCAAGATCGAATACTGGATCGATGGCGACTGGAAGCAACAGAAGGAACTCGACAACGCGCCGTGGACAGCGGCCAAGATCCGGAAAAGAATCTTGAAACATTCTGTCTTTTTCCTGATCGCATTCATCATCTCCAACACATTCCTCGCCTACATCATCGGGATCGGTCAACTGGAAAAGATCATCACCGACCCACCGTCGGAGCACGTGGGAGGGCTTACCTCCATGATGGTTTTTTCGGGGGCATTTTATTTCGTGTTCGCCTTCTTCCGCGAACAGGTATGTACGAATGTTTGTCCGTACGGCCGTTTCCAGGGCGTGATGCTGGACCGCAACTCCATCGTGGTGACCTATGATTATCACCGGGGCGAACCCAGGGGCATGATCCGCAAAAAGGAAGACCAAAGAGAAAAAGGTGATTGCGTGGATTGCCATGAATGCGTACGGGTGTGCCCCACCGGAATCGACATCCGCAACGGCACACAGCTCGAATGCGTGAACTGCACCGCCTGCATTGATGCCTGCAACCACGTGATGGAAAAGATCAAAAAGCCGAAGGGACTGATCCGTTATGCCAGCGAAAGCGAAATCGCCGACCGGGTGAAATTCACCTTCACCAACCGGCTCAAAGGTTATACGGCCGTATTGAGCCTGCTGATCGTGGCCATGGTGGCGCTGCTGGTCACCCGCTCGGATGTGGAAACCACGCTGTTGCGCATTCCCGGCCTCACCTTTCAGAAGATGGATGACGGACGTATTTCCAACATGTACAACTTCAAGGTACTCAACAAAACCGGCCAAGATCTTCCGTTGGCATTCCGCATCACATCAGGTCCCGGAGAGATCAAGATCATCGGGAACCCGGTAGAAGTGGAACCGCATGGCATGAAGGAAGGTGAACTACTTATCATGTTAGACAAAGAAGAATTGCATGATTTCAATGTGAAGGTAACCGTGGGTGTTTACCACAACGAAGAGCTTATTGAAACCATCAAAACATCGTTTTTAGGTCCAATCAAAACTTATTGATCATGAACTGGGGATACAAAATAGCCATTGCCTATACCGCCTTCGTGGTGGGTATATTATATATGGTATACCGCACATCCATCGAAAAGGTAGACCTGATGGACGACAACTACTACGCCAAGGAACTTGCCTTTCAGGAGCAGATCAACAAAATGCACAATGTAAAGGCGCTGGGTGATGACATCGTCCTTTCCCGGAATAATGAAGGAGTGGACGTGAAATTTCCGGAAGAGATTCAGCCCAACATGCCTTCAGGCAAGCTGGTCTTCAAATGCATGGCGGATCAACAGAAGGATTTCGAAGTGGAGATAAGTCCGGACGCAAACGGTATTCAACGCATTCCCATGGAAAAGTTCACCGGGAAATATTACATGGTGCAGGGCGACTGGATGGCGGCAGGCGTGTCCTATTATTCAGAAAAAGAACTGTTCTTAAGATGATCTGGTGGAGCGCCATATTGATGGGACTGGTAGGCGGCCTGCACTGCGTGGGCATGTGCGGACCGATCGCGCTGGCCCTGCCGGTGCATCATCGCCCCTGGAGCGGACGCATCCTGGGAGCGATTATCTACAATGGAGGTCGTGCCGTTACATATGCTATCCTTGGGGCAGTCTTCGGGGCCATCGGAATGACATTTGCCTGGGCAGGACTGCAACAGGCCTTGTCCATCACCCTCGGTGTACTGTTACTACTCACCGCACTCGGCATTCAACTTTCATCGGCACAAAACAAACTATCATCAGGGATCGGCAGGGTGATCACTCCCCTGAAAACAGCATTGGCGAGGCGCATCTCGCTGAAATCATTTCCAGCCTTGTGGATTACCGGAATGCTGAACGGTTTGCTTCCATGCGGCCTGGTGTACATGGCCATTGCCGGAGCCGTAGCCACATCCGGTATCACCTCAGGTGCCTTGTTCATGATGTTGTTCGGTTTGGGTACCCTGCCGGCCATGCTGGGCATGATGCTGGCAGGCAGTCTGGCAGGCAGTCGCATGCGCATGCACTTCCGGAAACTTGTTCCGGTTGTGATCGGTGTGATGGCCATCCTGCTGATCATGCGCGGACTCAACCTGGGCATTCCGTATATCAGTCCGGAACTTACCGGTACCACTCATCACCATTGCCATTGATTTGGACCGGAGTTTAACAGCCTCTCCATTTTTATCCATAATTGAATTTTATTTAGCCTCCCATAACAACCAACAGGCAACACTGTCCAGAATTAAACCTGCGTTAAGCCTTAATTTGGCGCCATAATCAATATTTTATTCCGTATAGAAGGATTACAAAAAAATAGCCAACCCCACTCCGATTCCTTGTTATTCTTTGCAAGTAAAGCCACCATCCCTTACTTTTACCTCACTCCCCACTTCTTGATTATTCTGTGTAGCATAATCTTGAATCTTAGTCTTTCAGTTTTCACCCGCACCTTCCTCCCCACCATGGAAGATGAACAACTGCATACCGGAGAGTTGCTGCTTTTTCACATTTGAAATAAGTTCATCACTGTCGTGCAACCACCCGACCAATGACGGGTATTACCTGGCCCGGCATCACATATCTATTCCACAAGATCTTCTAAAAACATCAGCGGTTTCGGAGCTTCAGAGATCAGGGGTTGACACCACCCCTGAAACATGCGCCAACGGTCGCAACGGAACCGCTGCCCTTATCAACCAATCTGTGTTATGGTGCATCCGAAGGCCCGGTAACCGTATCCATTGCCGGAAGCACACCCGGCACACACCACTGATGGATACCAGGCAACATCACCACAGCTACCCACTCAGGCTTTGTTGCCACTCCCTTGCGGTTACATGGAACGATGCCCGAGGATGCACCTGCACAGTTAAGTTTTCAACACGAAATCCGAAGTCCTGCCAAAACGTTCGTCCCACTTTCGTGCGTGCGGCCCGATACCAAATCCTATACAACCAACACCTGATTTAGCCAATATTTCTTCGGAATTTTTAGTCTCCCGTTGACAAAAATTTGGTTACACTCCAAACAAAAAGCTCATTATATCAACATAAACCAGCTTTTATTTTGTCGGGGCATTTAATAAATTCAGGGCCGAAACCTGAATCAAATGCTTATTTTACATTGCATTTACAGGGTCTATAATGTAAATTTGTTTTAGTTCCGTAACAGAGTGTATCAAGAAGGAATTTGCGAAGGAGTTTAGTTTTTCATCCATTTTATCTATTTGCAACCATTCTCCCCAATGAAAAAGCAAAGCTTTTCTACAAGCGTATTAAGTATCCTGGCCATCCTTATCCTGCCCATACTGGCATGGTCACAACCGGCCAATGATGACTGTAACAACGCAATCCGACTTACCAACCTGAACAATTGGTGTTCCGCCAACGGTGCGTACACGACAGTGGGCGCTACCAACCCCGGCAACCTGGCAAAAGGAACATGCTGGAAAGGAACAGGCACCCACGACGTGTGGTTTGTTTTCACTGCCACCAACAAGGACATAAGGGTTAAGGTAGTTGGTTCCAACCAGCTGGGCGGAAACATGTCACAACCGGAAGTGGAACTTTACACCACCACCGATTGTCAGAACTTCAATATCCTACCCTGTGCCACCAACGACGGATTCATAGATACCGCTTCGGTTTACAAAGGCGGACTGGTGGCCGGTCAGGATTACTACATCCGGGTAGACGGAAGTTTCACTCAGGGAACTTTCAAGCTATGCGTCAACAACTATGATGCACCCGTATATCCGGGATCAGACTGCAACAGTGCACACTGGCTATGCTCCAAAGATCCCGTTACTTCCGGCTCCATTTCGGGTGCTGGAAATGACAACGCGGAGGCCAGCGGTACCTGTGCAGGCGTTTCTCCGGAATCAAACACCGTCTGGTACTATTGGACCTGCAAAACCTCCGGAACACTCACTTACAGCATCACCCCCAGCAACGGTACCGACGACTGGGACTGGGTGCTGTTTGAAATGCCGACCGGCAATTGCGATCAGAAAAGTGCGATCCGATGTGACTATTCCTCCTGCCTGGGTCCGAACGGATCTACAGGAACAGACATGACATCCACAACCACATCCGAGCCGGGCGGCTGCGGAAGTGGTCAAAAACCTTTTGTGAAATATGTGGATATGGTGGCCGGAACCACGTATGGTATCCTCATCAACAACTTCACTTCCGCCAACAACGGTTTTGATCTCACCTTCGGCGGCACAGGCGAATTCGCTTCAGTGGAAGTGGACGCAGGACCCGATCAAACCATCTGCCTGGGAGGAAGCGTTCAGTTAAATGCCACGCCCCAGTACGAATACGGCACCACCACCTATACATGGTCGCCCTCGACCGGACTGAGCTGCACAAATTGCCAGAACCCCATCGCATCTCCTACCACAACCACCACCTACACCGTCACCATTACCGACGAGAGTGATTGCACGTACGAAGATCAGGTAACCGTCATCGTTGACCCCTGTCCGTTTGACATCACCCTACCCGGTGATGAAATCTGCGAAGGCGAATGCACCGACTTGCATGTTACCACAATCGGTGGCACCCAACCATTCAGCTTTGTTTGGGACAACGGGCTTGGAAACGATAGCATCCACAACGTATGCCCGCCTACCACCACCACCTACCATGTAACCGTTACAGACGCCAACGGACTGGAAGCAACAGGCGACACAACAATCACCGTGAACCCGCTTCCGGTGCTCACCACGTCATCCACCCCAACCGATTGCGGCCAATGCAACGGAGGCGTATCGGTAGACGCGGGCACGGGCAACTATACCTATGCATGGGACAATGGTTGCACCTCCGCATCATGCAACAGTCTCTGTCCGGGCAGCTACACAGTTACCGTTACAAGTGAGTTCGGATGCACCTCAACCGCTACCGAGAATGTAAGTAGTTCAGGCGCACCCGTGATCAGCGCCACCAGCACCCCTGAGACCTGCTCGGGTGCCTGCGACGGAACAGCCACGGTAACGGTTGATCAGGACGGTGTTCAACCATATACTTTCGAATGGAGCAACGGCGAAACCAGCAATACTGCCGGAACCATCACCGGGCTTTGCACCGGCGACTACAGCGTGACCATCACCGATGCCACCGGTTGCACCGCAGTAACGTCCACCACCGTGGATGGTCCCGAACCGCTCATCACCACTTCATCAAAAACCGATAACCTCTGCAATGGCGGTTCAGATGGATCTGCAAGTGTGACCGCATCCGGAGGCACGCCCAACTATACGTACCTGTGGGCCCCGGGAGGAGCAACAACAGCAACCGTCAGCGGACTGAGTGCGGGCACCTATAGTGTTACCGTAACCGATGCCAACGGATGTACCTCCGTTTCTACAGAAACCATTGCCGAACCTACAGCACTTGCCATTACCTTCGGATCTGTGGGCACCACTTGCGGAAACCTCGACGGCTCGGTGAACGTGACCGCCTCCGGAGGAACGCCCAATTATTCCTATATATGGATGCCGGGCGGTGCCACCACGGCAACGATGACCGGACTCGGAGCAGGCACCTATGCGGTAACAGTGACCGACGCCAACGGATGTTCCATCACAGGCGATACGGCAGTGGTGGGCATTAACAGTCCGACCGTTACCGTCGACAACACTACAAATCCGCCCTGCAACGGAGACTGTACCGGAACTGCATCGGTATCGAGCACCGGTGGAGCACCCGGATATACTTACCTGTGGAGTGACAACCAGGCTGGCACAACTGCAACCGGACTGTGTGCAGGCACCTATACCGTTACCGTGACCGATATCAACGGATGCACCGCCACCACCACAGCCACCATTACCGAACCCACAGCACTTTCGCAAACCACATCGCATACCGATATCCTATGCAACGGTGAAACCAACGGAACGGCCACCATTACCGTGAGCGGTGGCACTCCCACCTACAGCTACAACTGGCAACCGACAGGAGGCACAACCGCAACAATCAGCGGACTGATCGCCGGCACATACGACGTGACCGTGACCGACGGCAATGGCTGCACCATCACATCATCGGCTACCATCATTGAACCCACCCCGCTCACCCTAACCGTAAGCTCAACCGATGTAAGCTGCGGACAAGCAGGTACCACTACAGCCACACCCGGAGGTGGCACACCTACCTACACCTACCTGTGGGATGATGCAAACGGGCAAACAACGGCAACAGCAACCGGACTCGTACAAGGCACATACAATGTGACCGTCACCGATGCCAGCGGTTGTACCATCACCGACAACGCAACCGTGGGCGGCACACCCCCTCCCACCATTACCCTGCAAGGCACCACCGATCCGCTCTGCAACGGCGACTGTACCGGAACCGCTACCGTGGTTGGCGCCAGCGGAACCCCGCCATACAACTACACATGGGATGATGCAAACAGTCAGACCGCAGCTACTGCCACGGGATTGTGCGCAGGCACATACAACGTTTGTCTCACCGACCAACTCAACTGCCAGGTGTGTACCACCGCTACCATTAACGAACCCACAGCGCTGCTGCTGGAACTGGCAGAAACCGATGAGATCTGTAGCGACAGCAGCGGTACGGTAACCGCTACTCCCGACCAGGGCACATCGCCTTACGGCTACCAATGGAATACCCCTGGCAATTCAACCGCCGCCACCGTGAGCGGACTGAAAGCAGGAACATATGGTGTGGTTGTAACGGATGCCAACGGATGTATCATCGCCGACACCATTTCGGTGCACAACAACATGATCATCCCGCAAGCGAACTTTGTTGCCAATCCGTGGGAAGTTACCATCATGAATCCGGTGATCACTTTTGTAGACAAATCCAGCGATGCCATCTCATGGTATTGGGACTTTGATGACGACAGCACATCCACAAGTCAATTCCCCAGCCACGTCTACCAGGATACAGGCTGCTACAATGTATTGCTGGCGATTGAAAACCAGTACGGATGTGTGGACACACTGGAACAAACCGTATGCGTGAAAGACATTTCAGCGATCTATGTTCCCAATGCCTTTACACCGAACAAGGATGGCGTGAACGACCTCTTCACCGTAGGCCAGTATAACTACTGCGACTTTGAAATGTACATCTTTGACCGATGGGGCAACCTTATTTTCCAAACCACTTCACTGACAGGATGGGACGGCAAAACCAGCGAGAATGTAGTTGCACAGGAAGATGTGTATGTTTGGCTGATCAAGGCAACGGACTGCAATGGCAAAGACTACAAACGCATCGGGCACGTATCACTGATCAGGTAAAGCTATACCGTAGCCAGTTCCCAGGCGGGCAATGCAGCCGTTTCTGTAGCGCTCAGCTTGCGGAGGTCTTGTGAGGTTCCGCCGTCGGCATCTTTACCGAAAACGCTGACAAACCTGGCACCGTGCAACATCTCCTGCCAGGTATAGGAAAGACGGGTATGCACCGTTTGTGAAAAGGTATCATCGAACCCCGTGATGGAGATCAGAAATTCAACGTCCGCTTTTTCATAATCCTTTGCTTCCATTCCGAACAACGGACTATCGGCGTTGATGGGATGGTTCAGTGTCCACGTCATCGGAAAGAACACAATCGATTTCAATTCCAGTTCCAGCGAAAAAAACCTGCGCACCGGAACACCATCTTCTTCTACGACCTTGGCAACGGTTACCTTGGCTTCCATATGGGTGAGCTGGCTGTTGCGCATTTTATTGGCAATACGGCACTGCCAGGCACGCGCGCCTTTGAATGGCGCAATGATGGCGTGGTCGCTCTGCAGCAAACGAGCCTTGGGTCTGGAGAACCGGCCGTACAACAATCCCGTCACGAGGGCGAAACCCAACAGACCCATGAGAGATTCCACCGCTGCAATGGCATTGGTCATGTGGTCACCCGGACTCAGCCTGCCGAAGCCCACCGTACTGATGGTTTGGGTGGAAAAGAAGAAAGCGTTCAGGAACCGGTCGGCAGCATCGGAAGCTTCCGCACCCACAATGCCATTCGGACTCAGGTAATAATACAAAGAAGCGAACACCACATTCACCAGCACAAAATATGCGAATACGATCAGGTTGAACTTCCACCAATGCAAAGTGATCAGTGTATGATACAGGCTGGAGGACTTCCATCTCGATTGTTCGACACGCCGGATATTGAACGAGCCGTTGCGGTTGATCAACCGGGAACGCTGCCCGGAGGTTTTGGTACCGAATCCCAATTCGGATTCGCGGAAGCGCTGGAGGATAGACATAGTTTTTGAGGTTGCTGGCGCAAAGGTAGGCAAAGGAAAAAGGATACCTCCAAACAAAAAGGCCCGTCTGCCAACCGGCAGACAGGCCTTCCCTGCATGAACAAAGGCACACACTTCCAGGGTTGCCTGAACCAGGGCAGTGGCCGGGTTCCTCCTTCCGCGCGTGCCATATGGTTGAACCGGCGGGTCGGATCGCATTTGGTGGTCTCTCCAAATTCTAACCTACATAACGACCCGTCCGAGATCTATACATCGATGCAGAGGTGCGTGCAAAAGTTAAGACGCAAACCGGCGGCATTTGTCTCCCTATAAACGAAACGGCACTTTCAGTTAACGAAAGTGCCGTTTGGGTTTATGAAAAGAAACCACTTACAGTCCTTCCGCCAGTTCCACCAGCTCAATGAAGTCAAGGCGGAAACCATCCGGGTCACTACCCACACCTTTTTTCGCCCACTCCAACACATCCGAAAATCCGGTATTGCCCGCATATTCCGACTTGCGCAACACCATGCCGAAGGCTGACACGGCAGATGCAAACTGCAGCTCGGCAGCCATCCCGGCAGATGGGGCTTCCGCCCGTACCACCTGTGTGAGCAGCTTGCTTTCACTCCCATCGGGAAGTTTGTAGCGCAGCTTGACTGTGGCCAGTTCGCCATCGTTTCCTCTTGTGGCCTGTGTCTTCTGGTATTTCAAAGGATCCACATTTCCCTTTTCGGGGGTTGCACCCACGGGAACGATCTCATACAGGGCAGTCACGGCATGCCCCGCGCCCAGTTCCCCGGCATCCTTTTTATCGTCATTGAAATCCTCCTTCTGCAGCATGCGGTTTTCATAACCGATCAGCCGGTATTGCTGCACTTCCTTTGGGTTGAACTCCACCTGAATCTTCACATCCTTGGCGATGGTGAACAGGGTGGCCTGCATCTCTTTGGAGAACACCTTGTGCGCTTCCTGGTAAGAATCAATGTAGAAGTAATTTCCGTTGCCGGCGTTACTCATCGCTTCCATATCGGAATCCTGGTAGTTGCCTATCCCAAATCCGCATATGGTCAGGAACACACCCTGTTCACGTTTCTTCTCGATCAGCCTGACCAGTCCGTCTTCGGATGATACCCCCACGTTGAAGTCGCCGTCGGTGGCCAATATCACGCGGTTGTTTCCGTCTGCAACCAGGTGTTCGCTTGCCACCTGGTATGCCAGCTCAATGCCAGCACCTCCTGCTGTGGATCCACCGGCCTCCAGCTTATCCAGCGCATCCATGATCGCTTCCTTGTTGTCGCATGAGGTGGAAGGCAGTACCAGTCCGGCCGCACCCGCATACACCACCATCGCTACCCTGTCCCTCGACCCGAGGTTGTTCACCAGCTGTTTGAAGGCACGCTTCAGCAAGGGCAGTTTGTTGGCATCCGACATGGAACCCGACACATCGATCAGGAACACCAGGTTGCTCGCCGGGAGGTGTTCGGTGGAGAGTTTCTTTCCCTGCAAACCGATCTGCAGGAGTTTGTGGGATGGATTCCACGGACAATCGCCATAGGCGGTGTGCACGGCAAACGGTTGATCGTCTTTCGGCCCTTCGTAATCATAAGGAAAGTAGTTGATCATTTCTTCAATGCGAACGGCCCCTGCCGGCGGCAATGATCCAGCCATAAGAAAGCGACGCACGTTGGTGTAGGAGGCGTGATCCACGTCAATGGAGAAGGTAGACAGCGGACTGGCGGCTGCATCATTGAAGCGGTTCTCGGTGGTGTGGGCATAGGATTCTCCCGTCGGTTGTTCTGACTCCCACGCATAGGATTCTGATGCAATCGATTCTGCTTCGGATGCTTCACCCATTTCCATTGCCTCCTCCTGCGTGTATATCTCCATGTTTTCTTTGTAGTGGTTCGTGCTGCATGCGCCCAGTATGGCTACCAGGCCGAAGGCCATCATGGCACCACTCTTTGTTCCAAACTGTATCTTTTTCATGGTCGTTGGTTTTATAGGTTTGACTTACATTTGTGAAGCAAACCTAGGCAGGGGCGAACGGGATGCCCGGCAAAACGGTTGTAAAGACTTTGTAATCCACTTGTAAAAAACCAATCTCCTGTTCACGAAGAAGTTATAGGCAAGCATGCCCACATCGGACCTGACATATTTCGACTTGCTAAAGCAGGAGATCGAGGCCACTTTCCGGTCACGCCACCCGGCCTGTACCGACCCGTTACCGGAATGGAAGGGACAGGACATCGTGGATTTCCAGGAAGACCTCCGCACGGTGGCCGGCGGCAGCATCAGTGAGAAATGGTTTTACACCCACATGAAGAACCGGGCCGAAGCGCTGCCCCGGATCGACATGCTGAACATGCTGAGCAAATACGCCGGACATGAATCGTGGAAGGCATTTTGCTACAAGGCGGATGGTTCCGGTACGAAGGAAGAAGTTGCAGCAGCCGCTCCTCCACCTGAACAACCTGCAACACCCTCCGGGAAATCAAAAAAGAAAAGGAGCAGGATGGCCATCCTGATGGTGATCCTGGCAGCAGCTTTGTCTCCGGTATGGATGAAAAAGAAACCGAAGGTCACCGCATGCACCTTTTGTTTTGTGGAGCACCTTCGCAATGTGCCCGCCTCGGCCGGTCGCATTGAGTTGTTGCTGCTCAGCGACGGTGAGTCGCCCCGGCGCATCCAGGTGGACGCATCCGGGTGCGTAAGCTTCGACACGGAAGACGAGCGGGTGCGGTTCGTGGTGCAATCACCTTATTATAAAACAGACACCATAGAAAGGGTGCTGCATAGGAAGACCGATTACCGGGAGAAATTCTCGCTGCGCCCGAATGACTATGCCATGATGATCCATTACCTGAGCACATCCAACACAAAAGACTGGAAGAAAAGACGGGCACAGCTCATGGACATGATCGCGGAAGACGCCCGCATCCTGCAGGTGGTGGAAGACGGAAACCATGGCATCGAACTCTACAACCGGGAGGAATTCGTGAACAAGCTCACGCTGCCCGTCAAAAGCCTTCGGAACATCGAGGTGATTGAAAGCACCTACAAGGGCGACAAGATATCCTTCCTCCGTTTCATCCAAAACCATGAGGGTCATGAATAGGCTGAACCGGATCTTACCTTATATATGGATGGCCGCCTGGGTGTGGGTCGCCTCCTGTGCATCCGCCCCACAGGACAACGAACAATACGAGGGAGAAGAAACGGAAGCGACTGCGGAAGAATATGTAACAGAGGAACAAGCGATGGCGATGGAAGAATCCGAAGCCGCCGAACCCGAAAGCGTCACCCGGGCCTGGGAAGCGGTGGAAGCGCCCGGTTCACCCACGGCGGAACTGTTCATCCGGCGCGGACTGGAAAAAGCGGAAGACTTTGCCGGATATGTGAACCTGGCCGCCGACGCATCCCTCGATCCGGAAATCCGCAAACAAGCCGGCATCGCTGCGCATGATCTGTTCTCACAGGGTGCAAGGATCAAAGGCATCACCCTGAGAAATGGTGGTTCCGATGAAATGACCGTGGCGGATTTCCTGGACAGCCTCGGATCGTCCGTTGACTCGGTGCGGCTGGCATGGAACAACCCGGAAGCATCCGATCGAACAGAATGGCAGGGCGACACAGTGCTCACCGGCCACGTAACAGGCATGCTTCAGTTGACGGCTTACCAAAAGAACCAGGCGCAGGTATCTTTTCTGAGAAAAGCCACAATCGAGGTGGTGACCAGAAAGGAAATGAAATCATTCGGCGATGAAACCAGTAAAACGTGGGAAGTGAAGCTGGGAGATCTCAGGGTAGAGGCACCACGCTGATGCGGTCATTCAATAACCGATCCTTCACCCCTATAAACGATCAAAGGCCGGAAACGGAGGGTTCCGACCTTTGACCTGTTAGCTCTGTAATGTTCAACTGATAGGGTATATGTCAATTTCGTGCCAGAAACTGTCATCACTCATTTTCAACGTGTTAGCTTTTGGCACACCCTGAATCCTTCCCAAATCGGGACGGAAAAATCCCGGATCCGGAAAAGGGCCGGACATAAAAAGGGCCGGAAGTTTTCTTCCGGCCCGTGCCTGGATTGATCCGGCACCCGCATCTACGTCACCAACGGAATCTTCCATTGCTTCGCCTCATCCACAATTCAACCATTACCATCTGCCGGAACACTTGTTCACATCCGATCATCCGCAAGGTTTTCAGATGGCCGGATTCCTTGTTCAAAACAAAAATCGGGAATCATGGATGGGCGAAGGGAAAAGTATGATAAACGACAGCCTTCATTTAGTAAGCGCTGCCCAAAGGTTGATTGAACGATCCTTATGGGTGGACGTTTGTCTTGTGATCCGGATTAACCATCTGCTTTCGGGCGTATCTTTGCCGGAATGTCAACGCTGCGTCTCCTGTTATTGTGGATCCCCTGCCTACTGACCGGATTGACTCCGGCAGCCGGCCAACAAGCCCATTCCCACCACTACACCATGGAAGACGGATTGCCTTCCACCACCCTCTATGAAGTGATCCAGGATGCACAAGGTTATATCTGGCTCAGTACAGACAATGGCGTAAGCAGGTTTGATGGTCGTCGATTTGAAAATTTCGGCATGGCAGAAGGGGTAGCCGACAATTAAGTCTTTCATATTTATGAGGACCGTAGCCAACGATTGTGGTTCCTTACAATGAACGGCAAATTATCTTACCTGAAAAACAACCGCATTTACAACGAAAACAACAATCCCATTCTGAGGCTGTCAAAACCCGGAAACATGTCCAGTACCGCGTGGGAAACCAAAGACAGCTCCCTGTACATATTCCCAACGGGCGACAACTATGTGTATCAAATTAACAACAGCGGTGTAAGCACTTTCATGATCCCGGAAGAAATGTCAGGCATCAAGGGCATCCTATCTGACAAAAACGAAACGCATATGGTGGTTACCTACAGCGGTCATGTTGCCAGAACAAAGGACTTTCACCACTTCACAAATACGGATTACATACCACTAAGCGGCAACGGGCGGGTAACCTATTGGCACAACAAAATGTTCTTCTGTATTCAGAACAAAATATTCAGCATATCGGGTGCAACCGGCAAATCGAAATTGGTCCACGAACTTCCTCCCGGAACAGAAATCATCTACTGTGGCATCGGGCCTAAAGATGAACTCTTCATTGGCACCAGGAACGGACTGGGCATTTTCAAACTGCAGGCAGACAATATCCTATTTAAACGTTGGATGTTAAGAGGTCAACCGATATCCGGGGCATGCACCGACCGGGAAAATGGGATATGGATCACCAGCCTGCACAACGGTTTGTACTACATCCCCAATCCGAATATCTGGGAAATGAAAACGGCAGACGGTCTGCCCAACAACCGCCTCTTGAGCGTCAAACGGGACCTGACCGGGCGACTCTGGCTGACATCCGTTAACAGCCAGTACTGCATATGGTCTCCTGGCACCCCTCCTGAATGCAGGGAATTGGATTCCCAAATAAAAAATGCCGTAACCAATACGTACATGGCCGATAATGGTGACGTGTGGGTGGTAGGTAAAAACGGTGTTCAGACCATCGGAGATGGTTGGTCAGACAGATACATGTTTGGCGGAGATGATTTTCTGATCGACCATAATGGCATCGCCTGGTTGGCCGGATTCAAAATCGCCCGAATAAATAAAGAGGACCTGAAGATAATGAGGCAGCTTGCGCTTGATGCTACAAAACCCGGGTTCACAGTCAAACCCACCCATGATGTTTCTGTGCGTATCACGGCAAGCAGCCAACGCGGATGGACGATATGTGAAGACAAACATGGCAGGGTGTGGGTCGGATCAGACAATACCCTGCTCCGTTGGGAAAACAACGAAATGAAAGATGTATCGGTGATTGATGAAAGGCTGCGTCAAAGGATCAACATACTCGCATACGACAGCCTGCACGATGAGATGTGGGTTGGCACCAACAACGCGGGGTTGCTTTGCCTGCATAACGATTCGGTGATAGCCAGTTTCAGCACCGACAACGGCTTGGTTAGTTTAACTGTCAAATCACTCCGGTTTTCGCCGCAGGGTTGCCTGTGGATCGGAACAGACAAGGGGTTGAACTGCCTGCGCAGAGGCAAACATACGGTCGACAACCTGTCGGTGACCGTTGGCATCGGAAATATGAACATCATCGGAATCGAAGTTTCTGATCATACCATTTACCTGGCCACCGACAACGGATTGATCTATTTCCGGGATAGCATCGATAAACATGTAAGCCATCCCCATCCCGTTCTGATCACCGGCACACGGGTGCAACAGCAGGAAATAAACGAAGCCGAACTGAGTGATCTTCCCCACAACCGGAATGCCATCGGTATCTCATTTTCCTCATTGAACTTCCGGGACATGGGAAACACCGTTTATCGCTACCGGATGAAAGGAGCTGAAGACACCTGGACAACGACAAACAGAACTGAGGTCGAGTACAAATACCTGGCACCCGGCGACTACTTTTTTGAGATCACCACACTGGACATGACCGGGCATCCCAATCCAGGCATCCGCGAAATACACATTCACATACGACCTCCCGTATGGGCAACCTGGTGGTTTAGATTAGGCATCCTGTGCCTAATCATACCCATTGGTATTTTCTTATGGCGCAGGCGACTGCGTACACTACAAAAGCGGTACGAGTTGGCCCAGCAAGCCATGGAAGCGGAAAAGGCCAGAATTCAGATGGAAAAAAGCCTGATGGAAATTGAGCAGAAAGCAAGGCGCATGCAGATGAACCCGCATTTTCTCTTCAATGCCCTGAACACCATCAAAGGATTCTATGCCGCCGACAAACCCGATGAAGCAGGTGAATACATCACCAAACTGGCCCAGTTGCTGCGAATGATCCTGGATCACACCGACCACGAGATCGAACTGGAAAAAGAACTCGACATTCTGCGCCTATACATTGAACTGATGCAGGAACGCTACCAGGATCGTTTTGACTGTGAGATCCATTGTGAACCGGATCTGAAAGACGCCCTGGTACCGCCCATGGTGCTTCAGCCCTTTGTGGAAAATGCGATCATACACGGACTGATACCCCGGAAATCAAAAGGACTCCTGACCATCCGATTTCACAAGGAAGCCGACCGCATCATCTGCCGGATCACCGACAACGGGATCGGACGCGAGGCATCGGGAAAGATGCAAAGTGATCACACCCATCAATCACATGCGACACGCCTCACCGAAGATCGTTTGCAGTTGTTGCGCAACCTCGGCATGACCAACCTCGAGCTGAACATCCGGGATCTGGAAGGCACCGGCGGAGAACCGGCAGGAACAGAAATCATCATCACCTTACCATATAAAACATCATGGGACCTATGATTCGTACCATTATCATCGATGACGAAACACATGCGCGCATGGCGCTGAGGAAAGAAATTGAAAGAAACTGTCCGGAGGTAGAGATCATCGGCGAAGCAGACGGAGTAGAATCCGGCGTTGACATCCTCAAAAACAGCAACCCCGACCTGGTATTCCTGGATGTACG
Organism: Flavobacteriales bacterium; assembly: GCA_020635855.1. Lineage (NCBI taxonomy): Bacteria > Pseudomonadati > Bacteroidota > Flavobacteriia > Flavobacteriales > Flavobacteriales bacterium. The sequence continues at coordinate 698,575 of JACJYZ010000002.1, read as the reverse complement.
CCTGGCCGATGGCAACGGCTTCGACATCCTGGACCAAACCAACCACCTGTCATCCAAAGTAATCTTTACCACCGCATACAGTGAATATGCGATCAAAGCCATCCGGTTCAGTGCACTCGATTACCTGCTCAAACCCGTGAACGGTAAAGAACTCAAGGAGGCCATCGAACGCATATCCAACAGAAAACAGGAAGAACTGCAACTGAGCCTGGAAAGCTACTTTCACAACCTGAAAGCTGTTGCCGGAAGAAAACGCATCGCCCTGCAGTCGTCGGATGGCATCCACCTGATTGAACTGTCGCGGATTGTCCGGTGTACATCTGAAAGCAACTACACCAGCTTCTTTTTCACCGACGGCAAACGCCTGATGATCGCCAAAACGCTGAAGGAGTTCGAAGAGCTGCTCGTTCCCTCCGGCTTCATACGCATCCACCGGTCTTACCTCATCAACCTGGAACACCTGAAAAGCTACATCAACAAAGACAACGGGTATGTGAAGATGAGTGACAACACCGAACTGCCGGTATCCCAAAGAAAGAAACAGCACCTCATGGACATCATCCACCAAATGAATGAATAGTTACCCCTATAAAAAGAGGTAGGGCCAAAAGCAACGCTTTTGACCCTGAACCCATCTTGTTCAGCCATCCCCTCGCGACAACCCCCACACGATCTCGATGCTGTCTTTGCTGTCTGCTTCGCTGAACACCCATAATTACGGGGGTGGTTCACGCTTTGTTCTCACAAACAGACAGACCTTCGGTTTGCCTCCTTTCAACGTTCGATTTTTATCGATGAGGCCAAAACAGCCCTCCTCTCTTTCCTGAAAATGCCCGATCTTGCGGCTGCATCCACCCTAAAAACCAACAGCCGTGAGCAAACGACTCCTCCGCATCCTGCTGATCCCGCTGGCCCTTTCGGTGATGACCTTCGCCCTCATCCGCCACTACTTCGGATCGGAAGCCGGCCTCCGGGGATTGTACGCCATACCCGGAGACGCCATATATATTATTGAAACAACCGAGCCATTCAACGCATGGGACCGGCTCAGCAACAACCCGGCATGGCAACACCTGAAAACACACCCCCTGTTCAATGAGATCGCTGAAGGAGCCGACGCCCTGGATTCAATGCTGCACGACAACCCGTACCTCACCGACCTGATTGGCGACCGGCAACTGTTGATCTCCGCCCACATGATCAAGCGGAATGATTACGACTTCCTTTATGTCGCCGACCTCGAAAACCCTACCTGGGGAAGCCTCCTGACCGACAACCCCGATGCCCTCAGCAGTGAAGGATACAAAATCAGCAAGCGTACATACCACGACCATACCATCGTGGAGCTTTACGATACGGAAGACAAGGAAACCCTTTATATCTCTGCCATCCAAAACCTGCTCGTGGCATCCTACACCCACACCCTGGTGGAGAAAAGCATTGACGAAGTGAGCCTGCCCGACATCGGAAGAGACCTGCGTTTCATCCGTGTGCAAAAAGAAGCGGATGGTGATGACGTGCTGCGCCTCTACGTGCAGTACAACCGCCTGCAGGATTATCTCCGGTGCTACACCACCGCCGACAACCCATACGTGCGCGACCTGAGTCGGGCACTTGCCTGGTCGGGTATATCCGTTACATGGGATGACGCCTTGTGGAAGATGCGCGGATTCACCCTGTCCAATGATTCGATCCCATCTTACCTCCAGGCCCTTCAGCACGCAGGCACAGGGAAAAGAAGCGCAGTGTCGGTGATGCCTCATCACACCGCATTCTGCCTGAGCCTCGGCTTCGGTAGTTTCGGGAAGTTCCTGAATGGCCTGGAACAGGTTCTGCAGAAAGACACGGCTGCCTGGAGCAACTACCGCCACCGCATCACCCAAATGGAAAAACTCCTGAAAATTGATTTCAGGAAACACTTCACCAGCTGGATCGACGACGAAGCAGCCTTCGTACAAATGCAACCTTCCGGCCTCGGGAAAAACAACGAGATGGCTTTCTACCTGAAAACCACCGACCCGGAAGAGGCCAGGAAAAACCTCGACTTCATCAAATCGCAGGTGCGAAGAAAAACCCCCATCCGGTTCAAGGAGATCACCTACAAAGGACATGTCATCAGCTTCCTTTCCGTGAAAGGATTTTTCAAACTGCTGCTGGGTGATTTCTTTTCGGGACTGGACAAACCGTACTATACCTTCATCGGCGACTTCGTGGTGTTCAGCAACCATCCCCAAACATTGAAGCGCATCATCAATGATTACCAGTCCGGTGAAACCCTGGCCGCCGATGACGACTTCAAAGCATTCGCCGGCAACCTCGACGAAAAGGTGAATGTGTTTGCTTATGTACAGATGCCGCTACTCACAGACAACCTGAAACCATTGGTAAGCGCAGACACATGGCAGGACATCAGCCGGAACAAACCCTACCTGGTGTGTTTCTCCCAGATCGGCCTGACCTTAAAGGAAGATGGTGACGGCTTCGACACCAAACTCGCCATCGGTTACCTCCCGCCCGATTCAGCCATGGTTAAATGGGCAAATCCCATTGCCAAACATGAAACCAGCAACGAACCCGACACCACACACATGGTGTCTGTCTCCGAAGACGAAATCATCAACCTGGACGAGATCACACCCGACGACCTCGATGCCGACCTCCACCAGGAACTCTTCCCCGACGGCAGTGTGATGCTGGAGGTGAACATGAAAGACGGGGAGAAGCACGGCAACTTCCGCGAGTACCACCCGAACGGAAACCTGAAGATCAAGGGCAGATACAAACACGACCAGAAAAACGGCACGTGGAAATTCTACGACGAGGAAGGCAACCTGCTGGAGAAACGGAGATACCGAGACGGAAGTCAGATGTAGGGGTTCGTTGATCGTTTTTCGTGGTTCGGATGAACAATGGTCATTTGTGCGGTATGGCTAGTCAATGGTCAGTAAGCTGCGCAGTCAATGGCTCCCTCCGGTCGCGTCAATGAAATCGAGCGGCCATTGACTATTGACTATTGACTTCCCCACCCACCGAAGCTCACTCTTGCCGGATGCCCCATTTTCAAATTACCACATCCTCACATTTTCAAATTACCAAATCACCGTCTATTCTCACCTGAGCAAGATTTCACATCCCTTTCGCTCATACCTGAATTGAAATTTGACGAACTTGTTCCGGGGAGGGAAGCGCGTGTGCCCAATACAATTACGTATTGTCAATTGCGAATTAGGAATGGGCGGCAGACAGATGTGTAAGGCGGCTAGTCAATGGTCAGTAAGCTGCGCAGTCAATGGCTCCCTCCGGTCGCGTCAATGACGTCCGACTCCCATTGACTATTGACTATTAACCATTGACTTCCCCACCCACCGAAGCTCACTCTTGCCGGATGCCCCATTTTCAAATTACCACATCATCACATTTTCAAATTACCAAATCACCGTTTATTCTCACCTGAGCAAGATTTCACATCCCTTTCGCTCATACCTGAATTGAAATTTGACGAACTTGTTCCGGGGAGGGAAGCGCGTGTGCCCAATACAATTACGTATTGTCAATTGCGAATTAGGAATGGGCGGCAGACAGATGTGTAAGGCGGCTAGTCAATGGTCAGTAAGCTGCGCAGTCAATGGCTCCCTCCGGTCGCGTCAATGACTTCCGACTCCCATTGACTATTGACTATTAACCATTGACTTCCCCACCCACCGAAGCTCACTCTTGCCGGATGCCCCATTTTCAAATTGCCACATCATCACATTTGCACATTCACATCGCCCGCATCCGTTCATACGCCACCCAAAAAACGACCCACGAAAAACGATCAACCATCATATACAATACCACCCGCCCACCACCTGTTAACCTATAAACCCCATTACATGATCGCACTCCGTACGCTCTTCATATCCCTGTTCCTGTTCACTGCTTCACCCCCGCCTACCTATACTTACCCCTGGCTTGAAAACCAGGACCATTACACATCTATCAACGACCGGTTTCCGACCCCATCAGGGTTCACCCGTACATCCGATGAAGGGTTTGCCGGGTGGTTGCGCCACCTTCCGCTCATGCCTCCGGGTTCACCCATCCATTCATATGATGGCAACATCCTTTCCTACCGCACCAGTCATGCAGCGGTGATTGACATTGATATCGGTAACCGTGACCTGCAGCAATGCGCCGACGCAGTGATCCGCCTGCGGGCCGAATACCTGTATGCCAGCAACCGCATGGAAGATATCCTCTTTCATTTTACCAGCGGGGATGCAGTTCCGTTTTCAAGATGGATAAAAGGAGACCGTCCGAAAATATCCGGCAACAAGGTATCCTGGCAGCACACTGCCCAACCTGATGACAGCCACTCTTCCCTTCGTGCATACCTCAATCAGGTGTTCACCTACGCGGGCAGCCTGTCGCTCAGTCGCGAATTGCAACCCGTTACCAACCCCAATGACATTCGCGTGGGCGACGTATTCATCCGCGGTGGAAGTCCGGGCCACGCTGTACTTGTGGTGGATATGGCCACCGATGCGAATGGCAGGAAAGCCTTCATGCTGGCCCAAAGCTACATGCCCGCCCAGAGCATGCATGTACTCCGGAATCCGGCAAGTTCATCTGACAACCCATGGTTTTACCTTCCCCCGGCGGGGCGCGACCTGGAAACGCCCGACTGGAATTTCAGTCTTTCCGAGCTGAAACGATTCCCCTGAGATACTTTCTTTCGATTGATAAATTATTATTCAACATCAACAAATACATCACCTCCATTTCTTACATTCAGCCTGCCTAATTGCGCATCAACATGACAAAGAAAAAAATCCTCCTGATCGGCGGAGTGGCCCTGACCGTAGCTGCAACTGTACTTCTTTTTACAAAAACTGCGAAATCCAAAGCCAAAACCGTTGAGATCAATCCTGCATTCGGACAATATGTCTCGGCATATACGGCAGGGGTGATCCAGAGAAATCAGTCCATCCGCATCCACTTCACTTCCGATGTGGCCACTACCGAGCAATTATCACGGCCGGTTGATGACAGGCTTTTTTCTTTTCAACCATCCATTGATGGAAAGACCACATGGCTTGATGCGAGCACCATCGAGTTCAAGCCCGACAAAAACCTACCCAGCGGCCAAAAGTATTATGCGGAATTCGGTATCGGCAAAATCATGGAGGTACCCGAAGCGCTGGAGGTATTCGCATTCAACTTCGAAACGCTCCGGCAATCCATGGAGGTGCAAGTTGAAGGCATGAAGGCCTTTGACAAGAAAACCCTACAATGGCAGCGCATCTTCGGTCAGTTGATGACCGCCGATATTGAAGAACTTGATAAAGTAAAGCAAACGTTAACAGCAAGTCAAAACGGAAAACAACTTCCTATCCAATGGCAACAGGAAATCGGACAGGTGCGGAACCATTTTACCGTTGACAGCATTGTTCGCGGTAACGATGCTTCGGAAGTAATCATCCAATGGAATGGGAAAGCCATCGGGTGTGACATCACCGACGAGAAGAAGGTAGAGGTGCCTGCCCTCGGCGACTTCAAGCTGACCGGATACAGCGTCATTCATGATCCCGATCAATACATCAAGTTGCAATACTCCGACCCATTGGATGAGAACCAGGACCTCAGGGGCCTGGTCACACTCACCAACACATCACAACTCAGGTATGTGATCATCGACAATGAGATCATGATCTATCCAGCCAGTCGCATTCAAGGGCAGCGTACCTTGAACACAGAACCTGGCATCCAAAATATCATGGGATACAAAACCCAGGAGAGAAGGGAATTCCCTATAACATTCGAAGTGCTCAAACCCGCCGTCAGGTTTGTGGGTGAAGGTGGCATCCTTCCGGAATCCAAGGACGGACTGGTCATTCCTTTTGAAGCTGTTAGCCTGAGATCCGTTGACGTACGTGTTATCCGGATTTTTGAAAGCAACGTCAAACAGTTCCTTCAGGTGAACAACATCACGGGTGAAGACGAACTCGCAAGGGTGGGCAAACCGGTATTACAGAAAACCATCCGGCTGGATCAGAGCGGCATCGTGGACTTGGGAAGATGGAACCGTTATGCGCTGGACTTGCGGGAACTGGTTCAAAAAGAGGCTGGGGCCATTTACCGCATCACCATTGGCTTCCGTAAATCTCAATCCCTCTACCTGTGCAATGATGCAGACAACGGAGAGATCGATGACATTTCACAGTCGTTCGACAAATGGCAGGATGCTCCGGTTGAGCATGATGCTAGTTACTGGGACGGCTATGAGGACTATTACTATGATGAAGACTACGATTATTCCGAACGGGACAATCCATGTCATCCGTCGTACTACGGATCAAGAAGATCTGTCAGCCGGAACATCCTTGCATCTAACATCGGACTGGTTGCCAAACGAGGAGAAGAAGGAAGTATGTCGGTATTCGTAACCGACCTGCGCACTGCCCTTCCCCTTTCAGGTGTTACACTGGAAGTGGTCGACTATCACCAGCAGGTACTAGCAAGTGCCTCGACGGATGGAGATGGCAAAGCAACCATCGCGGTGAAGGAAAAGCCCTTCCTGTTGATTGCAAAACAAGGGGCCGAGAGAGGATATCTGAAACTGGATGACGGCTCATCCCTTTCCCTCAGTCAGTTTGATATTTCAGGAGAACGTATTCAGAAAGGCGTGAAGGGGTTTTTATATGGGGAGAGAGGCGTATGGCGCCCGGGTGACTCCCTTTTCGCAACCTTCATCCTTGAAGATAAACTCAAGACACTCCCGGAGAATCATCCGTTGGTATTCGAATTCCGGAACCCGGAAGGTCAATTGGTGAAGCGCATCGTAAACCCCAAGTCAGAAGACGGATTTACACGCCTTGCCTTTAAGACGGACGAAGATGCTCCAACGGGAAACTGGGGAGGAAAAGTTAAGATTGGCGCCATTGAGTTCAGCAAAACTTTCAAGATCGAGAACATCAAACCCAACCGGCTGAAGATCGATATGAAGTTTGGAACGGAAAGCATCGACGCTACTTCACTGGCGGGTGGCATTCCCTTCCACACCGAGTGGCTGCACGGCGGAAAGGCAAAGAACCTGGATGTGAAAGTAGACCTGACCCTGGCACCTTCGGTCACACATTTCCCCAAATACAACGATTATGTATTTGACGACCCTACCACCAAATTCTATGCAGAGGAGCAGACGCTTTTTGAAGGCAAGGTGGATGAGGAAGGAAATACGCGCATCGAAGGAAAGATCGAATCAGAAAATCGGGCACCCGGGATGCTGACCGCCAAGTTCCTGACCAAGGTTTTCGAACCGGGAGGTGATTTCAGCCAGGATCGCTTCTCGATCCCTTTCCATCCTTTCACACATTACGCCGGATTAAAGCTACCCAAAGGCGATGCAACCCGGGGCATGCTGTTGACAGACCAGGATCATCCGGTGTGGCTGGTGGCAGTGGACAACAAAGGGAAGCCGGCACCCAACCGAAACCTGAAGGTGGAATTTTACAAAGTAGAATGGCGTTGGTGGTGGGACACTTCTCCGGACAACCTGACCTCCTACAACAATGACAACTGGCACAGTCCCCTTCAGCAGGAAACCGTAACCACGAATGAGAAAGGCGAAGCCACTTTCAACATCCGTATCAACTATCCCGACTGGGGGCGTTACCTGGTGCGTGTAACAGATACCGAGAGTGGCCACAGTTCGGGAAAAACAGTATACATCGACTGGCCGGGATGGGCTGGCAGAGCCAGAAATGATGGGAACGGAGCTGCCCTGCTCACCTTCAATACCGATAAAGAATCTTACACCGTCGGTGAAGAAGCTGTTGTCACTATTCCTTCAGCCAAAGGTGGGCGTGCATTGCTGAGCATTGAATCCGGCAGCAAGGTATTACAGTCGTACTGGCTGGGCACCGAAGACGGGCAAACCGTTTTCAAGCTACCGGTGACAAAAAACTTCGCACCCAACGCCTACCTTCATGTCACCTTACTTCAACCACATGGGCAAACCGTTAACGACCGTCCCATCCGGATGTATGGCGTTGTTCCGATCAAGGTGGTGGATCCATCCACCGAACTTCACCCGGAGATCAAGATGCCTGAAGTTTTACGGCCAGAAGAGGATGTAAAGATCACCGTATCGGAAAAAGACGGACACCCGATGTCGTATACCCTTGCCATTGTGGATGAAGGTTTGCTCGGACTCACACGATTCAAGACCCCGGATCCATGGCCGGTATTCTACGCACGCGAAGCCCTCAGCGTAAAAACATGGGATCTGTATGACCAGGTGATCGGTGCATATGGTGGCAAGTTGGACAAACTGTTGGCTGTAGGCGGTGATGAAGTGAACAAACCCAAGGGAGGGAAAAAAGCACAGCGCTTCAAACCTGTGGTGAAGTACCTCGGCCCGTTCTATCTCAATGGAGGGTCAAGGACACACACTGTACATATCCCCCAGTATGTGGGAGCAGTGCGTACCATGGTTGTGGCGGGGCATGACGGCTCTTATGGTTGCGCCGAAAAATCCACACCTGTAAAAAAACCCGTGATGGTCCTGGCCACCATGCCAAGGGTACTTTCTCCGGGCGAAAAGGTCAGCCTTCCGGTAACGGTATTTGCCATGGAAAAAAATGTACGGAACGTGGCGGTACATATCGAAACCAAGGGCCAGTTGAAAATATCGGGACAGCAGGAACAAACGATCAACTTCGATGAACCGGGCGACCAAACGGTGAATTTCAATCTGAAGGTTATAGATGCAATCGGCACCGGCAAGGTCACCGTAAAAGCAACGAGTGGTTCGGAAACAGCAACGTATGAGGTGGAGCTGGATGTAAGGCCACCCAATCCTGCTGAGATGAATGTGGTTTCACAGGTACTGGATCCAGGAGCCTCCTGGTCACCGGACATTACGGCTTTCGGGTTGCCGGGAACGAACAAAGCCACGGTAGAGATTTCCACACTCCCTCCCATTGACCTGGAGCGCCACCTGAAATACCTCATTCAATATCCGCACGGGTGTGTTGAACAAACCACATCCGGCGTGTTTCCCCAGTTATACCTGGATGCACTCATGGAACTCCCGGAAAGCAAACACATGGAGATCAACCGCAACATCAACGCGGGCATTCAGCGTTTGGTGAGTTTCCAGGGGCCTTCCGGAGGTCTTTATTATTGGCCTGGCAACAATTCCGAATACAGCGAATGGGGCACCTGTTATGCAGGGCACTTCCTGATCGAAGCGGCTGCACGCGGATACAATGTGCCCTCTTCATTTTTCTCGAACTGGGTGAACTACCAAAGCAACCTGGCGGTGCAATGGCGTTATTCCAGGAACAACAGCGACCTGCTGCAGGCATACCGGTTATATACCCTGGCACTGGCAAAGAATCCGGATATCGGCTCCATGAACCGGTTGAAAGAACAACCAGGCATTTCCGAAAGTGCACGATGGAGACTGGCGGCTGCCTATTCCATCATCGGACAACCAGAGGCCGCAGCGAAACTGACCCAAAGCATAAGTACGGATGTCAAATCATATCATGAACTGTCATACACATTCGGTTCCGACGACCGCGACCTTGCGCTGATCCTGGAGACATTGGTATTGATGAATAAGAAAGAAGACGCTTTTAAAGTGATGAAAAAACTTTCGAACAGCCTGAGCAGCGACAAATGGATGAGCACCCAGACAGCATCCTACGCTTTGCTGTCCATCGGTAAGTACGCCAAAAACATGTCTGCGGATGCGATGTCGTTCCAGGCTGATATCAATGGAAGTGTCATGAAGATTGAGAACCTGAAAAAGTTTGTCGCACAGAAGAAGTTCACGCTCAAACCAGGATCAAACAAAGCCACGATGAAAAACCAAAGTAAAATGGGACTTTACGTGAGGGTAATCATAGAAGGCATACCAAAAGCCGGAGAAGAAATGGAAAGTGCAAAAGACCTTCAGATCAGTGTTGCCTACCGAAATCTGGATGGAAAAGAAGTGGATCCCGCATCCATTGAACAGGGTACCGATTTCATGGCGGTGGTCAAAGTAACCCATGCAGGTTCCCGGGCAGAGGACTATCAGCAAATGGCCCTCACCCAAATCTTCCCTTCAGGATGGGAGATCATCAACGATCGCATGGACGGGCAAAGCGAAACTGAGGGCTACGATCTTCCGACGTATGAAGACATCAGGGATGACCGGGTACACATGTATTTCAATCTGAACCGCGGCCAGACCAAAGTGTTCAGGGTATTGTTGAATGCCAGCTACCTGGGCAGCTACTATCTACCGGCTGTGCAATCGTATGCGATGTACGATGAATCCATACATGCCCGCACCAAGGGAAGATGGGTGGAAGTCATACAAACACCAAATCCGTAAACTCACAGGCACGGGTTGGTTGCAATGGCAGGACGCAGGAGATGGGTGTGGCGCATCATTGTCGCATGCAGTGTAGTTGCTCTTTACCTGTTTTGGACATGCCTGCCAGAACCCTTGTTTGATGACCCGGTATCAACCGTTATTGAAGACACCGATGGCCATCTGATGGGCGCACGAATAGCTGCAGACGGTCAATGGCGGTTTCCTCCAGGTGATTCGGTGCCCGAGAAATTCCGGCGGGCCATCATCTGTTTTGAAGACAAGAGATTTTACCGTCACCCCGGTGTAGACCCGCTTGCCTTAGCTCGGGCCATCAAACAGAACCTGCAGACAGGCCACAAAGTAAGCGGAGGCAGCACATTGTCCATGCAGGTAATACGCCTGTCCAGGAAGGGAAAGTCACGTACAATATGGGAAAAAGCCATTGAGATCTGCATGGCAATCAGGCTGGAGTTGCGATATTCCAAAACCGAGATACTGGGTCTCTATGCTTCCCATGCCCCGTTTGGTGGAAATGTAGTCGGCCTTGAAGCTGCGTCATGGCGATATTTCGGCCGAAGCCCGGACCAATTGTCATGGGCCGAATCCTCCGTGCTTGCCGTTTTACCCAATGCTCCTTCCCTGTTGTTTCCGGGACGGAATAAAAAGGCTTTGCAGAATAAGCGCGACAGGCTTTTGCAACAGCTTCAGGTACATGGCGACATTACAGCCGAAGAAGCTAAACTAGCGGCCCTTGAAACCACACCGAACCGCCCGCTTCCTTTGCCACACATCGCCCAGCATCTCCTTAACAGAATCCACCTTGAACACGGTCCCGGAAGGTACCGCACTCATGTGCAACTCGACATGCAGTTGCACGCAGTGGACATTGTCGAACGTCACGGAAAAGAGCTGGCTGCAAACGGAATCTACAATGCAGCCGTACTGATCGCCGATGTCAATTCCGGCGACGTGAAGGTATACATCGGAAATGAACAAGGTACTTCCGGAGACGACCATGGCAGGCAGGTAGATGTAATACCTGCAGGACGTAGCACGGGCAGTGTACTCAAACCGTTCCTCTATGCCTCCATGCTCACATCCGGTGATATTCTGCCAAATACGCTTGTGCCGGATATCCCGATTAATATCGGCGGATATGCTCCCACCAATTTCGACAACGATTACAGGGGAGCTGTTCCTGCCCACCGGGCCTTGGCCAAATCGCTGAACATTCCCGCCGTACTGATGCTGCAACAATTCGGCATCGAGAAATTTCATCATATTTTACAAAGCTGCGGCATCACCACACTCAACCGTTCACCACAACACTATGGTCTTTCCATCATTCTGGGTGGTGCCGAAGCCAGCTTATGGGACCTCGCGGGTGCTTATGCTTCCATGGCACGCACGCTGAATCATTTCCGAGCAAACAACGGACAATACGACCCCGGTGATTACCACACACTCCGATACCTCCCGGATACCACAGATAACAAGCGCATGCTTCTCAATGGGTCACATCTAAGTGCAGGTGCGATCTGGACAACATTCAACGCCATGCTGGATGTGGAACGTCCCGAAGAAGAGGGTGCATGGAGGGAATTCGCATCTTCGCGGATGGTGGCCTGGAAAACGGGAACCAGTCTGGGATTTCGAGACGGATGGGCCATTGGTGTCACACCGGATTACGTAGTGGGAGTATGGACGGGCAATGCGGATGGCGAGGGGCGTCCGGAACTCATCGGTCTGAGAGCCGCAGCCCCGATCCTGTTTGATCTGATCCGGATACTTCCCCATGGTGAAGCATGGTTTGATACACCCTGGGATGACCTCGAAAAAATCACCACATGCAAAGAAAGCGGGTACCGGTCCACACCTCTGTGCGGTATCCCCGACACCCTTACGGTTCCAAAGTCAGGCGTACGGCTTTCCGCATGTCCATATCACAGGATCGCACACATCACCCGAGATGGAAAATGGCAGGTACATGCTTCCTGTGAACAGGAGGGTGACTTCATCAACGAATCCCGTTTTGTACTTCCTCCCGCCATGGAATGGTACTATAAGAAAACCAGCAGTCAATATCAAACCCTTCCCCCTTACCGATCGGATTGTTTGAACGACATGAGTTCAGATGAAACACACCGATCCATGGAACTTGTATATCCCCGACACACCGCCAGGATTTTTGTACCCCGTGAATTGGATGGTAACATGGGCGCCACCATATTCAAAGCAGCCCATCGCGAAGCAGATGCGGTCATTTACTGGTACCTTGACCAAACGTACCTGGGAAAAACCAGCGACTTCCATCAGATGGCCATAAGTCCACCCGAAGGAAAACATGTGATCACCCTGGTAGATCAGCGGGGTGAAGAATTAAAAAAGAGTTTCGAGATCATCGGGCGGGATCGGTAATGGTCAGTACGTTGCGCGGTCAGTTGCTCCCGATGGTCGCGAAAGTGGCAAGGTGCTCCCGTTGGGAGCATAAATGGTAAAGCGCTCCCTTCGGTCGCGTCAATGACAGCCGACTCCTATTAACTATTAACCATTAACCATTAACCATTAACTATTAACTATTAACTATTAACTATTAACTATTGACTATTAACTATTAACTATTGACTATTGACTTCCCCACCCGCTCCGAAGTTCACCTTCATCGCAAAGCATCATTTTCAAATTATCACATTGGCACATCAACACATGCCATCCTATTTCGGCAACAGCTGCTTGGCCATGGCTGCACCGATGAGTGATTCAAGCGGGGTTCCTCCTTTGGAATCGCCGATGATCATGGTGGTGGGGAATTGGATGTTGGCCAGTTGGGAAGCCACACCGATGGCGGTTTCCTTTTCGAAGGTTGCCTTCTCTTGTGGTGTCAGACCGGCGGAAACAAGCTTCGCATTCTTATAGGATTCAGCATCAGCCTTCACCTTCTCCGCATCCGCTTTGAGTCTTTCGGTTTGCAGGGTGATCTCTGCCAGCTTCCGGTTGGTCTCTTCCTGTTTCAGCTTGGTTTCAATAGCGATGAGCGCCTTCACCTGCTCTTTTTCCTGTGTGACCCGTTCGCTGGCCTTGTCGCGCTCACCTTCCGCAATGATACGGGCCTGGGCATCTTTTGCCGTTTTGATTTTCTGTTGTTCCAGCTGGCGTTTGGCGGACTCGTCCCGCTGGGCTTCCAATCGCTTCTTGAAGGCCTCTTCCAGCACCACATCATCCACGATCACCTGCGCAACAATGATGTTGTTTTGGATGATGTCGTGGGGAATACGCAGCACCTGTCCGTCCTTACCCATGCGTTTCTTCACTTCGTAACGCGTGCGTATTTCGTTGATGGTGCGGTCTTCCTGTTCGATGGGCACGACGACGGTATCCCTGTATTCGGTTTTTTCCACGCTATATGTTCCGTATTTCAGCTGGTCGTCAATGGCCACCCTGAAGTCAGAAGCGGAACCGGATATATAATCCTGTGCGGCGAACATATAACCGGTGTTGCTCACAACTTCCCGTACGGTCGGAATCAAGGTGTTTTGCACCAGGTTCTGAAGTGAGCGGAACTCAATGGCCAGTTCAATGAATGAGGCTTCGTCGGCGGGCAGCTGAAAGCGTGTAGACAGCTCGGCGGTTGCCGTCACCTGGTCGATAAAACGCATGGGAATGGGCGACATCACACCTTCAATTTCTTCGATGCCCTCACCTGACTCCACCACTTTCACATCAATGAACTTCTGCCACGGAATGATTTGTGCAAACCCGCGCCATTTGATACCCTCGGTCATGATGGCACTATTTGTTCCGGTTGGATATACAAGGAAATACTGGTACCCGGGTTCGGCCCAGAAGAACAGGAACGGCAGGATGATCAGTACCGCACCTGCAACGAATAACCCTCCGATGATTCTATTGGAGATATTTGCAAGCAAACTCACAAGGGATTGCCAGATGTTTGACACACCGCCTTTTTCACGCTGTTGCTTATCCGACTTGCGAAACAACGGCACCACCAGCAAAAGGGTAATCGACACGATCACCAGGAAAATTCCAAGAGAATTCATACGAACATGTATTAGTTAACAGACAACATAAATCCGGATGAAGATAAAAAATAAAACCACATGCGCTTCACAGCCGGAAGCTCTCGGTGGTCGCGGAAGTGGCAAGGTGCTCCCGTTGGGAGCGTAAATGGTAAAGTGCTCCCTTCGGTCGCGTCAATGACAGCCGACTCCTATCAACTATTAACCATTAACCATTAACCATTAACCATTAACTATTAACTATTGACTATTGACTATTAACTATTGACTTCCCCACCCGCTCTGAAGTTCACCTTCATCGCAAAGCATCATTTTCAAATTGTCACATTGGCACATTATCAAATCGCCGCTTATTCTTACCCGGGTATGATTTCACATCACTTTCGTTCATACCTGAATGGGAATTTCACGAACTTGATCCGGGGAGGGGAGCGCGTGTGCCCCGGGGAATTACAAATGACGGATTGCGAATGACGAATGGGCGGCAGGCGGATATCTGAGGCATGGAAGATCAATAATCAGTATGCTGCGCGGTCAATGGCTCCCGATGGTCGCGGAAGTGGCAAGGTACTCCCGTTGGGAGCGTAAATGGTAAAGTGCTCCCTCCGGTCGCGTCAATGACGTGCGACTCCCATTGACCATTGACTATTGACCACCAACCTCCCTACCCGCTCCGAAGCTCACCTACACCGCAAAGCATCATTTTCAAATTGCCACATCATTACATTGTCACATTCACTCCTTACCTCCTTACCTCCTTACCTTCTTACCCTCTCCCCTCTTCTCCTTCCACCAGCACCCAACCTTTGTCTTCAGCGCCTTCCACACCTCCATCTGTCAGCCGGGTGACGGTCAATAAATGAAACACCGACATCACCTGTGAGCGGGCATCCACACTACGAAGGAAACGAATGAGCACGTGGCGGGTATCTGCCGGTTCCAGGGGCAGGGCATTGTCGAGTTCCACCACCAACCACTGACGACCTGTTTTCTTTTGGGATCCAGCTCCGATGAATGACTTGTCAACCGCATCCAGCGGCAGGGCATTCACAATGCGACCTTCAACGGGTCCCGGCATATTGTTTTCCAGATGGATATTTCCTTTGAGTGGACGGATGAACACACGCATACCCACCAGGTCTTCACTTTGCACCTTCATGGGATGCTGGGGGATGAGCTGGAAGCGAAGCGGGTTCCAGTAACCCTGTGCAAGGTTGATGCGGCTCAGGCGTGAACCGAGCAACAGGATCAGGAAGCTGCCCTGGATGAACGCGGTTTGGAGTGCCTGGTTGGCGGTGAATGCGCCCCACTCCCACCCGTTAACAAAGTACTCAAAGGCAAGGATGGCGGTGAGTGACACCACCAGGAAATGACGTACCTGGTCGGCGTTCACCTGGAGTTCATAGGAGAAGCGGGGCGACTGGTTGAGGGCATTCTTGATGAAGGTGATCCACAGGCGCACACATGCCAGGAAGAACAGGTAGAAAATCACCATGGCCCGGTTGAACACCCAGAAATCGTAGAGTCCGTGCGCCACAGCGGCAATCAGCAATCCCATGACCACCCCTACGAACATGGGCATCTTTTTCCAGCGGTATTTGGAGAGCACCATGCAGTATGCCACGATGCTGGAATCGAACATATGGCCCAGCACGGCGGTGAGGGAACGTGCGTGGATGATGGTGAGGTGGGTACCATCGTAGTACATCAGGTTCTCTACAAACGCAAAGCCGAGGGCCGACACCGAGGCGTATAGAATGTAGTCGAACGGGTTGTTCACAGCACCGGAGCGCACCAAAAGGATGAGCAGGAACGGCAGGAACTTCACCACCTCTTCCACCAGTCCGATGCCGAGGATGGTATAGCGCAGGTCGTTGAGGAGGTTGCCCGTGAGCCCCATGTGGAGGTAGAATCCGAGGAAATCCGACAGGATAAAGGTGAGGAAAGAAAACACCATACCCAGGACGAGGGTGAGCGCGAGGTTGAAGAGGTTTTCCTTTTCGTAGATGTCCACGCGGATGAGAAACACCAGCCAGGTGAGCATGACCAGGGTGGCGGCGATCCATCCGACGGTGGTCATGGAGCGGGCCATCATGCGGAATTGGGTTTGGTAGTACCGGAGGAAATCGTGCAGTTCGAAATACACATTGCTGAGGATACCCAGGGGCATGTAGGGTTGTGTATGCGGGGAGCGGTTGAGGGCCAGGAGGCTGTCGTACTGATCGGTCTGGTAGTAGATGCGTGCGAGCAGGTCGGTCGCAGCGGCGTGGTAGCCATTGTCCAGCGAGAGTTCATGCTTCAGGTCGCGGATGGCGTTGGCGGTGAAGCCGGTTTGGTAGAAGCACCTGCCGCGGAGGTAAGATACGCATGGCACGGACGGATCCCTGATGTTGCTGAGGGTGATGGGGGCGGTGGCATAATCTTCCCGCATCACGCGAACGGCACCGGCCCCGAAGTAACCGACGAGGCGTGTTTGCGGGTCGGGATCAACGGTCATGTGGGTATAGCGGAGGGCCATGGCCTCTTCGTCGCGGGTATGTGCAGTGCCGTCGAGGGAGGTCCACTGGTAGGGTTGGCGGAAGTACGCTTCGATATACCGGAGGTGATATTGGAGGTTATGTGGTTCGTGTTGGATGAGGCCCTGGTAGCCTTCCGCCTCCAGGTAGGGTTGCTCCTTTGCCTGCCCGAAAGCAATTTCCTCGTCGGGTGTGGAGAACGGCTCGTGGTTGAGGAAAAGGTTCACGCCCAGCAGCGCGGCAACCAGCACCAGGGTGGCGATGGTTTCGGTGCGGAACTGGATGTATAGAGTTTCAAGTTTCAAGTCGCGAGTCTCAAGTTGCGAGTTTCAAGTTGGGTCAATATGCTGCGCGGTCAGTGGCTCCCGTTGGTCGCGTAAGTGGTAAAGTGCTCCCTTCGGTCGCGTAAATGGTCAGTAACCACCCGCCTTCGCTGAAGCTATGGCGGGCGAGGCAAACTCAAATATAGGCACTGGGCGTCACATACCCGAACGGCGGGCCTGTGTTACGGATCTGTGGTTTTTTTTCTACTTTTGCCCTCCGTTCAGGTCTGCCTGTAGGCGGCTCCGAACGGGCACACCATTTTCAAATTGCCACATTCACAAATTGGCACCTTGAAACTGGCCCTGTAGTTTAATGGATAGAACGAGAGTTTCCGGAACTCTTGGTGGGGGTTCGATTCCCTCCGGGGCTACTAAAACAGCAAGAGCATACGGCAACAGCATACAGTGAGCGCGAGTTGGCTTATGCTCTTGTTGTTTTTGGCCCTGTTGCAGTATGCAGTTGCTGTATGCTGAAAATCTTCTCCGGAGGGAGCTTGCCCTACATGCTGGCTCCTCCCTAAAAAAGCCCACTGGGCTTTTTCTTAACGGTCGGCCCTCTCCGGGGCTACTAAAACAGCAAGAGCATACGGCAACAGCATACAGTGAGCGCGAGTTGGCTTATGCTCTTGTTGTTTTTGGCCCTGTTGCAGTATGCAGTTGCTGACCTTAACTATTCCGACAATTTCCTGATCATGCTATAAAGCATCTTCGACAATTCTTCCAGCTTGTTTAGAAAGTCTTGGCAGGAACCTTCCGCTTTAGGATGGAGATCCCGGAGGTAGTCAAAGATCCCAGCGCATTCAAATACGGAGCCCCTTGCCACGATAAAAAAGTTCTTCTTATCACGTTTGGTGAACCGGCCGGCGCCTTCGGCAATGTTCAGCATGATGCTGAACGAAGCGCGCTTCAATTGGTCATTGGTAACCGAGTCAGTTTTGGCCTCTTTCAGAAACTGCACTACATCTTTGTGCAATTGCTTGGCTTTGTGGTAAACGTCCAGTCTTTGAAAATCGAACATTGTGTGTGATTGCGTTGGGACAAAGCTGGGGATTTCCCGGAATGCAATGGAAACAAAGGGATGTAAAAAGTCACCGGAGTAATTTTAGGGCGCACATTGGCTCACATGCTCAGCTTAAGAAACAAACCATTTCCACCTGAAGGCGGGAATTATCGGGTACCGAACTGTATGCTGTTGCTGTATGCAGTTGCTGTCTTGGTCCGCAATCCGGGCAAGTCATTCCTCGCCCACCGTAGCTCCGACGCAGGAGGAGCGAAGGTGGGCATCTATGTCTTCCAGACGACCAAAGAGGGCAATTTCCGTGGGGCCAACGCCTTTCAGCATGATGTGGATGTAGTCATTGAACTGCCCGAAAAGGCCGTGCCGTACAGTTCGGCAGGTTTAACCAGGGCGGGGAGATTAATGTGTTTACAACATCTTTTCAGAATTTTTAGATATGGCTCAGCATTTAATCGACCGTAATTATAAAGACCCTACCGCAATTCTTGCTGATTCAACTTTAGAAAGTCATTAGATAAACACCCCACTTGAGGGTATTCAGCATCCTCTATTTCCTCAACATGCTGAAATCAGTTTACCACTACTTTTTGCTTTTACTAACGTTTTCATTTCCTATATTAGCCATAATTTGACAAGTCATATATTAACAGGTCATGCGATTTGGTGAAAGAATAAGAGAGCTAAGAGAAAGCCAGGGATTGTTGCAACGGCAGTTAGCCGCCAGTCTTGAAATAGACACCCCTATGTTCAGCAAAATTGAACGTGGTGAACGGAAAGCTAAACGGGAACAGGTAGAGCAGTTAGCCTCTTTGCTTCATGCCAACTTATCTGATTTGCTCAGGATTTGGCTGGCAGACCAGATAATAGATTTAGTCAAAGACGAGCCACAGGCAAGTGAAGCATTAAAAACCGCATTAAAAGAGATAAAGAAAGATGAGCATTAATATCCTCAAATACGAATCAGACGTTTGGCGCACAGCCGATTTATTGATTGGTGCAGGAATCAAACAGAGTGATTTCCCCAAATACATGATGCCCTATTTCGCCCTGCTCATGGTCGAAAGTAGATTGATTAGAGAAGCCAGCCGATTAGAAGAAGAAATTGGCAAAGACAACATTGATGATTTCGTAGAAATGTTCCAGCTCGAAGGATTAGGATATAACGACTACCTCATCCGCAAGGGCAAAACACTCAAAGACATTTGTAAGAATGACAAAACCTTTGACATTGACTTCCATGCTTACCTGAAATCATTCGACCCGGAAACCAAGTATTTGTTAGGGGTAGATAAAGGCACAGAGGAAGAAAAGTTCCTCGACATTTCGGGCGTAAGCGGTCAGCTTAAAAAGAAGCGCATCTTATTTGAAACACTCAAGGCGTGGAGCGAAATTGATCTTACCCCATTCAACAACTCTGAAATCACCACCCTTGAAGAACACATCAAACGCAAGTGGGCAGACATTTCAGCAGAAACCGCAGGGGAACAGTACACCCCTGACGACATCATTTCATTGATTTCCGAACTCATTGCCTCCAAGATTGAAGACAATGGCAAGTTCCTTACCATCTATGACCCTACTTGCGGAGGTGGAAACTTACTCTTTGGTGTAGAAGATAAAATCAAAGAAAAGTTCAAACGCCCAACCAAAACATTCGGTGAAGACTGGAGCGATAGCCTTTACGCATTGGCTAAGATTGAAAGCCGTTTCAGGGCTGATTCCGAAATCAAATACGGAAATACCCTCACCAACATTTCATTCATCGAGAAACGCTTTGATATAGTGGTAGCCAACCCACCTTACGGTGTGGATTGGAAAGGCTACCAAAAAGACATTCAAAACGATACTACTGAGCGATTTGTAGCCCTGCCTTCTATCTCAGATGGGCAGTTCCTTTTCACACAGCACATTTTGTATCAATTAGCCAATGACGGCCTATCAGTAGTCGTTCACAATGGCTCTACATTGTTTAGTGGTGATGCAGGAAGCGGTGAAAGCGCCATCCGCAAGCACTTCTTTGACAATGATTGGGTGGAAGCCATCATTCAAATGCCTACAGATGAATTTTTCAACACGGGCATTTACACCTATCTATGGGCATTCAACAAGAACAAACCAGCCGACCGCAAAGACAAAGTAATCCTCATCAATGCCAGTGAGCTTTACGAACCGCTCAAGAAAAGCAAGGGTAAGAAGCGCAAGCAGATGAACCCTGATAACAGGGCTGAGATTGTAAAAGCCTTCACCGAATTTCAGGACAATGCCTTTTGCAAGGTGTTCGACAAATGGCATTTCTATTACAACCGCCAAAGCATCATGCTTACCAATGTGGATGTAAACGGTAATTTCCTTGAAATGCCCATGAAGGAAAACCGGGCAGGTGAAATGGTAGAAGAAAAATTCATCAAACTCAATCCGGTAAAGATTACCGTACATGATGAGGCAGGTACTACCACCATCGACAATTTTGAAATCACCGACTTTGATAAAGCCAAATACAAGTCATTAGAAGTAAGATTCAATGAGGAGGTAAAACCCAACATTGCGGCCCTGGACTACAAGGAGCAGCAACTCAAAGTAGTAACCAAGAAAGCAACCTACTGGTATGATGAAGACAAAGACACCATCATAGAGGAAACAGGAGGCAAACAAACCGAATTGGGTTGTGGCAAAATCGTTATCAGAGCTGCCTACAAGAAATCCACCAAGACCAAAGGAGCTTACATAGCCATTACGGTAGAGCTGACCAAAGACCTGCAAAAGGATTATGAAATTATCCCCTACTCACCGGACGAAACAGAAAACCAGCAATGGATAGCCGATTTCATGGCCAAGTATGTAACCAAGCCTTTTGAGTATGTGGACAATGTGATTGGGGTGGAAATTAACTTCAATAAGGTGTTCTACACTCCTGAGAAGCTACGGGAAGTTTCGACCATCAATAAGGATTTGGAAGACCTTGAAGAAAAATTGGCAAATCTTGAAAAAGAAATAGTTAACCTATGATGCGGTACGAATCATACAAGGAAACAGAAATACTGTCATTGGATGTTTGTCCAAGTCATTGGTTTGTCAACAGAGTAAAATCAATGGGGGTTATCCGGTATGGCCTAGGACAGCCGCCCCATGAACTTGAGAACGGGTTACCAATCATTAGAGCAACAAATATTTTTTCTGGACGCATTAGTTCAGAAAATTTGATATTGGTCGATCCAGACGATTTGCCATACGAAAGAAAACCAATTCTAAAAGAAGGAGAAATCATTGTAGTACGGAGCGGTGCATACACTGGTGATAGTGCTATGATACCTAAAGAATTTGAAGGTGCAGTTTCTGGTTATGACATGGTTTTTACTCCCGATAAAAACAAGATATACCCTAAATTCTTATCCTATTGCTTACTTAGCCAGTATGTTTTCAAAGACCAGCTTGTTTTAACATCACTTCGAGCAGCACAGCCACATTTGAATAAGGAAGAATTAGGAAGTACACTAATAACCTACCCCTCTTCTATAGTAGAACAAACCGTAATCGCTGAATACCTCGACACCAAGACTCAAGCCATTGACAAGAAAGTAAGCCTACTGGAAAAGAAAATAGGCTACTATCAGGAGTTGCGTAAAAGCCTGATTAATGAAACGGTTACAAAGGGGCTGGATAAAAATACAGAGTTAAAAAACAATGAGCTTGGTTTCACTACACCCAAAAGCTGGCTCAGATACCGCCTCAAAGATTTAGGAGCATTGTATAGCGGTCTTTCGGGCAAAGGCGGTGATGATTTTAACCAGGACGATAACCCGGACAACAAAGGCTTTATACCATTCACCAACATTGCGAACAATACCTATTTGAAGCGAGATCATTTGGGTACGGTAGTAGTCTATGAAGGCGAAAAGCAGAATCGGGTAAGAAAGGGCGATATTTTCTTCCTGATGAGTTCAGAAGGTTATGAAGATATTGGCAAATCAGCAGCCTTAGCGGAAGATATTGAGGAAACTTACCTCAACAGCTTTTGCAAAGGCTATCGGGTAAACCCTCGTAAAACCAACCCCTACTTCCTGAACTACCTGATGCTATCCGATTATTACAGGCAGTTGCTAATTGTGGAGGGCAAAGGTTTCACCCGCATCAATTTGAAAATGGAGAAGGTCAACGACTTTTTGGTGTACATCCCTGATACGCTTTCAGCCCAAGATGAAATCGTAAAATTTTTGGATGCCAAACTGGACACCATCGCCAAAATCATCACAAACATTCAAACCCAGATAACCACCCTCAGAGAGCTTCGCAAAACGCTCATCAATGATGTGGTAACGGGCAAAATCAAGGTAAGCCATGAGTAAAACGTTCAACATATATTGTGACGAAAGTTGCCATATAGAGCATGACCACAAACCGTACATGTTCTTAGGTTCAATAAGTGTGGCTTACAATCAGATAAAGCTGCATACGGAGAAAATCAAGGAGATAAAGGAAAAGCACCATTTCTATGGTGAAATTAAGTGGACTAACGTTTCCAAGTCCAAGTTTCATTTCTACATGGAACTGGTAGAGTACTTCTTTGCCACTGACCTGAAGTTTAGAACCGTAGGTGTGGACAAAAGCAAAATCAACAATGAAGCCTTCGGGTGTTCGTATGATGATTTCTACTACAAAATGTATTACTACCTCTTGAATCACAACCTGAACAGCCTTTACAACTACAATGTGTATCTGGACATAAAAGATACTTTGAGTGCCTATAAGGTGAATAAGCTGAAAGACATTCTGAACACCAAATTTGGCGTATTCAGGAATGTGCAAAATATCCGTTCGCATGAGAGTTTGTTGATGCAACTGACAGACTTTATGATGGGTGCTATCAGCTACCAGCACAATAATGAAGCGAAGCAGAATCAGGCCAAAGCCCATATAATCAGGAAAATACAGCAGCACTCAGGCGACAGTCTGATGAAGACCAATTATTCCGGGAAGTTGAACCTATTCTTTATCGAATTACAGTAAGCCATGCCATTTAATCTGTTAAAGACATACAATCAATTATTGGAACTGGCAGGGTTCAACGAACACCAGAGAAGGCAGTCGCTCATGGGCATTTTCGACCGTGACTTTACCAACAATCCCAACCTACGGTTTCGCAATATTCAAATTACCCCAACTCCTCAGGATGGGGCGATTGAAATGGCCACCTTGTTCACCCACCTCACTACCGTGATAGTGGACAAGGCAACACGGGCAAGGGAATTTGACATACATAGAAGCCTAAGGCTTCATTGGGTACGTTTTCATATAGACTGTCGCAAACAGGAAGATATGCTCCATTTTTCGGTAAAAGAGCCGGAAGGAATCAGGACTTACATCTATGACATACCGGAGAAATACGTGGTGGTTTTAGAACCAAAACCAGCCCAAAACGTCTATTTCCTCCTTACTGCCTACCATTTGCAGGGGAAGGATTCACAAAGGGATAAAATTTTGAAAAAATATAAGAGGAGGCTGAATGAGATACACTAAAAAAGCAAAAAACGCAGAGCTTCTTGGCTTGCGTTTTCCGATTTCCTTCTTTCGAATGAAAGATGAACTCGCTGCAAATGTATGCAATGAAAACGGATTTTCCAAGCCTAAGGTTCATTTTCATGCACCCTCCCACACAACGCAAGTAGTATGAAAGAGTTAGACTTACAGGATAAATACCTCATCAACTTCCTTTGCGAAAGACCTGACGGTCTTCGCTACAAGGAAGCCAAGGCAAACACCGTTTCGCCTCAATTCTTCATTATTGAGGATCTGAAGCATTTCATTTCGGAAACCGAACTGAATAAGGGCAACTACAAAAAATTGCTCAAGAAGTTCCCGAGCGAAAAAGACCTCCTAAACGCTTTTACCCTGTTCCTGGACGAGAAGATAAAATCATCCATGAACATGGCTGTTTTCATCAATACCAACAAGTCAGTAACCTTTGAGGGTGTTAAACTGCATTTGTTCTATCCAAGCGGTAGTGAGTTTGAGGAAGACAAATTGTTTGAGCAGAACATCTTTTCGGTAGTTCAGGAACTTCCTTATTCCTTCAAGTATGAAGGAAAGCAGTATTTCTCTTTCCGTCCTGATTTGTCCTTTTTCCTCAATGGTATCTTTTTAGGATATAGTGAACTCAAAAGTAATTGGAACAACCAGACTTCCATGAAGAACGGACGAATGAAGGTAGTGAAAGACTACCTCAATGCCGTTCAGGAATACCTCACCATTGCCGATAAAAACGACCTGTCGCAAACCATCCGCAAAGACTTTCTCAAAATCTTTGAAAAGGCCATTCACATCACTTCTACGGACATTGCCGAAACCTATGTCATCCGCAATATTTCCAACCATTTTGATGAAATCAAAAACACGGTATTGAATGGCAGCTATGATTTTGAGCAGTACGAAAAGAAGGTTTTAAAAGACTTCAAGCCTTACCCACTCAAAAACCGTGAAGGTTCTAAAACGGAACGATTTGAGGAGGTTTTCAAAGCCTTGTACGATAAGAAGATGATAGAGAAAGAAATCCTCTACTACAACTTCATAGAACGGGAACTGATAAAGAAAGAAGGCAGCAAGACCAAGGAGTATAAGCACAATGACGGTAGGCTGATAAGTCCAAGACCAAAGCAGAAATTCGGTACAGATAAAATCTTGGCCAAAATCAATGAGTTTCTGGAGCATGAAGATGAACAGGACTACTTCATCAAAAAACTGGAAGCGGAACTAAGAGCCAAAGGCATAGGCGAAGGGCAGATAAAAGAACTGATTGCCAAAAGGCAGAAATACCAAAACAACAAAACCGTGTATTCCCTCCTGATGCAGTACGCAGCAGGGTTCGGGAAAAGTAATATCATTGGCTGGACAGCACTCCAACTCAAAGACCTTCGCAAAGAGGGTGAGTATGTCTATGATAAAGTGATGTTGGTAGTGGACAGGTTGCAGCTTAGGGACCAGTTGGATTCCAAACTGCACAACATGAATATTCAAAAAGGGATGTTCATTGAAGCCACCGACAAGAAAAGTTTCATCACTGCCCTCAGCAGCGACAAACGCATTGTAGTTGTCAACCTGCAAAAGTTCACTTCGGTAGACAATATTCTGGATGCTTCAGTTGTAAAGAAGCTATCCAAAATGAGAATTGCATTTCTGATTGATGAGATCCACAGAAGCAACAGCGGTGTGCAGCATGAAGAAATGATAAGCGTGTCCAGCGTAAGCAAAATTCGGACTGTTAAGGTACAATAGTTTAGTCACAGTTTTTTACCTTGAAAGCTAGCTTTCAAGGTAAAAAACCGGAACCTTGAAAAACAGTCCAAACATGAAAAAGAAAGATCAAAGTCCCGAAGCGGTAGTCCGTGAGATCAAACGCAGGACCCGCCGCAAGTTCTCCGCTGAGGAGAAAATCAGAATCGTACTGGAAGGCCTCAAGGGCGAGCTATCCATTTCAGAGATATGTCGCCGTGAAGGTATTGCCGCCAACCTCTACTATCGCTGGAGCAAAGACTTCCTGGAAGCCGGTAAGAAACGGCTTTTAGGAGATACCCTCCGAGAGGCCAACACCACCGAAGTGGATCATTTCCGCAAGGAGAACAGCCAGCTGAAAGAAGTGGTCGCCGAGCTCACCCTGCAGAATAGGGTCCTAAAAAAAAGTTTGAGTGGGGACGCTTAAAAAGGCAGCGGTATATGCGATACAGTCAATCAGAGAAAATGGAGATCATTTCCATAGTGGAAAACAGTGATCTGAGCGTACGGGCCACCCTGAAAGAGCTGGA
Source organism: Flavobacteriales bacterium (assembly GCA_020635855.1). Taxonomy (NCBI): domain Bacteria; kingdom Pseudomonadati; phylum Bacteroidota; class Flavobacteriia; order Flavobacteriales; species Flavobacteriales bacterium. Next base: position 672,534 of record JACJYZ010000002.1, on the reverse strand, counting down.
CATTCCCAAGGCGACTTTCTATGACTGGTACGACCGGTATCTGCGGGAAGGGTTTGAAGGACTGGCTCCCAAGAAGCGGGCGGCAAGAAGCCAGTGGAACCGGATCCCCGATGAGAAACGCCAGGAGGTGGTAGAGCTGGCCCTGGACATGGAAGACCTCTCATCCAGAGAACTGGCCTGGCACATCGTAGATCACCGGGGCTGGTATATCAGCGAGTCCAGCGTGCATGCCATTCTCAAAGAAAGAGGGCTGATCACTGCACCGGCCTTTGTGGTGGATCATGCTGCCAACCAGTACAAAGACAAGACCTCCCGGGTCAACCAGATGTGGCAGACCGATTTCACTTACCTGAAAGTAGTGGGACACTGGGGATGGTATTACCTCTGCACGGTACTGGATGATTACTCCCGCTACGTGATCCATGCCGAACTATGCACCAACATGGCAGCCGATGACGTACAGCGCAATATCGATAAGGCCATTGAGATCACCGGTGTGGTTCCTGACAAAACCACACAGTCTCTCAAAGTACTCAGCGACAATGGCCCGTGTTACATCGCCAAAGACCTGGCTGACTTCTTCCAGGACAGAGAGATCAAGCATGTGCGCGGAAGAGTCCGTCATCCACAGACCCAGGGAAAGATCGAGCGCTGGCATCAGTCCATGAAGAATGTGATCAAGCTGGACAACTACTATTCACCCGATGAGTTGCGCCAGGCACTGGCTGAGTTCATTGAATATTACAACAACCGTAGATACCATGAATCACTGGAAAATCTCACCCCTGCCGACGTATTCTTCGGCAGGGATAAACAGATCCTGGCCAGACGAAAACAAATCAAAGAAAGAACCATGAAACAAAGAAGAAAATACCACCGTCAGCAAATGTTAAATCTATGACTTAAATTAGATCGCCTTTTGTCCGGATTTGTTTTAAGACGCACACTCCAGAAGTATTCGGGTTGCAACATTTCCAGGTTCAACGGTTTGATGATGCGGTTATACAATTGGGCCTCATACGGCTCTCCGCCGGCCCGCTCAATGACCGCTCCGAGCAGGTCATAACCCCAGTTGGAATAATTACCGATGCTGCCTCCGACCGTACATGATCCCAGCAAAGGCTGATCTTTGAAGATATCAAGCGCCGCAATGGGATTGTACGAGAGATTGGCATTCATGTACGACGTATTCGTGGAGCTGTTGTCCTGGATACACCCCGTGTGGGACAGCAGGTCGCCGACGGTGATCGTTTTGCCCTTGTCAGGGAACTCCGGAACATAGGTCCGGATATCATCATCGGGTGACATGTAACCCATTTCAAACAACTGGTTGGCCAATACGGAGGTGATGAATTTCGACATCGAACCGATGCGGTACAATGTACATTCGTCGGCGTTGATGTTATTGGCCACATCCGACTTGCCGTATCCTTTGATATAAACGATGTTGCCATTCTTGACCGCCGCCACGGAAAAGCCCTTGATGTTGTTGGCCGACATATAGGCGGACACGGCCTGATCAATCTGGGACGCATCGCCGCTGTAGAGCCTGTTGAACTGCGCCTGTGCACCTGCCGCATAGAGCATCAGCGCACAAAGTATGATTCTTCTCATGGCTTACTGTTTTGCGGATTTGAGTGCTTCAATTTCCTTCTGCATCTCGATCATGTATAACGTCATCTCTTCGATCTTCTGCAGCAGTTTGGTATTGATCTCTCCCAGGCTGGCTCCGTTCTTCTGCACTTCTTCTGCGGAAGGAACATCGGGCAGGTGACCGTGTTCAGAGATGAATGACTCCACTTCCGGAAGCGTACGCAGCTTGTAATCTTTCTTAAAAACGTAATCGGCCCAGCCCGTCTCCACCACGATTTCCTCGGCACGGATCTTTCCCTTCACAGCCAGTTTATAGGCACCCGGATTGGATGTGGTACCAATCGTGATGGGGTCGGCAAAGTAGTTGTAGCTTCCATCATAACCCCAGCTGAAATAGGTACCGTTGTACCACAATGCCTCTGCACTGTTTACACGAAGCGCCACCCCGTAATACCCTTTGATCAGGTTGGCAACGCCCACCACATCCAGGGGATAAGATGGAGAGAACGTTCCAATGCCCACATTTCCGCCATTGGGATTGAGGGATATGCGGCTGCCATCACTGGTGGAAAGAGTAAGGGGCGAGTTTTTGGAATACAGCGTAAAATCACCGGTTGTTCCGTATTGCGGGTAGGAAGTGCTCTTTTTATAGAGAAGTCCGCCGCGGTAAGTCCCGCCATTGTCCTTGATGGTGGTGTAATCGTAATAGGTTGATGTATTCCCATTAATGATATTCTTAATGGTATAGTCCTGGGCATGCACCTGCGCCATTCCTGCAAATGCAAGCATGATACCGGAAATCCAAAGTTTTGTTTTCATGATGATTGATTGTTGGTGAAATTAGGATAGGTTCAATCCTGAAATTTATTTCACCGATGACAGGAAGTAACAGGCAAGTTCATGAACAGAATATCCGGGTTTACAAAAGACCGGGATATACGATTGAAAGAGCAAGAGTAGGCGTTGTGGTCGCTTGGGCGTTCGGGCATGGGTTGTACAGATAGACGCCTTTAAGATTTGGGTTGGAGGGGAATACGCTTGCCCTTGCCATAAATAATTCCGTAACTTTAAATAAGCATCCGAAGACATGTTGATCCAAACGAACAACCATGTACAGGATCATCACATTCCTCTTGTTCTTCTCCCTGTCCTGCGGGGCACAGATCATCCCTGCGTCGCGCAGGGTGCAATGGAACCTGGCGGGATTCCGGGGAAACATCCCATCCTACGGCAGATTGGTGAGCATCACCTCCTTCGGCGGAACCGGCGATAGCGTTACCGTAAACAATTCAGCATTGCAACATGCCATCCAGTCGTTGGGAGGACACAGCGGCGTGATCTATTTCCCCGAGGGCACCTACCTGTTCACATCCGCATTCACCATACCCGACAGCGTGGTAATCAGGGGCGCCTCCTCCGACTCCACCTGTTTAAGATTCAACCTTGCGGGCAACAACCAGGATCTTTTCACTGTACAGGGCTATTTATCGGAAGTGCATGCGTTTTTCACGCAACCTGCGGAGAAAGACAGCAGTTTCATTTCCGTCGACAACGTTGCAGGACTGGCACCCGGAGACTACATCCGCATTGTTCAGAACGACAGTTCCCTTGTCACTTCATCCTGGGCGTATGGCTCGGTCGGACAGATCGTCCGGATCCTGTCAATAGACAGTACCCGCATCCATCTTGACAGTCCGTTGCGAAAAAGTTATGCACTTTCCGAACATCCCCGGATGATCAAGATGCTCCCCGCACGGTATGCTGGATTTGAATGCTTCCGCATCGAGCGGATGGATGTTACAACCGGCCAAACATCGAACATTCAATTCACCTATGCTGTGAAATGTTGGGTAGCGGGGTTGGAAAGCGACAAGGCCAATTACGCGCACATCAACATTTCAGCCTCATCCAACGTGCTGGTCAGCGGATGCTACTTCCATCATGCCTTTGACTACGGAGAAGGTGGGCGCGGATATGGGGTGGTGCTGGAATATACATCGGGAGAATGCCTGGTGCAAAACAACATCTTCAATTTTCTGCGCCATGCAATGTTGTTGCAGGCAGGCTCCAACGGCAATGTGGTTGGGTATAACTATTCCCTGAACCCGAATTGGGACCAGTTCCCGTTTCCCGACAACGCATCCGGAGACGCCGTCTTGCATGGAAACTACGCATACGCCAATCTCTTCGAAAGCAACATCATTCAGAACATCGTTATCGACGATTCGCATGGCATCAACGGCCCTTACAACACTTTTTTTCGCAACCGGGCCGAATTGTACGGCCTTGTGATGAACAACAATCCTCCGAGCAACTACCAGAATTTCGTGGGCAACGAGATCACAAACACCGGTTTCCTGAAAGGTCAATATGCACTCAACGGAGCAGGTCATCTGGAATACGGCAACAATGTACGTGGCACGATCACACCCACCAACACCTCAAACCTTCCGGACAGCTCATACTACCTGAAATCCTATCCGGAATTTTATCCTCCACTTTACACATGGCCCTCCATCGGCACACCTGCACCTTATAACCAGCTGGGTATTCCGGCAAAAGATCGTTTTACGTCCGGCATGTACACCGTTTGCTCCACCAATGTGCATACATCCGTAAATCCAGGCCCGAACAGAAACCGGATCAGGCTGTTCCCGAACCCGGCCGAAAATGTTGTGTACATAAGTTCCGATGGTCAGAACGTACTTCCCGCCGATATCGAAGTGCGTGACGGAACCGGGCGACTACTCATCCGAACCAAACACAACGCCTGCAAATGCATTCACCTGAATGGTCTCCCCGAAGGCATCTATTTCATCCGGATAGGAACACAGTACTTCCGGATAATAAAGCGGGAATAAACCAAACGAAAAGAGCAACGGCAAGAGCAAGAGTAGCTTCCCCCCAACCCAATCATAAATGCGTTTCACTGTACAATCCATGCCCGAACGCCCGAGAACTACAACGCCCACTGTATGCTGTATGCTGTATGCTGCATCATTCACTTCCCCATTTTCATCACTCGCTCACTTGATGGCCGCGTTCACATAATAGCGAAAAGTACCAGCACCTCTTGTATGTACCTTTGCTATGCAATGTCTGCATAAGGCGCCGGAAGCGGCATAGCGGGATTTGCATCCCCACAAGATGCAACAGCCGCTCATCTGAAATGAGCCATAAAATCTTATTACAATGAAACACTTAAAGACACTTACATGTCTGCTGTTTATGGCAGTCACGCACGCATTCGCATTTGATATTTCTTTGATAAGCAATCCCAGCGCGAAAAACGTTTGTCCGGGATCCACTGTCACCTATTTAAGTGAAGTAACCGCCGACGGATTAGGTGAGTGGGTCAAACAGATCAAATGGACGTGCAGCGCAAACGGCGTATTTACATCTACGGGAACCAATACCATTACCTATACATACGAAACGCCATACTCAACACCCAGTATCAGCGAAAAGAACCAGGCCGTCACCTGGACAACCACCAACGGTGCTACCGGCTGGGTTCAGGTAGAATACACGTGGGGCTATCTCAATTTCCCTTTCACCGGGACCAAAACCCGGACGATCGATGATATCAAGATCGGTTTCCAAACCACGCCCGGGATCATCTACACCCCCCAATCTTTGTGTACGAACAACAGCGGTAGCTACCCGGTATCCACACCGGCCGGCGTACCCACGGATTACCCATACAACGTTACCTATGCATGGTCTGCAACCAACGCATACATGGGAGCAAGCAACGGTACCAGCAATTCCATCCAATGCTCGCCTTCCTGGAACGGAAACGTGAATGTAACGGTGCGCTACCAAATCCCGCAGTGCAGCCTCTACTCCGCACCCACCACGGTAAGCATTCCCAGGACATCCAGCCCGCCCACCGCACAACCCAACTACACCTCCACCAACCTCAACGGCGGTTGTATTGTCAGGTTTGTGATGCAAAACCCGGCCAACGGATACGGATTCGAAATGTCCTACAACAATTCCTCGTGG